>NZ_JAMQQF010000657.1 GCF_023716945.1 Frankia sp. AiPs1 | reverse complement strand
CCGTACCGGTTGCCGGGCGGACCGTCGTCGTCGCGGCGGCGGGCGCGGCCGAGCCAGCTCCGGCCGGCTCCGAACGCGCCGCCACGCGGCCACGGATCTTCGCGTCGACTCCGGTCGGCCTGGCCTTGGCCGCCGGCCTCGCCACGCCTCCGGGTCCCGCCTTACCCGCCGTACCCGCTGGTCCCGCCGTACCCGCTGGTCCTGCCTTACCCGCAGGTCCCGCAGTACCCGCTGACACGGGCTTACCTGCTGCTCCCGTCCTGGGCGTCGCCGGCCCAGACGTCGCGGGTTCGGCCTTGGGCGCCACCGGCGTCGACTTCGGCACCGCCGGTCCTGGTGGTGCCGCCGGTCCGGGTGATGCCGCCGACCGTGGTGGTGCCGCCGACCGTGACGGGGTGGCCGATCTCGGCGGCGTGGCCGCGCGTTCGGCCGCGACGCCGCGGGGCGTGCCGTCGGCGCGGGGCGGGACCCCAGCGGATCCCCCGCGCGACGAACCACCCGCCGGTGCGGGCGGGCTGGGCCGGGATGGAGTGCTCGACTCCCGTCCGCCAGACGTCGACGTCACCCCCTTGGTGGGCCGGCGAAACGCCGGATCTTCGTGGAACCTCAACCAGCATGCGTGACCCGGCGCTTGGTCGCTCATCGGCACCCGGGCGCTCGCGGGCTGACCGAACAGTTCGGGGCGAAGCGAACCTGGCTGCGGACGGGCGCCGATACACGGCAGTTGGCATGGACGGTCCGATACCGCTGGTAACGGTAGACGAGCGTTTCCCGCTCGGGCGACCCGGCGGGCCAGGTGTGTGGGGTACGCCTCGGATTGTTTAGCGACCGTTAAGGGAGTGGGGCTCCGATGGTCCTGATCCGGCGGCCCCCGCCGGCCCCGGCATGCGCAGCAGCCGGCGGCCTTTCTGCGCCTCGAAGTCGAGGGCGGCGACCGGCGGGGACGGCGCGATGCGCCGGGTGAGCTGTCCGAGCCGGCGGACGTCGGCGGCGACCTCCGCCTCGGCCAGCACCCGCACGGCGAAGGCCAGGTCGCTGGGACTCACCTGGTAGCGCCGTTCCAGCTCGTCGGCGTAGGCGGCGGCGAGCAGCTCGCGCTCGCCGTACTCGCGATGACCGCCGGGGGAGCGGGCGGGAACGAGCAGGCCCAGCGACTCGCGGTAGCGCAGCATGCGTGGCGTGGTGCCCAGTACCGCCGCCGCCCGCGCGATGGGGAGCCGCTGCTCGGGCCGGAGCTGGACCCGCTGACGTAGTCGCTCCAGCACGTACCGCACGAACGAGTCCTCCCGGCGGGGTGGGGCGGCACCATCCCGGCCTCTCACGTCGTTCCGATCATGCGACGAAGAGTACGGGCGAGGCGCCGTTCGAGGCCTCGATTCTAACAACAGGTTGTTAGCTTCTTTGACATCCTCTCGGCGGGCTCGTCATCGTTCGAGTTGCCGGACCACGCCTGCGAATCCGGTCGCCGCCACAGCGTCGCCAACCACGGCGGCGTCGCCAACTACGTCATTGCCAACTACGTCATTGCCGGCCACGTCGTCGCCGGCCACGCCATTGCCGGCGGCGGCGTCCCCTTCACGACGGGAGCACCATGTCCGATCTGGCCGATCTTCCCGAGCTGCTGCCCGAACCGTCCGGCCGCCCCGACGCCGCCGGGCTGCCACGCCACGACGTCGCCGACCTGGCCCTCGCCGCCCAGGGTCGATCCCGGATCGACTGGGCCGACCGGGCGATGCCCGTGCTGCGCCAGATCCGGGAGCGCTTCGCCGCCGAACGCCCCTTCGCCGGGGTGCGCATCGCGGCCTGCATGCACGTCACCACGGAGTCGGCGAACCTCATGCGGGCGTTGGCGGCCGGCGGCGCACAGGTCACGCTGTGCGCGTCGAACCCGCTGTCCACCCAGGACGACACGGCCGCGGCGCTCGTCGCCGAGTACGGCATCGCCACCTTCGCCCGCAACGGCATCGACCGCGACGGCTACTACGCCCACATCGGCGCCGCGCTCGACACCGCGCCGCACTACGTCTTCGACGATGGGTGTGACCTGGTCAACATCCTGCACACCGAGCGCACGGACGCGCTCGCCGGCGTCCGCGGCGGCTGCGAGGAGACGACCACCGGGGTGATCCGGCTGCGGCAGATGGCCGCCGCCGGAGCCCTGCGCTTCCCCATGGTCGCGGTCAACGACACCGACACCAAGCACATGTTCGACAACCGCTACGGCACCGGCCAGTCGACCCTGGACGCGATCTTTCGGGCGACGAACACGCTGTTGGCGGGCAGTACGGTCGTGGTCGCCGGCTACGGCTACTGCGGCCGGGGGGTGGCGTCGCGGGCCAAGGGTCTCGGCGCCGCGGTGATCGTGACCGAGATCGACCCGACCAAGGCGTTGGACGCGGCCATGGACGGCTTCCGGGTCATGCCGATGAGCGCGGCAGCCCCTCTCGGCAACGTGTTCATCACCGTCACCGGCAATCGGGACGTCGTGCGCCGGGAGCACTTCGCGGTGATGCGCGACGGCGCGATCCTGGCGAACTCCGGCCACTTCGACATCGAGATCGACATCGCCGCCCTCGCCGAGCTCGCCGTCGAGGTGCCACGTCGGGTGCGGCCCTCGACTGACGAGTACGTCCTCGCCGACGGGCGCCGGCTGCTGCTGCTGGCCGAGGGTCGGCTGGTGAACCTGGCCGCGGCCGAGGGCCACCCCGCCGCGGTGATGGACATGTCCTTCGCCGACCAGGCACTGACCGCGCACTGGCTGCACACCGCCGGGCGGGAGCTCGCCCCGGGCGTCTACGACGTCCCCACCGCGATCGACAAGGACGTCGCCCGGATGAAGATCGAGACGATGGGCATCGGGATCGACACCCTGACTCCGGCGCAGGTCAAGTACCTGAGCTCCTGGGACCACGGATCCTGACAGGATGATGTAAGGATTCCGGTCCTTGGGATGCCACGTCTAACAATTTGATGTTAGGAGCGAGGCCAGCTGTTCGGTGGTGGTGCCTGCCCGGGCCAGCCGGAGCCCGGACCGGGCACGGGCGGCCCGGAGCCGGTCCATGGGGGGCCCGGCGGCGGGGGGAACGGGGCCCCCGGGGG
>NZ_JAMQQF010000656.1 GCF_023716945.1 Frankia sp. AiPs1 | reverse complement strand
GACGGCGACCCTGCCGCGCGCGATGGCGGCGGCGGTCGAGCACTCCCCCCGACGTCGGGGCCGGCGGCGACGAGACCGGCGGCGGCGACGAGACCGGCGGCGGCGACGAGACCGGCAATGACAAGGCCGGGGATGACAAGGTCGGCGGTGACAAGGCCGGGGGTGACGAGGCTGGGGATGACGAGGCCGGGGGTACCGCCGCGTGGACGGCCGCCAGCGGCCGCTCGGCGGCGATGCGGACGTCGTCGTCGAGCCGCAGCGGAACACCCGAGCGGGCGATCCACGCCGGGCCGTAGGCGCTGACGGCGGCCCGGGCGAGTTCCAGCGCGAACACCTGCGCGGACTGCGGCCGGTCGGTCGGGTTCTCCGCCAGCGCCCAGGTGACCACCTCGGCCACCGACGCGGGCACCCTGACCGGCCTGCGCGGGTCGCGGGCAGCTCGGTCGCCCAGCGCCCGGCCGACGGACTGGTTCAGATCGCCCGGCGTCACCCCGCTGAGCAGCAGATACAGCACCATTCCGAGCGCGTACAGGTCCGTGGCCATCGTCAGCCGGCCGCCCGCCCGTTGCTCGGGGGCCATGAACAGCGGGGTCCCGATCACCGCACTGGCGTTCCCCGCCCCGCCCCGCACCAGCTTCGCGATGCCGAAGTCCGCCACCTTCGCCATCCCGGCGAGGTCGAACAGCACGTTGTCCGGCTTGATGTCGCGGTGCAGCACGCCCTCGGCGTGCGCGCAGGACAGGGCCCCGGCCACCGCCAGGCCGACGGCGCACGCGGCCGGCTGGCTCAGCGTGGTCCGGCGGCTGGTCAGCGTGCCCCCGGCGAGCATCTCCATGACGATCAGACGTAGGTCGCCGGTCTCCACGTAGTCGTACACCCGGACGATGTGGGCATGGTCGAGGCGGGCGAGGATCCGGGCCTCGGCGGCGAAGTCGGCGGCCGCCCGGTCGTATCCGCCGGCGGTGAGCACCTTGATCGCGACGTCGCGCTGCAGGCGACTATGCCACCCGGCCAGCACGATTCCGAAGCCACCCGCCCCGAGCTGGTCGCCCAGCTCGTAACCGGGCAGGGCCGCACCGATCCGCTTCCGATCGACGATCACGCCGGGCCCGCCCCTCCCGGGACTGCCCCCAAAACCAGCCCAGATCCGTCCATCTCACCCGGCACGATGCGTGATCCTATGGCCTTGCTCCGCATCCACAACAGTGGCTCGACGTCCCCCTTCGCGGACAGGAGCGGGACCACTCGTCGCCAGGACCGACCGCAATATCGGGCTGGTCGCCGCATCACTTGGCACAACCGTCAACAAAGAGCAGGCTGTGGTGCGGGACACGTCGAGTGGACGAGTCGAATGGACGAGGAGAACGCGTTGCGGTTCGTGTACCAGTATCCCGAGACCAATGGCACCGAGGGTGACCTCCTGGACAGCGGTGACGTGGGCGAGCTCGCCACCGCCGCCGAGGCCGCCGGCTTCCACGGGTTCGCCTTCACCGAGCATCCGGTCCCCGGCGCCCGCTGGCTCGCCTCGGGTGGCCACCAGTCGCTCGACCCGTTCGTCGCGCTCAGCGCCGCGGCTGCCGTCACCACCCGGCTGCGGTTGCTGACCTATCTGGCGGTGGTGCCCTACCGCAACCCGTTCCTGCTGGCGAAGTCCGCCGCGACCCTGGACAAGATCTCCCACGGCCGGCTCACCCTCGGTGTCGGCACCGGCTACCAGAAGGCCGAGTTCTTCGCCCTCGGTGTCGACTTCGACGAGCGCAACGAGCTGTTCGACGAGGCCCTCGAGGTGCTGCCGCTGCACTGGAAGGGCGAGCCGTTCAGCTACCAGGGCAAGCACTTCTCAGCGCGTGACGTGATCGCCCGGCCCCGGCCGGTGCAGGACCCCATCCCGATCTGGATCGGTGGCAACTCGAAGCTGACGCTGCGCCGGGTCGCGCAGAAGACGCAGGGCTGGATGCCGCTCGGGGGGCCGGCGGAGCTGTTCACCACCACCAGGACCGCCCAGCTCGCGACCACCGAGGCCATGGCCGCGAAGATCCGCGAGCTGCGTGAGCTGGCCGGCGAGCGAGGCGCGCAGCTCGACATCGCCCCGGCCTACCTCGACGCCACCATCAACCGCCCCGACCACGAGGCCGACCGTCACCGCGAGGCCTTCCAGACCCTCGCCGACGCCGGCGTCACCAACCTGATCATCTCGGCGCCGGGTGGGTCACCGAAGGAGTCACTCGAGTTCATCGAGGCCTTCGGCGCCACCTACCTCTGAGGTACGCCACCCAGCTCTGAGGCCACGTACCTCTGAGGGACGCCCCGTACCTCTGAGGTCCGCCGCCTACCTCTGCGGACGGTTCGCCCGGCCGGCCCCGTCCGGCCGGGCGAATGACCGCACAGGCGCGCACTCGTCAACGACCGGCGCCCGCACAGTGGCTCGCCGGAACCCCGCGTGGATCATCAACGACGCCGGCCGCGACTCGTCAGCCAGGTGCCCGGGGTTCCGCGGAACCGCTCCGGCGCGCCGACGGGCCCACCGCCCCAGGAGATCAGCCGCGATCCCGGCTGTCGCAGCATCTCCTCCGGTGCGGTTCCCGGCCCGACAACCGCCTCGCCCTGCGCCGGCCACCCATCCGGCGAGTGAGAAGGTCATCACCTTATGTCCGCCCTGGGACGGCGGGCCGGTGATCGACGTTGAGGGGTGGGGCTGTGGTGCACGCGGGCGCGTCGGTGCTCGAACGGGACGAGGTCCCAGGGGGAACCGGTCGACCGGCTGCGTTGCGGCGGTGCCGGGGCAGGGAGCCGGGCGCCCCAGCGGAAGCCGAGGTGGGTGAAGCCTCAGCTGCGGGCCGAGCGGGCGAGCAGGCGACGGGTGCGGCGGACCGTCGTCGCCGCCGCCGTCTTCACCGTCGGTCTGGCGGGCTGCGCAGGGGCGGGCGGTGGTGGGGAGCCGAACGGGCGGCCTGCGACCTCGGCCCCGACACCGACACCGACACCGACGCCGACCTCGGCACTGGCACCGGCACCGACGCCGACGCCGACGCCGACGCCGACCAGCCTCGCGGCGTCGGGCGACACCTCCGGCCAGGCAGCGACCGGCGCACCGCAGCCGACGGCGATGGCCGCAACCGCGAGC
>NZ_JAMQQF010000655.1 GCF_023716945.1 Frankia sp. AiPs1 | reverse complement strand
GCCGCCGGCTCGGGCGCCGCCGAGGCGGCCGTCCTCGGCACGCGTCCGGAGGTGGTGTCGGCCGTGGCCGCCCCGGGCCGGGTCGCGCTGGTGTTCCCCGGCCAGGGCTGGCAGTGGGACGGGATGGGCCGGGAGCTGCTGACGGTCTCCCCGGTGTTCCGCGAGACGGTCGGCCAGATCTCGGCCGTCGTCTGCGAGCGGACCGGCTGGTCCGTGACCGACGTGCTGACCGGTGCCTCGGGGGCGGCGGACCTCGACCGCGTCGATGTGCTGCAGCCGGTGATGTTCGCCGTCATGGTCGGCCTGGCCCGGGTGTGGGAGTCCCTGGGCGTCGTGCCCGACGCGGTCGTCGGCCACTCCCAGGGGGAGATCGCCGCCGCCTGCGTGGCCGGCGTCGTCTCCCTGGCGGACGCGACGCGGATCGTCCTGGCTCGGTCGAGCGCGATCGCCCAGCTCGCGGGCGAGGGCGCGATGCTGTCCGTCGCCGCCTCCGCCGAGCGCACGGAGGAGGTGCTCCGGCCCTGGCGGGACCGGCTGTGGCTGGCCGCCGTCAACAGCCCGTCCACCACCGTCGTCGCCGGGGACGTCACCGCCGCCGAGGAGCTCCTGGCGGCGGGCGCGGATCTGGGCCTGCGCATCAGGCGGATCCCGGTCGACTACGCGTCCCACTCCCCGCACGTGGAGGCCGTCCGCGAGAGGGTCCTGGCCGACCTGGCCGACCTCGCCCCGAGCGGCGGCGAGCTCCCCGTCTACTCCAGCGTCACCGGCCAGCGCATCGACGCCAGCACCATGGACGCCGCCTACTGGTACCGCAACCTTCGCCAACCCGTCCGCTTCCTCGAGGCGACGCGGGCGCTATTCGACGACGACATCCGTGTCCTGGTCGAGGCCAGCGCCCATCCCGTGCTGACGATGGCCATCGAGGCCACGGCTGAGCAGGACGCCACCGGCGCGACCGTCGTCGGGACGCTGCGTCGCGACGACGGCGGACTCGCTCGCCTCCAGACCAGCGCCGCGCACCTGTGGGTTGCCGGTGTCGACTTGGACTGGTCGACCCTCGTCCCGGCCGCGAGTGACGGCGCCACGGTGAGGCTGCCGACCTACGCGTTCGACGAGCGGCGGTTCTGGCTGGACCGGCTGCCGCGGGGAGGCGGCGATCCTGGTCAGCTCGGTCTGACGGCTCTCGATCACGGCTTTCTGGGTGCGGGCGTCGAGGTCGCCGGCGCGGGGCCGGTGGTGCTGTCCGGTCGGCTGTCGACGGCCACGCATCCCTGGCTCGCCGATCACGCCGTGGCGGGAACCGCGATCCTGCCGGGGGCGGGCTTCGTCGATCTGGTGGTCCGCGCGGGCGACGAGGTCGGCTGCCGGCTGGTCGAGGAGCTGGTCCTGCAACGGCCACTGGTGCTGACGGCCGAGGGAGCGGTGGAGCTGCAGGTCGTCGTCGATCCACCCGGCGAGGACGGCCGGCGTGGCGTGGCGGTGTACGGCCGCCCGGCCGGCGGCGACTCCTGGTCGCCGCACGCGCAGGGCACGCTGGCCCCGGGCGCTCCGCGGGCGGCGGTCGCCGTTGACCGGGACCTGTCCGAGCTCTCGGGTGCCTGGCCGCCCGCGGGGTCGACCCCGGTGGACGTCAGTGGGCTGTATCCGGACCTGGCGGCGCGCGGGTACGGCTACGGACCGACCTTCCAGGGCCTGTCCGCCGTCTGGCGCACGCCGGACCCCGCGGTGCTGGCGGCCGAGGTCCGTCTACCTGACCCCGCCCATCCCGAGGTGGGCCGGTACGGCCTGCATCCAGCACTGCTCGATGCCGCGCTGCACGTGCAGAGCTTCCTTGAGGACTCCGCGCCCGACGGCGTGTGGCTACCGTTCAGCTGGAACGGGGTCTGCCTGCTGGCCGTCGGCGCGTCCACGGCCCGCGTCCTGGTGCGATCCACGGGAGAGGGCGCGGTGCGCATCGCCATCGCGGACCCGGCGGGTGATCCGGTCGCGCTGGTGGAGGCGATGCGGCTGCGCAAGGTCGACCCGGCCCGGCTCGGGCACGACGACGCGACCGAGGAGGACCTGTACACCGTCCAGTGGTTCCCGGCCGCCGGCGGTACCGACGCCATCGGGTCGGTGGCCGTGGTGGGACCGGACTCGTTCGGCGTCGTCGGTGCGACGGGCGGGCAGGCGTTCGCGGACGTGTCAGGCCTGGCCGACGCGCTGGACACGGGCTGGCGGCCGCCGGACTGTGTGGTGGTCTGCGCCGCGGGAACGGACGCGGCCGAGCCTCGTCAGGCGGCCGAGTCGGGTCCCGCGGCCGTGGCGGGGGAAGCGGCGGGGAACGTGCTCGCGGACGCGCACGAGCTGGCGGAGCGGGTGCTGCTGACCTTGCAGGCATGGCTGGCGGACGAGCGGTTCGCGGGGGTACCGCTGGTGGTGGCGACACGCGGTGCGGTCGCCGTTGATCATGGCGGTGTCGCGGACCTGGCCGCGTCCGTGGTGTGGGGCCTGGTGCGCAGTGCGCAGTCGGAGCACCCGGATCGGTTCGTCCTCGTGGATGCGGATCCGGTGGTGGCACCTGACGACTGGACGAGTCTGCTGGTTGCCGCCGCGCGCCGTGAGGAGCCGCAGCTGGCGGTGCGCGAGGGCCGGGTCCTGGCGGCACGGCTGGTGCGCGGCAGCGGCGGCAGGCTCGCCGGTGTTTCGGGGTTTGGCGCGGGCTCCGACTGGCGTATTGACGCGCTGGGAATCGGCTCGGTGGAGGGTGTCGGGAAGGCTGACAATCCGCGGGCGACCCAAGCCCTGGAGCCGGGCGAGGTGCGCCTTCAGGTCCGTGCCGCCGGCCTCAACTTCTACGACGTCGCCGGCGCTCTCGGCCTGGCGACCTTCGAGGACGGGCTCGGCGCGGAAGGCGCCGGGGTCGTTACGGAAACCGGCCCTGGGGTGACCGGTTTCGCGGTGGGCGACCGCGTCTTCGGCGGATTCCCGTCCGCGTTCGCCCCCTTCACCATTGCCGACGAGCGAATGATCGCCCGAATGTCGGATGACTGGTCGTTTGAGCAGGCGGCGTCCGTTCCCGCGGCTTTCCTGACGGCGTTGTTTGGGTTGGGGGATCTGGCGGGGGTGCGGGCGGGGGAACGGGTGTTGGTGCATGCCGGTAC
>NZ_JAMQQF010000654.1 GCF_023716945.1 Frankia sp. AiPs1 | reverse complement strand
GGCCAGCCGGGTGCAGCCGGCCGCAGCCGCGGCGCCGGGTTCGGCGAGGGCGGCCAGCGCCTCGGCGCGGCTGGCTGGATGCGTCCAGGTCGTCACGATCCCGGCTCCGCCACGCCATCGACCCGCACGTACGAGCCCCGGACGGCCACGTCGTCCCCCGGTTGGACCGGTCGCAGCCCGCCCGGACCGAGGGCGGCCGACCAGGGGAGATCCAGCGCGGCGACGGCGTCCGCCCAGATCGCCGCCATCCGCCCGGCGTGACCGGCCTCGAAAGCCGACGACAACCTCGCCACCGTGACCGGGTCAATCGGGCGGGGCCGGCCCACCGCCATCGCCGCCAGCCGGATGACCAGCGCCCGATGCAGCAACAACGCGAGAGCGGTGGCCTCCACGATGTCGCGGCCCACCGTGACCAGCCCGTGCGCGCGCAGCAGCGCCGCCCGATCGGACCCCAGGCAGCGGGCGAAGGCCCGCCCGCGCCCGGCGTCGGCCACAAGGTCGGCGTCGTCGTACCAGGCGACCCCGGCGGCGAACGGGACCTCGTCCTGGCTGAGGATGCCGCCGCTCATCGGCGGGAACAGCGTCGCCGTCTGGGCGGCGAGCGGGTGGGTGTGCACGACGGCCCCCACGTCGTCGCGGTGGGCGTAGACGGCCCGGTGCAGGGCGGTCTCCTCGTGCAGGCGCAACCCGAGGGTGCGCGCCGCACCGTCCGGGCCGACCTCGGCGACGTGGCCCGGCCCCACCCGGGCCAGGGACGCCCCCGCCGTCTTGACCAGCAGCCCGCCATGCGGCATCCGGACGCTGACATGCCCGAAGCAGAAGTGGTCCTGACCGTCCGCGGCGAGCACCCGGCAGGCGGTCGCCACGTCGAGGCAGCTCGGGTGGAGGCTCATCAGGGCTCTCCGGGCTCTCCGGGCAGGGCAGGCACGGCCCGCTCGGGCCGGCCGGGTTGCTCCGCGGCGCGAAGCCGCCCGGTCGGGACGGGCCCGCCGGCGTCCATGGCCCGGCCGGGCCATGCGGCCAGCCGGGTGACGACGGCGGCGAGATCCTCGACGTCGCCGTACTTGGCATCCAGGTCGAACAGGCTCACCTCGTGCACGAGCGGCGCCCGGTCCCCGACCGCCTCCCGCACGACGATCGGCCGGAACCCCAACCCGCAGGCGTCCACCACGCTTGCGCGCACGCAGCCGCTGGTCGTTGCGCCGGCGACCAGCACCGTGTCGACGCCGAGCCGGCGCAGCCGCACGTCGAGATCGGTACCGAGGAACGCCGACGCGTGCTTCTTCACGACCCGGTCGTCCTCGGGCCGGGCGTCGAGTCGGGCGTCGAGTTCCACCCAGGGGCTGCCCTCGACGAGCAGGCGCTGCGCGGGGATCTTGGCCGGCCACACCCCCGCATCGGCCATGTCCGGGCGGTAGCGCACCATCGCCCAGAAGATCGGCACCCCCGCCGCGCGGGCGGCCGCCAGCAGCGCACCCGTGGCCTCGACCACCTCGCCAAGGTCCCCCCCGAGCGGGCAGGCCGGATCGGTGAATCCCCGGATCAGATCGACGACGACGACCGCCGGGCGCTCCCCCCAGCCGATCCGGCGCACCATCCCGGACCGGGCGAAGCGCGCCCGCAACTCCACCAGCTCACCCAGCGCACCCCCGCCGGGCAATGCAGGCCTCGCAGGCAACGCAGCCATCGCAGGCGGCATCGCAGCCACCTCAGGCAACGCAGCCACCTCAGGCAACGCAGGCTTCTCGGGCATCGCAGGCTTCTCAGGCACTTCGAGCGTCTCAGCCATCGACGCCCGCGAACCAGCGCACCGGCTCGTCGCACAGCTCGACGATGTTCCCCTCGGGATCCATGAGCTGGGCGACGCGCCACTTCGGGGCGTCGTCGCCGTCGATGACGACCGGCGCGACGTGCACCGGCGTGACCCCGCGCCCGGCGAGCTCGGCGAGGGTCGCGTCCATGTCGGCGACGCTGAAGGTGAACAGAACCTGGTTACGCTCCCACCCCGTGAACGGCGGGTTCTTCGCCGGGCCGTTGTCGTGGCGGCCGATGAGCACGAGGATGCACGGCCCGGTGTCGAACACCGCGGACTGCACCGTCGACGTCATCAGCCGCAACCCCAGCCCGTCGCGGTACCAGGCGGTCATCGGGCCGATGTCGTGCGCCCACACCAGGTTCCAACTGATCGATCCCAACGCCATCGGACTCTCCTGCCCGGTCGGTGCCGGCCGCTCGCAGCCGCCGCCGCACCGGCGACCGGGGGACACGGACGTGGCTCCCGGTGCCGGCGCGGCGATCGGCGGCCGGACGCGACAGGCTCACGGTGAAAGCTGGTGGCGGGTGCCGGGAGGAGGCCGGCACCCGCCCGGCCGCTCACCCCACGGCGGCCACGCCACCGTCCACGACCAGCGAGGTGCCGTGGACGAAGTCGGCGATGTCGGAGGCGAGGTAGACGGCGGCGGCCGCGACGTCGACGGGCAGGCCGTTGCGCCGCGCCGGGGTGGCTGCGGCCGACGCCGCGGCGGCGCCCGGCGGGGCGAGCAGCTTGTTCGTGGGCATGTCGATGCTGCCGGGCACCACGCAGTTGACGTTGATGCCGTGCGGCGCGAGCTCGCCCGCGAACACCTGGGTGAGGAAGCCGACGGCCGCCTTCGTCGCCCCGTACACCGACACCCCGGGGAACGCCCGCAGCCCGGCCACCGAGCCGACAGTGATGATCTTTCCGCGTCGGCCCTGGTCGACGAGATAGCGCGCCGCCGCCTGAGCGCAGAAGTACGTGCCCTTGACGTTGAGGTCGAACTGATCGTCGTAGTCGGCCTCGGTCGCGTCCAGCAGGGCGGCGCCCTCGAAGACGCCCGCGACGGTGGCGAGGATGTCGAGGCCGCCGAAGTGGTCGACGGTGGCCGAGACGATCCGGGCCGCCTCGGCGACGACGGTCACGTCGGCCTGGATGCCGATGATCTCGCCACGTGGCGCCAGCGACTCGACGACCGCGTCCATCTTCGCCTTGTCCCGCCCGACGACGGCGACCTTCGCCCCGGCGGCGAGGAACGCCTCGGCCACGCCGAGCCCGATGCCCTGCGTGCCGCCGGTGACCAGCGCGATCCGCCCGGCCAGCGGCGTGCCCGGCAGCGGCGCCGGGCTCGACGC
>NZ_JAMQQF010000653.1 GCF_023716945.1 Frankia sp. AiPs1 | reverse complement strand
GTCCTGCCGAGGGCCGCCCTGGCGCCGTTCATCGCCGGGCCCCCGGCGATCATCGGCACCGGGCTCGGCGCCGCCGCGGTCTACCTCGCGAGCGCGCCGATGCCGCCCGCCTACGCCGAGGCCCTGCTGGCCAGGCGCCGGTCGGAGTACCGCCTCCCGCGTTCCTGCGCCGGGTCGGTGCAGGTGCGCGGCCACCGGTTCGGCCTGTTCGAGGGCCCCTTCCCGGCGGGCGTCGACGTGGACACGCCCTTCTCGGCCAACGGCCTGATTGCCGTGGTTCCCGGCGGCGTGGTGATCCGGACCGGCCAGGCCGACGGCAGCGTCCCGATCCGGCTACGCGTCCTGGCCGAGCCGCCGCCGCCCGAATCGTCGAACCCTGGGGGCTGGAATCTGCGGGACTGGGACGAGGTCGTCGAGGTGAGCTGGCACGCGGACGTCGGGTCCGCGTCGGTGGTCAGTCCGGATGGCACCCCCGCCGCGGCGGCCCTGCGGGAGCAGACGCCGCCCTGGCCGGGGGACCTCCGGCTGCGGGTCGCCGTGCGTGGCCGGGACGACGCCGATCGCAGCGAGTCCTACGAGCTGTGGGTATGGCCCGCGCCACCCGCTCCCGAACTTGTCCGCCGGCGCACCGACCACCTCGGTCACCGGCTGCGCGGGGAGCCGGCGCCGCCCGCCTCACCCGAGGGCCACCTGCGGTGGGTGCGTTCCAGCGTGCTGCGGGAGGCCGCCACGATCACCGTCGTGTCCGGCGCCGACCGCGACGACGTGGTGCGGGCCTTCGGCGGCGATCCGAGCCACCGGCGATCGCTGGTCTCCCTGATCGACCTGCCGGACCGCGTCGGCTGGATGGCGGCGCTCGCCCTGCCCGAGGCCGGCGTGGTCGTGGTGGCCGAGGACAACGGGTTCACCGGTAGTGATCCGGAAGCCATGCGCGCGCTGTCCCGGCTTGGCCCCGCGGCGAGCATGTTCTGGAACGTCAACGCGGTCACCCGGCTGACCCTGGCTCGTGACGGCGACATCGTCGCGGCGGACGAGCTGACCGAGTCCTATCCGGCCGGCCCCGAGGTGGCGCCCTACCTGGCCGGTATCGACCTGACGAGCTGGCGGAACCGGATCGCCAAGGGCTTGCTCGTCGTCGAACGGTTCACCGGATATGCTCTGCGGCCCGGCGACCTGGACCGGCTCTGGACCGACGATCTCGCCCACCGAATCAGCGGCAGGTGACGGCCGCCTTTCGCGTGGGAGTTTGTCGGGAAGATAAAAATCGGCGGATTCCCCGGGCCTTTCCGCATAAATGTCTTCTCACGGCTGACCATGGGAGACACTTGCGTCGGCCGCGCTCATGGGAGGTGCGGGGTCGAGGCGCCAACGGGGGAAGCGTGAGGCATGGTGCGCAGGTCCGGCATTCCTGCCGGCTGGTTGTCGGTGATATTCCTACGCGCCGTGGTGCTGGCCGCGGCGTGCGCCGTCGTGCTGATGGCGGCTCCGGACGGCTCGCCGGCGTCCGCCGCCCTGAGCGTCACCGCTGCGGTGGACAGCGGCGCCGGTCCGGCAGCTCATCCGGTAGGTCTCGCCGCTGCGGGCCCCGGCGCGTCTGCGGCGGCGTCGCGGTGTCCGCCCGGGGCGAGCCTCGTCCGCTCGACCGGAAGGTGCAGCGCGGCACCGACCGTGACCTGCGCGAGCGGCTCGCGGACCAGCGCCGGGTGCACGGTCGCGGCGACGAAGTCCTGCCCGACCGGCTGGACCTCGGCGGACGGTCGGTGTTCGACCGCCGCCCAGCTCGCCTGCCCGTCGGGTGCGACGCGGCGGGCCGGCGGGTGCGAGACGCCACCCGAGCGGACCTGTCCGCGGGGCTGGGACCCGTCCGGGGACAGCTGCCTCGTGGCGGCCACGGCGACCTGCCCCGAGGGCTGGAACCGGCACGGAGACGGCACCGGGGACTGTACCCACGACCCGACGTGGATGTGTCCCACCGGCGCGCGTAAGGACGGCTCGACCTGCACCCGCGAGCCGGACTACACCTGCGGCGACGGCGACACCCGGTCCGGCGCGACCTGCGTGCGCTCCCAGACAACATGCCCCCCCACGTCGCCGCAGGCGAACCCGCGCCCGAGTACCTCCGGGCCGGGCGGACTCTCCCTCACGCAGGACGGCGGGACGCGCGACGGGACGCGCGACGGCGGGGGGACGCGCGACGGCGGCGGGACGTCCGACGGAAGCTGCGTCGTCGCCCCGACCTATGCGGCGAGCGCCACCTGTCCGGGGACGGGAGCCGCGCCCACCTCGGCGGGCTGCGTGACCAGGGCGACGGCGAGCTGTCCGGACGGCGTGCGCCCCGACTCCTCGGACCGCTGCGTGACCCGGGCGACGCTGCGCTGCCCGGCCGGCTACGACCACGCCGACGTCGACGACCTCGACAGGTGCGTCATCCCGGTCCAGGTCCGCTGCGCCGGCCGGGACGCGCCGGCCGGCACCACGTCCTGCGTCGTCGGCGACGCGCCCCCGTCCTGCGCGCGGGGAACCGTCGAGCCGCCGGATCGCTGCGCCGTGTCGCCGTCATGGACCTGCCCCGATGGCAGCCCCTCCAGGTCAGGAGGTCGGTGCACGGCCGGGCGGACGGCACGCTGCCCCGCCGGGACCGCGCTGGACGGCGAGCTGTGCGCTGGGTCGGCCTGCCCCGAGCGCACGGCCTGGACGATCGGTGGCACCTGCGTGGAGACGGTGTCCACCTGCCCCGCGGGTACCCGTCGGACCGCGGCGGGGCTCTGCGAGCCGGTCACGGCGCGGTGCCCGGCCGGCCTCGTCCGCACGGCCTCCGGGGCGTGCGCCCGGGTTCCGGCCCGCTGCCCGGACGGGACGAGTCGGGGTCGGGACGGCCTGTGCGCCCTGCCCAGCCCACGACCGGTGGAGAGCCTGCCGCCCGCCGTCGTCTCGATCCAGGATCCGCCCGCCGACGGCGGCCTCCCCGTGGGCAGAGGGGTGATCGCGGGCGTGGCCAGCGTCATGGCCGGACTGGGGCTCATCGTGCCCCGGGCGCGACGGCGGTTGAACGGGCGCACGCGACCGGTTCCGTTCGGCGGCCGACCGGCTCCTCCGGCGCCGGTCGGGAGGGCGCCGGTCGGGAGGGCGCCGGTTGGCGGGGTGCCGGTCGGGAG
>NZ_JAMQQF010000652.1 GCF_023716945.1 Frankia sp. AiPs1 | reverse complement strand
GGGCGGCCCGGGCCCGCCGAGCCGACGCGCCGGCCGCTGACCGCCGCGGCCAGGGCCGTCCCCGCCACCCCGGCGGGCAAGCTGCGGTTCGGCTTGGGGCCGGGGCTCGACAGCGCCCGCACCTCCCCACTGGCGCCCGACCTCGACTTTCTCAGCACCTGGTACAACGGGCCGAACGATCTGAGCTTCCTGCGCAACTGGAAGGCCGACCTGATCCCCGAGGTCTACCGTTCGGGACACGGCATCCACCTCATCGTCTGGCTCGACGGCACCGGCGAGGTCGGCACCGTCCAGACGACGCACGGCCCGGCATGCGGACGCGAATACCCGCTGTCGAGCGGCTTCCTCAACGACGCGCGCGAGCTCGCCTCGATCTTCTCCGGTCCCGCGAACGGTCCCGCGCTCTACGTCACCCTGTTCACCGAGTTCCAGACGTACCCGTGCCACCCGAACGCGTGGGCGACCACGCCGGACACCACCAACTACTACCTCACGCTGCAGGACCAGTACCTGGCGGCGTTGGAGGTCTTCCATTCCGGCGCGCCGAACGCGCGGGTGTCGCTCGGCTGGGGCGGTTGGCAGAGCCGCTGGGACGACCCGGTCGCCGGCGGCGGCCGATCGTTGATCCCCCACTTCGCCGACGTCCTGCGCGCCTCGGACTTCGAGAGCTTCCAGGCGATGGGCGCCGACTCGAACGCCGCGGACGTACGGGACATGACGCGGGCGCTCGGCCAGTACGGCCCGGTCATGCTGGCCCACTTCAAGTCCGAGTCGCAGCCGACGTGGGAGACGGACATGCACGCGCTGCTGGCCGGGGACGCGGTGCGTCAGCTCAGCCAGGACGGCCTGTTCGCGTTCAGTTTCATGGACGCGGCCAACATCGCCTCGCCCGCGGGGCTGAGCCTCGCCCAGGGTGCGGTCCAGAGCCACGGGGTTCACTCGGCGCTCTGATCCTCGGCGCTGTGGCCATCGGCGCTCTGACCATCGGCGCCGGGAGCCCCACTGCCGGGAGCCGCATCGTCGGGCGTGGGGTGCCGGGGCACCGAGGAGGCGGCGGTCAGCGACCGCAGCGCCCGGCGGTCGGTCTTCAGCGCGCTGGTGAGCGGCAACGACTCGATGATGTGCACCTCCCGCGGGTAGCGCAGCGGCCCGAGCCGGGCCCGGCCCCAGCGCACCAGCTCCTCCGGGGAGACGGTGCCACCGCCGACGAGCTGCACATAGGCGACCACCTCCTCGCCGTGGCGATGGTCGGCCCGCCCGACGACCCCGCACGAGGCGACGTCGGGATGGCCGAGCAGGCCGTCCTCGACGTCGGACGGGTAGACGTTGACCCCGCCGCGGATGATCAGATCCTTGATCCGATCGACGACGAAGAGGTAGCCGTCGCCGTCGCGCCGCCCCACGTCGCCGGTGCGCAGCCAGCCGCCTCGCAGCGCGTCGGCGGTGGCCCGCGGCGCCTGCCAGTACCCCGTCATCAGCATCGGGCCCCGCACGCAGATCTCCCCGTCCTGTCCGGGGCCGGCCGGCGCGCCGTCGGGCAGCTCGACGCTCAGCTCGACCCCGGGTGCGGGCAGACCGACGCTGCCCAGCCGCGCCGCCCCCGGCGGCGAGGTGGTGATGATCCCCGCGCTCTCGGTGCAGCCGTACCCCTCGACCAGCTCGACGCCGGGCAGACGCCGCCGCCATTCGAGCGCGATCTCCCGCGGCAGCGGCGCGCCGCCGCTGGTGATCCGGCGCAGCGATGACGTGTCGGCGAGGTGCAACGGCTCCGCGAGCAACTGGTCGATCATGGACGGCACCAGTGCGCTGAGGGCCACCCGGTGCTCGGCCACCAGGCGCAGCCACTGGCGGGGGTCGAACCAGCGCATCAGGACCGCCGGGCCCGGCTTGCGCGCGTGCAGCGCCATCACGCTGATCGTCAGGCCGTAGACGTGCGACAACGGCAGCGGCAGCAGACCCGCGAGCTCCTCGTCCGGGTTCCCCGACAAGGCCGCGAAGCCCCCGGCGGACAGCGCGTCGTGGGACAGCACGACGCCCCGCGCCCGCCCGGTGGTGCCGCCGGTGTAGAGCAGTGCGGCCATGGCGCCCGGATCAGCCGGCTCGAGGGGACCTTCGTCACCCGCCTCGAGGTCGGCGAAGCGCAGCACCGGCGCCCGCCCCCCTTCTGCCCCGGCCAGGTCGGGGCGGCCACCAGCACCAGGCGAGTCGTCCGCCACGATCACTGCCCGCACCTGCGGGCAGCCGCTCGCCACCGCGCTGGCCTTGGCCAGGAACTCGGGGGTCGTGACGACGAACCGGGCGCCGCTGTCGACCAGCACGTGGCGCAGCTCGGCCTCGTCGAGCAGGAACAGCGTCGGCGTCACGACCCCGCCGGCCCGCCACACTCCGTGGTAAGCGATGCCGACCTCCGGGCAGTTGGCCATGTGGACGACCACCCGGTCGCCGACGACCAGTCCCGCGCCGCGCAGGCCGGCGCTGAACCGGCAGGATCGAACGAAGCGGGCCGCACCGGACTCGACCCGCCCCTCGAAGATCATCTCTTCGGTGCCGCCGGTGCGTTCCACGGCAAGCTCCGCGAGCCTGCCCAGGCTGATCCCGGTCGGCCGGGAGCCGGCTTCGCTCACCATCCGCACGTCGCCTTCCGCCGGCGCGTCGGCGAGCCGACGACTCCGGCCCGCTCGCGCATGTGAAGCATCTCACCTCGCCGAGTGATCGGCGGCCCGCTCGCCACACCTTGGTCACGGCTCGCGGAACACGTCGGAGACACGGATGGGGGACCGGCAGCGCACCGCACAGGCCCGGTTACGGGTCGAGGCGTGGTCCCACCTGGGCCGTCGGACGGACCCGCCGGGCCGGACGCCGGCTCGGCGGTCCACGATGGGGTCCGGCCGCACGGCGGTCGCCCACTCGGGCCGGCGGTCGCCCACTCGCGTCGGCGGTCGCCCACTCGCGTCGGCGGTCGCCCACTCGCGCCGGCGGTCGTCGGCTTCCCCGGACGGAGGTGCACATGAACTCGCCCCTCGGTGAACCCGCGGCGTGGCGAAACTGGGCGGGCAACGAGACCGCCCAGGCGGTCCTGCTCGCCCGACCCCGCACCGCCGAGGAGGCCTCGGCGGTGGTGACCGCCGCCGGGCGCGACGGCCGGCGGGTCCGGGC
>NZ_JAMQQF010000651.1 GCF_023716945.1 Frankia sp. AiPs1 | reverse complement strand
GTGGGGGCGGTGGGGGCCCGCCCCAGGGCCGCCCCACCGGCGGGGTGGGGGCCCGGGGCGCGCGGGGCCCCCTCGGGTGCGGGGCCGGCCGGCGCCCCCGGCCCGGGTCAGACACGCAGGAGGTTGCTGGCGGCCCGGCCGGGTCAGTGGACCGCGGGGCTGCCTGCCGAGGTGGGGAGGGCCGGAGCGGCGGCGCCGGGGGCGGCCGGGCCGGCCGCCTCGCCGAGCTGGCGAATGCCGGTCGTGAGGCCGCCGACCAGGTCGCCCAGGGAGAAGCTGGACGACATCGTGAGCGCGGCGAGCCCGGACGCGGAGTCACTGATCCGTTTGCGGGCGGCCGGAGTGGTGGCGACCCGCACGAAGCACTGCTCGGGTGAGACGACAATGAGCACGGCGGGATCGCGGGTCGGATCCTCGACGAGGGTCGACAGGATCCGCTCCGCGGCGAGCCGCACGTCGCCGCGCACCGACCCGAGCCGGACGCCGAAGCGGACGCCGCTGTGCCGCTGGGCGAGTTCCAACGCCCGATTCAGCCGCTCAAGCTGCTCCGAGGTGAAGGCTTCACCAGTTGCCACTGGCACCACCCGCGCCGGGGACGGCCTTCTCGGCCCGCTCGCCCTCGATCTCCTCCGGCTTGGTGCCGACCCAGACCTCGTCGTGCTCCCAGGGCTGGCCGGGCCGGTAGCGCGTCGGCCCGCTCTTGCGGCTGGACCAGGCGGCGAGCAGGATCGCGATCACGAACCCGCCGGCGATCGTGCCACCGTAGATCCCCCAGGTCTGCAGGGCGGTGAGCGGATCAGGGTTGTACTTGGTCCCGATCTCCCCGGCGGAGGCGGTTGCCGCGAAGACCGGCAGCGCGAACAGCGACAGGCCGCCGACGGTCAACACCCGGCGCAGAGCGGTGGCGCGCCGCGACGCCGGGCGGGCGCCCGACCCTCGTGACGAATGGATCATACCGGCGAGGGGCAGCCAGCGGGACCAGCGCGGTTGGCGTGGAGTCACGCAGCGAAGGTTACCGGGAAGTGGGTCGAGGGTCCTCTTTCAGGGGTGCCGACGGTCCCTGCTCGGGGGTGAGAAAGACCCCACCCGTAGCGGATGCGCCCCGCACCTCGGCGAGCAGCGCGCCGAGGCGCGCCACCGCGGGGTCGGTGCGCAGGCGCTCCACCGTGACCTCCTCGCCGTCGGCGTCGCGCACGGGCAGCCGCCAGTTGGGATAGGCGTCGACCGTCCCGGGCAGGTTGGGCTGGTGCAGGTCGCCGAGGGCGTCGCCGGGGGCGGCCAGCACGATGCGGCACGGTGAGCGCACCAGCAGCCGGTGCAGGGCGAAGGCGAGCTCGGTGCGGGCCGCCGGCGTGAACCGCGCCGCGCCCCCGGTCACCTCCGCCGGCCCGGTCACCTCGACCGGCCCGGCCACCTCGACCGGCCCGGCCACCTCGACCGGCCCGGTCACCTCGACCGGCCCGGCCACCTCGACCACTCCGGTCACCTCGGCCGGCCCGGTCAGCAGGCCCTCGGCTCGCAGCAGCTCGAGCAGCGCGTCCCGCTCGGCGCGCCAGCCGGCGGTCTCCGCCTGCTCGGACCGCCCGAGCAGGCCCAGCCCGGCCCGCAGCCGCACGTGCTCACCGTCGAGGTAACCGGCCGCGGTGGGCAGGTCGTGCGTGGTGACGCTGGCCATCGACGCCGCCCGGTACCGCGCCGGCGGCAGCGGGCGGCCGGCGTCGTCCTGCTCGAACCACAGCACCGTGGACCCGAGCACCCCCGTACGCGCCAGCGTCGTCGCCACCGACGGCTCGACGGTGCCCAGGTCCTCGCCCACGACGACGGCCCCGGTCCGCGCGGCCTCCAGGGCGACCAGCCCGAGCATCGCCTCGGCGTCGTAGCGGACGTAGGTCCCGTTCGCCGCCCCGGCACCCGGTGGGATCCACCACAGCCGGAACAGGCCGAGGATGTGGTCGATCCGCAGCCCCCCGCCGCGGCGCAGCACCGCGGCCACCATCTGCCGGAACGGGGCGTAGCCGGCGTCGGCCAGCGCCTGCGGTCGCCACGGCGGCAGTCCCCAGTCCTGGCCCTGCTGGTTGAACGTGTCGGGTGGGGCCCCCACCGTGGCGTCGACGGCAAGGACGTCCTGCAGGGCCCACGCGTCCGCCCCGCCCGGATCGACCCCGACCGCGAGATCGTGCACGATCCCCGCGGCCATCCCGGCGCCTCGGGCGGCGCCCTGCGCCTCGGCGAGCTGCTCGTCGCAGCGCCGCTGCAGCCAGGCGTGGAAGGCGATCCGGTCGGCCAGCTCGACACGGGCGGCCGCGACGGCGGGGGTGCCGGGATGCGCGAGCTGCGCGGGCCACGTCCGCCAGTCCGGCCCGTGCCGCTCGGCCAGCGCGCACCAGGTCGCGAAGTCGGTCAGCCCCGCGACGGCTTCCGCTGCGTCGCCGTCAGGTCCGCCGCCGCGCGCGGTCCGATACAGCAGCTCCAGGGCGGCGGACTTGGCCCGCCACACGGCGTCGCGGTCGAGCAGGCCGGCCGGCCGGCCGTCCCGGCGGGCCTCGCGGGCGAGCTCGTCGACGGCGGCCCGGGTCTGCTCGTCGGCCCTCGCGTACTCGGGCGTCGCCTCGGGCCGCAGGTAGAGCGGCGCGGCGAAGCGGCGGCTGACCGGCGAGTAGGGCGACGCCGCAACCGGCAGCGTCGGAGCGGCGGCATGGAGGGGATTGACGAGCAACACGTCCGCACCCGCCCGGCCGGACCAGTCCACGAGATCGGCGAGGTCGGCGTAGTCGCCCATGCCCCAGCTGGACGCCGACCGCAGCGCATAAAGCTGGATCATCCAGCCCCAGGCCCGCGCCGGTGCGGCAAGCGCCGGAGGCCCGGGCACCGCGTCCGGCACGGCGACGAGCGCACACCTGAAGCGCCGCGCCCCCACCGCGACGTGCAGCACATGGTCGCCCAGCGGCAGTCCGGCGGGCAGCGCGAGCGGCCGCGCCTCCCACGGCTCGCCGTCAAGGGTCCGGCGTTCTGCGGGCTCGCCCGGCGGGTCGAGGGGGATCCGCCGGCCGGTGTCGAGTTCGAGTTCGGCCTGCGCCACAGCGGCCGCCGGCAGGTGCACGACGATGGGACGCGGTGCGGCGGCCGACACCACGGCGCAGGCTGGCAGCCGGCGCCGCCAGGG
>NZ_JAMQQF010000650.1 GCF_023716945.1 Frankia sp. AiPs1 | reverse complement strand
CTCCGGCCGCCGGCCGGCCCGACGAGCGGACCCCTGGCGCACCCAGGCGGACCCGCCCCACCCTCGCCAAGCGCCCCATCCTCGCGAAGCAGCCCGCCGCCGAGGCCCGGCCGGTCTCGGAGGCCCGTCCCGCTGCCGAGGCCCGTCCGGTCTTCGAGGCCCGTCCGGCTGCCGAGGTCCGTCCGGTCTTCGAGGCCCGTCCGGCCGCCGCGACAGTCCCCGCGCATGGCGCAGACACCTCGCCCACCTGGTCCGGAGACGTCCGGCAGACCGCGCCAGTGCGGTCCGCTGTGCGTGTCCCCACCCCGCCGACGCCGTCGACCTCGACGCCGTCGACCCCGAACAGCCCGGCCGCCGATTCACCGCCCGCCGGCTCCCACGCGCCACTGCCGACGAACACCCCGCCGCGACGCGGCGACCGGATCGTGGCTCGCGTCGCGGACCTGGGCCGCCGGGAAACCCGCGAGCACGACTCGGCCGACCAGACCGGTCAGGATCGAGCGGGGGCTCGCTCCTGACCATTCGCGTCCTGGGACGTCGGCAGGTAGGCGCTGGCCGCGCCGCCCCATGGGCCGGCCCGGGCCTGGACGCTCAGATCGCCCAGCATGCCGATCACCGTCGGCAGGTGCACGCTGACAGCGATCTCCACCGTGTCGGCGGCGATCCGGCAGTCCACCAGGCGGGTCCGGTTGGCGGCGCTGATCTCCCGGGCCCGTGCGCAGACGGCCTGCTCGTCGACCGGGGGCAGGGCTGCCGCGGCGAGCGCCGCGAGATCTGCCGCTGTCGCGGCCCGTTGTCGCGCGGCCCCGATCACCGTCAGGGTGAAGGCGAGGCCGGCCAGCGACAGCAGCGCGAACAGCACGGCGAGCAGCCACACCGTCGCCGATCCGCCGTCCCGCAGGTCCCGGGTCGCCGCGGGGGCGGCGAGGCCTCCCGGCCGGGGATGGCGGCCACCCGTGGTCACGGTGGCCCCGGCGGTGCGCAGTCCGGCGTCGTGCAGGCGACTGGTTCCACGGGGGTGATGGCGTGCGCCGTCACGACGAGTGCCGGCACCAGCCGCCCGAGGCCGGCGGCACCAACCGGCGCTGAGACCTCGACGTCCAGCAGGCCGGCATCGCGGTGCAGCCGCAGGGTCGCGCCGCGAGGCGCCGCCCGGGTCACCGCGGCCGAGATCGTCGACTGCGCCTCGCCCCTGGCCGCGAGCCGGGCGCCAACCCGCGCCGCATCGGCGCACCGGGCCTGCGCACCGACCGCCGCGAGCATCCAGGCCGCGAGGAAGAAGACGACGAACAACGAGGGCAGGCCCATGGCGAGTTCGGCCGTCGCCTGACCGCTGTCCGCCCCGCGGGTGATGTCCCGCCGGTGCCGGGTGACGGCCGGTGGGAGCGGTGTGGGATGTGCGCGGCGCCTGCGCGGCGCCGCCCCGGACCATCGCACTGGAGGCGCTCAGAACGAGACGGTCAGCGCGCGCTGCACGACCGACGAGACCAGCGAGCGGGTCGCGGAACTCGACACGACCGCGTAGAGGACACCGGCGAACGCGACTGCGGCGAGCGTGCCGACCGCGTACTCGGCAGTGGACATCCCCAGGTCGCGGCCGCCCGCGCCGCTGCGGTGACCGGCGAGGATCCGGCGCCAGGCGGCCCGGATGAACGGACCGCGGGGCGGGCGGGGCAGGCGATTCGGGGACGGGAAAATCCTTGACGGGAACATCAGGGACACCTCCGGAACGGGGCAGGGTTGGATCGGGTGATGCCTGTGCGGCTAGGCCGGCAGCAGATTCGGTAGGGACCCGAGCACGACGGGGACGACGCCGAGCAGCAGGAAGGCCGGCAGGAAGCAGAGCCCGAGGGGCGCGACGGCCAGCACGCCGGCCCGGCGGGCAGCGGCGATGCTCTCCGCGTGGGCCTCGTCGCGGGCCCGCTGGGCGAGCCGGACGAGGGCGGCGGCCGGTTTCGCGCCGGACGTCTGGGCCCGGTCGAAGGCGGCGACGGCCGCCCGCATCATCACGGTCCAGCGTGATCCCGGCGCCGTACGCGGATCGCGCCCCAGCAGCCGCGCCAGTCGCGCGGCACGGCCGCTGCCAACGGTGGCAGCGATCAGACGGTCGCAGGCCGCGAGCGCGTCGGCTCCCGCCGCCAGGTCCTCGGCGGCTCGCCGCAGCTCCCGGCCCAGCTTGCCGCCGTTGGCGGCGCCCACGGCCACCATGGCGGACACGACCGTCCCGCCGCCCCGCAGGCAGGCCGCGATCAGGTCGAGGGCCAGCGGCAGGTCGGCGAGCAGCCGCTGGCGCCCGGAGACGACGCGGGTCGGGTCACCGGTCCTGGCAGCGTCCATGGCAACCGGGGCCACCCGTCGTTCGACGCGGTCCGCGAAGGACCGCAGCCAGCGCAGTCCCGCCAGGTCCGCCAGACCGCCCGCGAGCAGGCAGGCGTTGCCGGCGGGGGTGGCGAGCAACGTGTGCAGCGGCTGGGCGCCGGCCAGCGAGCCCAGCGCGATCCCGGCCAGTGGGAGCGCGGCCACCAGTCGCCCGGAGGACCTCGGGCCGGCCAGCGCCGCAGCCAGTTCCCCCGCCCGCACGGCGTCGGCCCGGGCGAGCGTGGCCAGCATCGTCGTGATGGGGGCGAGCCGCGCCCCGACCAGCGTGCAGACCTGGTAAGCGATGCCGAGCTGGCGGACGGCGCCGGCCTCGCTCCGGCACAGCGCGACCCCGGGGTCGTCCGGTCCCGCGAGAGTGTCGGCCAGCCGGTCCAGCGAGATCCAGCCGGGGTGGCGGCCGGGGGCGCTACCGAGCTCCTCGATGCCACGCGCGGCCGCGTGCAGGGCGTGCCCGTGCGGACCGCCGGCGTCGAGTTCCGCCGCGTAGGCCGCGAGGAAGTCCTCCGCGCAGGCCCGCACCCTTGCCTGCCGGTGCCGTGCCCGCTTCCGCCGGACGGCCCGTGCCAGGCAGCCGAGCGCCACGGTGACGGTCGCCGCCGCGACGGGCCCGGCAGTCGCCGCGACCATCGCGACGAAACTCACCGCGACGAAACTCACCGCGATGCGGCGAGGCACGGTGCCGACCAGTACGGCTCTGGGTGCGTCGCCAATCGGAGCAGGTCGCCGCGTCCTCGTGGTTTCAACCGGGCCGCGGCGGCGGGCGCGGGCGGCCGGGCTCACGACGCC
>NZ_JAMQQF010000064.1 GCF_023716945.1 Frankia sp. AiPs1 | reverse complement strand
CTTCGGTGGCGGCCGGGCAGGCTGATCAGGCGGCCTGAACGGGCTGGTCGGCCGGACCAGTCGCGAGAGCGAGCTCGCGGCCGGCCCGGCCGTGGGCGCCGGTCGGCGTCGTTCGGGTCCGGACGGCGCCGACCGGCGGATGATCCGGGGAGGGATCAGGCCGCGCCGGGAACGGTGGCGTTCCGCTCCTTGAAGCCGAAGCCGTCGCTGGACGCGCCCTGCTGGAACGCGGCGAAGGCGTTCTCGTCGGCGTCGATGTCCGCCTGCGTCGCCGTGCCGTTCTTCAGTTTGCCGGTCAGGCTGTTGAACTTGTCGCTGATCGACTGCACCGAATTGCACAGCGTCGGATTGGCCAGCGCGAAACGCTTCGCCACCTTGAGCTCGTGCACCGTGAACGCTCCGGCCACCGCGGCCTTAGCGAAGCTCCGGGTCCGCTTCGGCGCGCCCTTGGCGAAGCCGCCGTTCCTCGCCGGCTTGTAGATGTAGCGGTGGAATGCACCCAGGGCAAGGCCGGAATGCACCGCGAACCGCGTCTTGGCGAAGGCCTTGGTGTTACCCGAGGTCGGGCAGGAACCGGCGTACTCGGAGTCGCCGTCGGTGCCCGCCGAGCTCGACGCGCGGACGCCGTTCTTCCCGGAGCCCCCCGACGAGCCGCCACACGCACCGAGCAGCGTGACCGAGAGCAGCAACACGATCACAGCCGCCACGTACCGCGTGGTCCGAGCGGTCGGCCTAGCGCTTGTCGAAAACATCCACCACCAACTTCGTGCGACTTTCGCCTGGTCAGAGATCTACCGCGCCCGGGGGACGCTGTGCAACTGTAGCGATTGCCGCGCCTCCCGACACCGTCGCGTTCCCGATACTCCCCGGACCAGGGCAGGACCTCGCTCGACCGCCGGGCTCGGGCTCAGGCTCAGGTCCGCGCCCGAGCCCGGAAACACTCGGCCGGGCCGGCCCGCGGACCGAAGTCCGTCGGCCGACCCGGCGGTGAGCGTGCCGCGCGGGCCTAGCTAGCCGAGTAGAGCTGTCTGTAGCGCGCGGCGGCGTTGGGATTTCGATAGATGCAGGTACTGGCGATCGGGCGATGCAAATTAGATCCGACATTCCCCGGATCACAGTTGTTGAAGTAGAATTCATAGGCGAAGCCGGTCCCGGCATGGGCGGCGAACCAGTCGTACATCCACTGGACGTAGTTCGCGCTGTCCCCACCACCACTGGAGCCGTCGCCGCTGGCCACCCCCCATTCACCGACTCCGAATATCTTGTTCCGCGTCCGGGAGAAGTTGTACCAGTAGTTCAACCCGCCCACCGCGTCCGACTGGGTGTCGAAGGCTTCCTTGGTCGGGGAGGGTGGATAGGCGTCGTACGCGTCAAGGTCGACACTGTCCACCCAGGCATCGCCCGGGTACATGTCCATCGCGTTGTGGCTGGGCGGGTTCTGGGAGTAGTGGGCGTTCAGGGCCCAGGCCAGGGTGGGGTCCGGCTCCGCCGTCGAGTTGATGGCGTCCGCGACGTGCCGCCAGCAGTTTATGTAATCCGTGGGATCGGTGGCCGACCACTGGTACCAGTCACCGTTGCCCTCCCAGGCGAGCCGGATGATGGAGTCCTGGCGACCGTAGGTATTCAACAGGTTGCCGAACTTCCGCCAGTACGAATCGTAAGCGCCGGTGGCACAGGTCGCGTTGCTCGCGCCGATGTTCTCCGGATAGGGCGGGATGGAGATGATCAACCGACCCGGCCAGGTGGCGAAGGTCTGCAGCAGATCTGTCGGCTGGGTGACGTTCGCCCAACTGTTGCGCGTCACATAGAGCAGGGTGAAGTCGCAGGGCGTGCCCCGCCAGGTGCAGAACGCCTCGAGGTTCTCCTGGTTCATGGTCGGATCGGGGTAGGTGCCGGACTCCCATCCCTTGCCCGAGCGCAGGCCCGCCCACAGCGGCGGTGCCGGCGGCGGGTTCAGCCCGGTGGTGACCTCGGCACGGTCGAAGCCGATGTTGTTCCCGGTCGACGTTACGTTACGCCGATCGTCATTCGTGAACGTCATGGTGTGCGCGCCGACCGGCAGGATGGGCGATGAGTACAGCAGCGTCACCGACGACGCGGGAGCGTAGCCATCGATGGTGACCGGCTGCGCACCATCGATGCGAAACGTCCCGAACCCGTTCGCCGGCCCCTTGAGCCCGTACACGTTGATCTGCGTTCCACTGAACCTGATCGTGGCGACCGCATCGGCGCCACTGGTGTGGTAGATGCTGTTGTTGGGTGACAGCACACAGCCGGTGCACGGAATCCAGTCGGCCGTGTAGGATACCTGGTTGTTCCCGGTGCCGATGGTGGTGTCCTCGATCGTGAGAGCCGTCTGCGCCGGCGGCGGCGGTGGTGGTGGCACCGTATCGGTGACGACCTCGGCGCGGTCGAAGGCCACGTTGAAGCCGGTGGAGGCCGCGTTCCGGGTATGGAGGTTCGCGATCTGCAGCACGTGGGGACCCTGTGTGAGTGCGCCCGAGCTGTAGATCAGACTCACGGCAAGCGGCAGGGCGAAGGTGTCCACGGTGACCGGTACGCCGCCGTCAAGGCTGAAGGCGGCCTGGCCGCTCGTCGGCCCCTTGATCCCGAACAGGTTGATCTGGGTTCCGGTGAAGCGGATCGTGGCGATGGCACCGTAGTTGGTGGAATACCGGTAGCTGCTGTTGGGCGTGGAGGGCACACAGCCGGTACACGGGGTCCAGGTCCCGGAATAGGAGACCTGGTTGTTCCCGGTGCCGACGGCCGTGTCCTCGATGGTGATCGTGGCGGCGCGCGCCGGTGTCGCCAGCGTCGCGAGAGTCGTCACGACCAGGATAAGTCCGAGTGCCGCGCAGGTCGGCCGGCCCACCAGGCAGGCGAACATCGTGCGCCGCCGGAGCTGTCGCCCACATCGGCCACCCGGGCGGTCGGTCCGTAGGCCATCGGATGCGGCGGACCGTCTTCGTACCCGCCATCCCAGCGCCGATCGGACACCGCGCGGACGCCGCGGGCCAGGCCGTACGTCAACGCCACCGGGACGCGCTCCCGTCGGGGCGCCCGTCTCGTCCGATTTTTCTTCCGCTAGCATTCTGTTTTTCCCGTCTAGGTGTCGTCAAACCCGCCAATCAAAGTCATTTCCAATGACCGGAAAATACGCTAGGCCAGTGGTTCGCGTGTTCCAGCCAGGAGCTATTCCCCGGAGATTCGACGCCCCACAATCCACCTCGGATGAAGGCTGGCAACGCCGGCTATAGAGCCACTCCGGTAGAACGCCCCGACGAGACCAACAAATTGCGCCCGCCCTTGGCAAGCCCCTCGACAGCAGGTGTCGGGTGGGTAACCAGTGATTCGAACAGCCGCCGCGGCGCGGACCGATCCGAACGGCGGCGACGCCGGGCAGCCGTTCGGCCGACGTCGCCGCGTCAACCAGCCAGGTCGGGAACTCCCCAGCGCCGCAGCGGGATCTGCGGCTCGGCCGCCTCCCGTGCGCCCGGAAGATCGGCGAAGTGGCCCTCGGTGGCGTCGGTGGGGATGACCGGGTTGCGGCCGTTCACCGTGAGCCCGTGAGCCCGTGAGCCCGTGCTGCCCGCAGCCGTTCGACGCGGTCCGGCTCAGGGCGCTGGGATCGCCTCCCTGATGGCCCGGCCTTCCCCCGCGGCGGCTCTCATCAAGGACGAGGGCGTCCAGGCCCGGCCACAAGGTGGTGAATGCTGCTCGACGGCGGCACTTCCACCTGGTGAGACTCGACGAGATCGGCTGGTCGCCGTCCCGTGGCCAGGTCACCCTCGAGGCCCGATCGGCGTGGCTGGTAGCTCCCTCGAGGGTGACGGCTGCGCACCCGATTCGCGCACGGTACTGGTCCGGCCTTCAGTCGGGTCGGCCCGTGCATCGATGTTCCTTGGCCGACCCGACGATGAACGCGTCAGGCGGGCTTACCCCGTCGAGTACAGCTGTCTATAGCGTGCCGCGGCGTTGGGATTTCGGTAGACGCAGTTACTGCTGAGCGGGCGGTACAAGTTGGACCCAACATTCCCCGGGTCGCAGTTGTTGAAGTAGAACTCGTAGGCGAATCCCTTCCCGGCGTGAGCTTCGAACCAGTCGTACATCCACTGGACGTAGTTCGGGCTGTCACCCCCACCGGCGGATCCGCTACCGGAGACCACCCCCCATTCGCCGACTCCGAAGAGCTTGTTGCGCGACTGGGCGAAGTTGTACCAGTAGTTCAGGCCGCCGACCGCGTTGGCCTGGGCGTCGAACGCCGCCTTGGTCGGCGAGGACGGGTAGAAGTCGTAGGCATCGAGGCCGACGGAGTCCACCCACGCGTCCCCCGGGTACATGTCCATCGCGTTGTGGCTCGGCGGGTTCTGCGAGTAGTGGGCGTTCAGACCCCAGGACAACGTGGGGTCCGGCTCCGCCGTGGCGTTGATGGAGTCCGCGACATGGCGCCAGCAGTTGATGTAGTCGGTGGGGTTGGTCGCCGACCACTGGTACCAGTCACCGTTGCCCTCCCAGGCGATGCGGATGATGGAGTCCTGGCGGCCGTAGGTGTTCAGCATCCGGCCGAAGTTCCGCCAGTAGGAGTCGTAGGCGCCGGTGGCGCAGGTCGCATTGCTCGCGCCGATATTCTCCGGGTAGGGGGGGACCGCGATGATCAGCCGGCCCGGCCAGGTGGCGAAGGTCTGCAGCAGATTCGTGGGCTGGGTGACGTTCGTCCAGCTGTTGCGCGTCACGTAAAGCAGGGTGAAGTCGCAGGGCGTACCCCGCCACGTGCAGAACGCCTCGAGGTTCGCCTGGTTCATGGCCGGATCGGGGTAGGTGCCGGACTCCCATCCCTTGCCCGAGCGCAGGCCGGACCACAGCGGCGGTGCCGGCGGCGGGTTCAGCCCTGTGGTGACCTCGGCACGGTCGAAACCGATGTTGTTCCCGGTGGACGTGACGTTGCGGCGGCCCTCGTTCGTGAACGTCAGGGTGTGCTGGCCGCCGACCGGCAGGATGGGCGATGAGTACAGCAGGGTGACCACGGACACGGCCGCATACGCGTCGACGGTGATCGGCTGCGCACCGTCGATACGGAACGTCCCGAATCCGTTGGCCGGGCCCTTGAGCCCGTACACGTCGATCTGGGTTCCGTTGAACCTGACCGTGGCGACGGCGCCGGTGCCGCTGGTGTAGTAGAGGCTGTTGTTGGGTGACAGCACGCAGCCGGTGCACGGCATCCAGCCCGTGGTGTAGGACACCTGGTTGTTGCCGGTGCCGATGGCGGTGTCCTCGATCGTGAGTGCCGTCCCCACCGGCGGCGGCGGTGGCGGCGGCACCGGGTCGGTGACGACCTCGGCGCGGTCGAAGCCGACATTGTAGCCGGTGGAGGCCGCGTTCCGGGTGCGCAGGTTCGTGACCTGCAGCACGTGGGCGCCCAAGGTCAGCACTCCCGAGCTGTAGATCGGGCTCACGGCCAGCGGCAGGGCAAAGGTGTCCACGGTGACCGGTACGCCGCCGTCGACGCTGAAGGCGGCCTGGCCGCCCGTCGGCCCCTTGATGCCGTAGACGTTGATCCGGGTTCCGGTGAACCGGATGGTGGCGATGGCTCCGTAGCCGGCGGAGGACCGGTAGCTGTTGTTGGGGGTGCTGGGTGCGCAGCCGGTACAGGGGGTCCAGGTTCCGGCGTAGGAGACCTGGTTGTTCCCGGTGCCGACCGCCGTGTCCTCGATGGTGATCGTGGCGGCGCGCGCCGGTGTCGCGAGCGTCGCGAGAGTCGTCACGACCAGGATGAGTCCGAGTGCCGCGCAGGTCGGCCGGCCCACCAGGCGAGCGAACATCGTGTGCCGTCGAGAGTGTCGCCCGCGCCGGCCGCGCTGACGGTCGGTCCTTATGGCATCAGATCCGGTGGACCACCTTCGTACCCGGCATCCCGGCGCCGATCGGGCACCGCGCGAATGCCTCGGACCAGTCCGCGCGCCAGCGCCTCCGGGAGGCACTCCAGCCGAGGAGCCCGTCTCGTCCGATATTTTTTCGGCTTGCATTCCGTTGTCCCGTCTGAGTGTCGTCGAAACCGCCAATCAAAGTCATTTGCAATGACCAGAAATGACGTTAGACCAACGGTTCGCGTGTTCCAGACAGCCGCTATTACCCGGAGATTCGACGCCCCTCAATCCACCTCGGATGAAGGCTCGCAACGCCGGCCATCGAGCCACTCCGGTAGAACGCCTCCGACGAGACCTACGGTTTGCGTCCTCCTTTGACTGGCCGATCGACAGTACTTGTCAGGTGACACTCCTGGTCTGGTACTGCCTCGGCGGCGGATGTGGGGAAGCGCCGCCATGTCTCTCCCACCGGGTTCGGCGCCCGATCATCTCGGCGGAAGAGACAGATGCGGCCACTCCCAGGCACAACGCCTCGGGCTAGGGCAGCGTCGTCAGGCCGCCCTCGACCATGAACGTCATGCCGGTGAGGTAGCTCGCGTCGGGCCCGGCGAGGAACACCGCCACCCGCGCGCAGTCCCGGGGAACTCCCCAGCGCCGCAGCGGGATCTGCGCCTCAGCCGCCTCCCGTGCGCCCGGATGATCGGCGAAGACGCCCTCGGCGGCGTCGGTGAGGATGACCGGGTTGAGGACGTTCACCGTGATCCCGTGCTGCCCCCAGCCGTTCGACGCGGTCCGGCTCAGGGCGCGGATCGCCTCCTTGTTGCAGTTGTAGGAGGCGGACTCGGCATTACACATGATGCCACGGCGGGATCCGAAGTTCAGGATTCGCCCGCCGCCCGCGGCCTTCATGTACGGGAAGACGGCCTGCATTGCCCGCAGCGTCGCCTTGACGCCCGTCTCGAAGTTCCAGTCCCACTCGGCTTCGTCGACGTCCTCCAGATTCGTCGGCTCGCTGGAGGCCCGCGGCCTGTCGCGGGTGCCGAAACTCTGCGCGTTGTTGACAAGGATGTCCACGCCGCCGTACTCGGCCACGGTGCGGTCGACCATTTCGCGGATGTTCTGCGCCACGCCGACGTCGCAGGTGATACCCAGCGCGTCGCCGCCCCGGGCGCGAATCCCGTCGACCACCTCGCTGACCGTACCCGCGGTCCGGGAGGCGACGACGACACGGGCTCCTTCCAGCGCGTACTCCTCCGCGATCGCCCGGCCGATGCCCCGTCCGGCGCCGGTCACGATGGCGACCTTGCCGTCTAATACACCCATGAAATTCTCCTCAGCCCATCCCCGGCGGAGTGATCCGCCGCCGCCCGCAGGCGCGAGCCGGCCAAGCCTACGGTAGGTGGGCTTGGCGACCCTCCTTGTACGGCGGATCAGTGGGAACGGTCAGACTCGCGGACTGGGGGAACCGTTTCCCCGGCCTACTCGGGCATAAGCACGGAGCGGGCCTCGACGAACAGTTCAAGGCGTTCGATCCGTCGGCGATCCCGCCCGGGCGTTACTCGTCCTGATCGTGCTCGATGGGTTGGACGGGGATGCGGACCGTCCGATCGCCCAGCGGCGAGGGAAACGGGGCCGCCGCCGCCAGACTGCTGAGGAACGCGGCGACAGCCGGTTTCGGATCCGGGCGCCAGACGGCCCGCACGCCGACCAGCGGCACCGGGTCGACAATCCGCACCGCGACCAGGTCCTCGGTCGGCCGCCGGGGCCGCGCGTCCGACCCGAAGGCGACGGCCTGCAGCGTTTCCACCATCACCGCCGTCGCCCCGCTGTCCTCGACCTCGGTCGCGACCGTCAACGGAATTCCGCAGTGCTCGGCCGCCGCGAACACCGCGTCGTACATGGCCGGGCTACGTTCCCGGCGCAGGAGGACGATCGGCTGGTCGGCCAGTTCGCGGAAGGCGACCCGCTCGCGGGTGGCCCAGGGATGGTGGCGGACGACCATCGCGACGAGCGAGGCGGTCAGAACCCGCTGGGCCAGCAGTGGTTTGGGAGGGATGCCGGAGTAGACGAGCGCCACGTCGATCTTGCCTTCGGACACCGCCGAGAGCTGAGGGCCGCTGAGGCCCTCCCACAGGGTCGTCGACAGCCCCGGGTAGTCGACGTTGAGCCGCCGCAGGGTCGGCCGGAGGACCTGCTGCCCGGCGGCGAAGTTGAAACCGATACTGATCTTGCCGAACCGGCCGGATGCGGCCTCACGCGCGGTCTCCACGGCCCGTCGAGTATGTTCCAGCACCTGTTCGGCCTCTACCCGGAAGGCCTGTCCAGCCGGCGTCAGCCGCACGTCGTGAGATGTCCGGGCGAACAATTCGACGCCGAGCTGGCGTTCGAGACGCTGTAACTGTTGGCTCAAAGTAGGCTGACCGATGAACAATTTGGCTGCGGCACGCCCGAAATGTCGTTCGTCCGCCAGCGCCAGGAAGTACACCATGTGCCTGAGTTCCAGCTTGGTCTCCATTGCACCTCCCGGACCGACTGTAGACAGGGCGGCACAACCAGAGATGAATCGGACATGGAGAGCAGCTGGCTACCTGACACGTTCAGCATCCCCTTCCCTGCGGAGGGTAGTTTTCGCGTCACGGTGGGACGCCTTGTTCGGCCCGGCCTCTACCCCGACCCCGTCTCCGACCCCGACCCCGTCTCCGACCCGGACCCCGTCTCCGACCCGGACTCCGACGTCGGCCTTGGGAAGAAGCTGGACCAGCCCGGCGACGAGCAGGCTCAGCGCCGCAAGGATGAGCAGGCCGACCCGGAAGGCGCCCGCGATCGATCCGCCCGAATCCCGGACGGCGAAGTAGACGGCGCCGATCACCGCCACCCCGACGCAGTTGCCCACCTGCTGCGCCGACGCCAAGACGCCGGACCCGGCGCCGGCGATCTCCGGCCGCACGCCGAGCAGGACCGAGGCGACCAGCGGGCTGGTCACGAGGCCCTGACCAGCCCCGTCGACGGCCAACGGCAGCGCTACCCAGAGGATGTCGCCGCCCGTCCCCTGCTCGCGGACGACCACCCACAGCGCCATCAGGCCCAGTACACGCAGCCCGGCTCCGAGCGCGAGCCCCTGACGTCCGAGGCGGGCCCGCACCCTGCCGCCGGCCAGCGAGGTCGCGAGGAACCCGCCGCCGAGGGCGCTGAAGACGAGACCCGCGCGCAGCGGGCTCAGGCTCCGGCCGTCCTGGAGGTACAGCGCCAGGACGAAGAACCACGGCGCGACGCTCGCGTTGAACACCACGACGTTGACGAGGCCGACGACGAAGGTCCGCCCGGCGAACAGCGCCGGCGGCAGGATCGGGCTTCCGCCGCGGGCCGCGACCCGGCGCTGCGCCGGTACCAGGATCGCAAAGAGCGCCGCCGCGACGGCGAGGCATCCCCACGACCACCACGGCCAGCCGTTGTTCGGCCCCTCGACCAGCGGCAGCACGGCGGCGACGAGCGCGCCGGTCACCAGCACGGCACCGACGAGATCCAGGCGGGGCGGCGCGCCGCTCACCCGATCGGCCGGCACGTGGCGCCGGGTGAGCACGAGCGCGACAACCCCGATCGGCACGTTGACCAGGAAACAGCTGCGCCACCCGAGCCCGGCCGGGTTGGCGGCGATCAGGCCGCCCCCGATGATCTGCCCCGCGACGGCCGCGCCCCCGAGGGTCAAGGCGTAGGCGGTGTAGGCCCGGGCCCGCGCGGCGCCCGAATACACCAGATTGATGATCGCGGTCACCTGCGGAACCAGCGCCGAGGCGGCCAGCCCCTGCCCGACCCGGGCGGCGGTCAGGGTCGTCGCCCCGCCGGCGACGCCGCAGAGGAGCGACATCGCGGTGAACAGCGCGAGCCCCCATGTGAACACCCGCCGTCGCCCGAAGCAGTCACCGAGTCGACCACACGTGATCATGGCCGCCGCAAACGCCAGGTTGTACCCGGTGACGAGCCATTCGAGGCTGCTCGGCCGGGCGTGGAAATCCCGTTCGATCGCGGGAATCGCCGCGTTGACAATGAAGATGTCCAGCACCACCATCCCGGTGCCGGACAACACGACTGGTAACAACGCCCGGCCGGCCGGCGGAACCGCGGCGTTCGGATGGGTGGTGCTCGCATGGTGCGTCTCGGACGCCATCGCGGACGCCGGATCAGGTGGGCAGGGACGAGAACGCCTCCGCCAGCAGGCGCCGCTCCGTGGCCGCGACCGTCAGCGGCCGGCCGGCAGAAATCCCGCCGTCGACCCCGATGTCCTGGCCGGTGACGAACGAGGACGCGTCCGCGGCGAGCCACAGCGCCACCTCGGCCACATCCTCGGCCCGGCCCGCCCGCCCGATCGACTGGTGGTTCTCCATGGCCTGGACGAACAGCGGTTCCAGCAGCGGAGCCGTCCGGTCGGCCCGGTCGGCGTCCACGCCCGCGTTCTTGGCGAAGATGCCGGTCGGGATCGGTCCGGGCGAGATGCTGTTGACCCGGATCCCGCGCGGGCCCAGCTCGACCGCCGCCGAGCGGGTGAGCTGGAGCACGCCGGCCTTGGCCGTCGAGTAGCTGATGTCCGACCAGCCCGCCCGGTGAGCACCGATGCTGGACATGTTGATGATGCTGCCCGACCCGCGCGGGATCATGATCCTGGCGGCGTGCTTGATGCCGAGGAACATCCCGCCGGCGTGAACGGCCAGCGTGTCGAGGAACGCCGCCAGGTCCGCCTCGGGCAGCGGCAACGGCGTGCTCACTCCCTGTCCGGCGTTGTTGACCAGGACGTCCAGTCGGCCGAACTCGTCGACCGCCGTGGCCATCAGCGCCTCGACATCGCTCTCGACGCGAACGTCCGCCGGCGTGAACCGGGCCCGGTCGCCGAGCTCCGCGACCGCCGCCTCCCCCGCGTCCTTGCGGCGGCCGCCGATGACCACCGATGCTCCGGCCGCGACGAACACCGCGGCCGTCCGGGCCCCGATCCCGCTGGTGCCGCCGGTGATCACCGCGACCCGGCCAGCCAGTACGCCCATCACTCCTCCTCCTGTTCCTGCTGCTCCTGCTACCGGGCCTGGGTGGCCGCGGGGGTCCGGCACGCGGCCACGAACCTGGTCAGTTCGTCCACCCGGTCGGTGCGGGCGTCCACGGCGCGGTTCACGACCCGGATGAGGTGCTCGTAGGCGTCGGTGTGGTCGTAGCTGGCGGTGTCGGCGATCTTCAGCGCCCAGCGCCAGTAGCCGCGCAGCGTGTCGGCCAGCGGCATCCGGAAGCCGGCGATCACGTCGCGGATCGGCTCGACCACCTGGTCGCCGTGGCAGCGCAGGCTCCTCTCGACCAGGTCGGCGAAGAACGTGAAGTGCCGGGCCTCGTCCCGGCTCAGGTGGTTCAGAACGTCGATCAGCACCGGCTCGTCGACGACGGCCCGCAGCTGCTGGTAGTAGATCTGGGTCGCCTTCTCCTGGACGAGCGCGTAGGCGAACAGCGACACGGCGTGCTCGTGGGGCAGCGTGAACGGCTTGCGCCCCTCGCGGCCCAGCTCGGTGCGCAGCCGGACCGGGTCGGACAGGCCCGCCGCCACCTGGTACTCGAACAGGGCCCTGGCGTGGCTGTCCTCCTCCTGGGCCCAGCGCACCGTGAAGTGGTACAGCTCGCGGTTGTGGACGAAGGCATCGAGGTCCACCGACTCGTCGAGGGGGAACCGCCGGGCGTAGAGCCCGAAGTACCCCGGCAGGTGATCCTCGATGTAGGTGATGAAGGCGACCGCCGAGCGCTGGCCGTCGGTGAGCCGGTCGGCGTCGACCGTCGACCAGGCGAAGGCCGACTCGACGTCCCAGCGGCGCCCGACCGGCGACGAGCGCATGAACGACGCGACGGCCTGCGCGACGTCGGCGGCAGGCAGCAGCGGCCCGGCGGCCTGGCCCGCCGGCTCCACCGCCGCCGGCGGCCCCGCCACCTGCGGCCCCGCTGACCGAGGAAAGGTGCTGTCCGTACTCATAGCTGTCCTTCCGACCGGACGGTTGATCGGCATCCTCAGCGGGACCGCTGGCACACGAGCGCGTAGTGCTTGGTCGTGTAGCCCCAGCCCGCGTTGGCGACTTCGAGGTAACGGCGCAGGGTCGGGGCCATCCCCGGCCGGATCCGCTCGATGGCCTCGGCGCTGGCGTCGACGTTGACGAGCCAGTCATCGATGGTGCGGCGGTAGTCCTCGGTCAGGTCCTCGACGCTGACGACGGAGAACCCGGCGTCCTCGGCCGCGCGGACGAGATCGGACAGCGGACGCATGTCACCCCAGCCGAAGATCGACTGACGGACGAACTCGGTGCCGGTCCGGCGGTCGAACTCGTCCCGGGCCGCGGCGTTGCGAAAGCAGGTCTCGGAAACGTAGTACCGGCCGCCCCGGCGCAGCAGGGACCGGGCGCGGCGCATCACGTGGACGAGGTCGGGCATGTGCACGATGGAGCCGAGCATGGTCACCGCGTCGAACCGGCCGGCCGGCAGCGCGGCGTGCTCGAAGTGGCCCTGGACCGTGGTGACCCGGCCGGCGACGCCCAGCTCCCCGGCCCGCTGGGCGATGTAGGAGTGCTGGTTGCCGGCCGGGCTGATCCCGACGACCCGGGCGGCGTACTCCTGGGCCATGAAAAGAATCAGCGCGCCCCAGCCGCAGCCCACGTCGAGCAGCCGGTCACCCTTGCTCAGGCCGAGGCGGTCGGCCACGAAGCGCAGCTTCGCCACCTGGGCCTCGGCCAGGGTCAGGTCGGGTTCCCGGTAGTAGCCCGCGGAGTACTTGCGCATCGGGTCCAGGAACAGCCCGAAGATCCGCGGGTCGAGGTCGTAGTGCTGGTTGGTCTGCGCAGTCTCGGGGACCTGCGCAGGGTCGGTGGCCTGCGTGGCCGCGGCGGGCCCGGCCGTTCCGGCGTCGGCGCTGGTCGCGGTGCTCATACCGCGGCCGACTCGGTGAGGGCACGCTGGAGCACCTCGGCGACCTCACGGACCGTCGAGGCGCCGAAGACCTCCTCGTCCTCGAGCTCGACGTCGCGGGCGCGTTCGATGCGGGCGATCACCCGCAGCACCTTCACCGAGTCGGCCCCCTGGACCGACCGCAGGTCGGCTTCCGGCGACACCGAGTCGATCGGGACGCCGAGCTCCTCGGCCACGATCCCGGTGATCTCGCTGATGAGCTCGTCAGTCGACACGGACATGGGATTCCTCCGGACGGTCGGTGATGGCGGCAGGTGCTTTGGCGGCGACGACGGTGGGGGCGCCGGTGGTCGGGGCGGTGGTGGTGGCCGCGGACAGCGCCCGGCGCAGCCGGTCCACCTGTGCCGCGTCGAGCTCCATGCGGTCGCTGGCCGCGTCGAGCGACACGGTCCGGTAGCTGGCGGTGGCCGTGGCGACCACGGCGCCGTTCTCCTCGCGGATCTCGGACTCGGTGTGGATGAGCTGGGCCCCGCCGTCGCGGACCCGGGCGGTGCACTCGTAGCCGCCCCCGACGGTCACCGGCAGGACGTAACGCAGCCGCATCCCCGTGGTGAACGGGATCTGACCGGTGCGCAGGACGATCAGGTTGCCCATGATCTCGTCGGCGATCACCCCGAGCAGCCCGCCGTGGACCACCCCGGGGTAGGACTCGTGCGCCCGCCCCAGGCGGAAGACCGTCCGCAGGCCGTCGCCGTGATGGGTGAACCGGAGCTGGATGCCGTGCGGATTGTGCGGCGAACAGCCGAAACACCGGTAGTCCTCGAGGACGTACCAGGGCAGGCCGATGTGGTCCGCCGCGGCCGGACCGGGCGGATGCCCGTTCGCCGTCGGGCCGGGCCCGGGCCGCGCGCCCGGGGCCACGTCGCCGGGCCGCTGACCGGCGAGCGGGGTCGACGTCATGAGATTGCTTCCGCGAGCCGGCGGCGGACGCGGGCGTTGGAGCTGACGTCCATCCCGGTCAGCGCGGCGAACGCGCGGCGGATGTTGTCCTGGAGCTTCTCCAGGTCGCCGGAATCGGCGACGGTCTCCAGGAACATCTCGAAGGCGGTGTCGATGGTCTCGTGGTCACGCAGAGCGACCAGCTCGCTCTTGAACACGCCGACCGGGTGCTTGATCCGCTGCTCACCGGTGTAGACGTGCAGCGTCTCCAGCACCGAGGGCAGCTCGTCGGGGTGCTGCGCAAGCCGGCGCCGGGCGAAGTGCAGGAACTCCCGTGCGTGCCCCGCCTCGTCCCGGCTGGCATTGTTCATGATCCCGCGCAGCACGGGCTCCTCGATCCAGGCCGCGACCGCGCGGTAGACGTGGTTCACCGTGAGCTCGGAGATGATGTTCGTCGCCAGCGTGGCACACGGGGTGGTACCCGGGTCGTACGGCGCGCGCATCGCCTCGACCGCCGTGGTCCGGACCTCGGCGCCGACCGCGTTCAGCCACGTCCGGAAGGCGAAGTGGTGCTGCAGCTCCTCGTAGCCCCAGATCGCGACGAACGCCGAGAAGTCGTAGTCGTCGAACTCGTTGAGGAAGCCGTGCTGGGCGGCGATCGAGTTCGCCTCCCCCATGACCGCGCTCTTGACCATCGTGACGTACTCGGGCCGGACGAGGTCCAGGCGCACCTCGGCCCACGGCACGTCGGCCAACCGCCAGTGCTTGCGTTCGTAGTGGTGAAAGACATCGAAGCTGTGCATCGGAGCTGTCTCCTGTCGATCGGGCGATAGGTCGATCGGGCGATGGGATCGATCCGGGCGATGGGATCGATCCGGGCGATGGTCAGGCGTCGCGGCCGGCCGCCTGCCGCGTCAGCTCCCGAGCAGCCAGCCGCTGGAACTTCCCGCTCGAGGTGCGGGGCAGATCGTCGGGACCGACGAGGTGGACGATCACATCCGGCAGGCCGAGCTCGACTGACACCGCGGTGCACAGGTCGGCGGCGAGCCGAGCCCGGTCGGCCGGGTCCTCCAGCGCGCTCTCGCCCACGACGGTGATGCGCTCGGCGCCGTCGGCGGAGGTGTCGGCGAACGCGACGCAGCGCCGGCGATGCAGGCCGGGGGCGTCCCGGATCACGCTCTCGGCGTCCTCCGGGTAGAAGTTCACCCCGCGCACGATGATCATTTCTTTCCGGCGACCGGTGACGTACAGCTCTCCGGCGCGCTGAAAACCCAGGTCGCCGGTGCCGAGCCAGCCGTCCGGATCGGGCCCGGGCGCGGGCGGGGCACCGGGTGCGGTCAGGTAGCCCGCGGTGATCGGATCGCCGGCGATCTCGATCTCGCCGACCTCCCGGTCGGCGACCTCCTTGCCGTGCTCGTCAACCACCCGGACCCGCACGGCGCGGACCGGTCTGCCGAGCGCGGGCAGCCCGCGCGCCCGCCGGTCGTCCCTGGCGACCTCGACGGCGACGCCGCCGGCACCCAGCCGGTCGCGGTCCACCCAGAGCGCCGTCGGAGCCCGGCCCAGCGGCGGAAAGGTCACGGCGAGCGTCGCCTCGGCCATCCCGTAGACCGGCATCATCGCCGAGGGCGCGAAACCGGCCGGCGCGAAGTGCTCGAGGAAGCCGTCGAGGCCCGCCACCGGGATCGGCTCGGCGCCGTTGAGGGCGACCCGCCAGCGGCTCAGGTCGTACCGGCCCACCTCGTCGCGGGGAATGGACTCCGCCAGGGTCTCGTACCCGAAGCTGGGGGCCGGGGAGATCGTCGCGCCGCGGTCGGCGAACTGGCGCAGCCAGCGGGCCGGATCCTTTACGAAGGCCCCGGGGGACCACACCGCCATGTCGATCCCGGCGAACGTGCCGGCGAGGGTGCCGAACAGGCCCATGTCGTGGAACAGCGGCAACCACAGGCCGCCGCTGTCCTCGCCCGGGCGGATGTCGATGCCGGTGGCGATCGCGTCCAGCCCGGCGAGGACGTTGCGATGGGTCAGCCGCACCCCCTTCGGCGCCGCCGTGCTGCCCGAGGTGAACTGGACGACCGCGAGCTCGTCCGGTTCGACGGCGGGCAGCCGGGCCGAGCGGCCCGCGGTCGCGGCCACCCCGGCGGCGATGCTGCCCACCGGGATCAGCTCCACGCCGGTGAGTACCCCGGCCAGCCGGGAGGCCACCGCGCCGAGCCGGTCGTCCACGAGGACCCGGCCGATGCCGGCGGCCGCGATGATCCCGGACAGCCGGGAGGCGTAGCCGGACAGGTCGCCGGCCGAGGTCGGCAGGGGCAGGGGACAGGCAGCCGCGCCCGCACCCACAGCCGCGAACAGCGCGATCAGGAACTCGGGGCTGTTGCGGCTGAGCACCCCGATCCGGTCGCCGCCCTCGACGCCGCGACCGACCAGCGCGACGGCCGCGGCCCGCGACGCCGCGGCCAGATCGTGGACCGAGATGTCCCGGCCGGCGGAGGGAAACGAAAGCTGGAGTTCGGAATCGGCGGCGACGACCGTTTCCAGGGCGTCGGTGAGGTTGTCGGCACTTCCGGCGAGCATGTACTCGCTCCTGTCTCGCGAGGGCGGGACGTGGCGGACGAAGGTCGCTGGAGGCAGGCGCCTGGCGTCAACCGGCGGCGCCGGTGACGTTCACCAGCAGGGAGGCCGGACCGCGCAGGGCCGCGTTCGGCCGGTACTCGATGTCCTCGGTCACCAGGGACAGCTCGCCGCCGCGCCGCACCAGCGTGCCGATCGCCGCCTCCGCCTGGATCCGGGCGAGCGGCGCGCCGAGGCAGTAGTGCAGTCCAAGGGCGAAGCCGAGGTGGCGGCGCGCGGGCGGCGACGCCGCGTACCGGGTGATGTCGAAGCGGTCGGGGTCGGCGAACGCAGCGGGATCGCGCTGCCCGGCGGCGCTGAGCACGACCACGCCGTCGCCCCGCCGGAACGGGTGCCCGAGGACGGTGGTGTCGGCCAGCGCCACCCGGGTGACGAACTGGGACGGCGGGTCGTAGCGGAGCATCTCCTCGACGGCGGCCGCGATGAGCTCGGGGCGCCTGCGCAGCAGCGCGAGCTGGTCGGGGTGGCGCAGCAGCGCCAGGACTCCGTTCGTGATCAGGTTCGCCGTGGTGTCGAGCCCGGCCGCCAGCAGCAGCGCGCAGAGCTCGACGACCTCCCGCTCGGTCAGCACGTCCTGGTCGTGCTGGACCGCGGCCAGCCGGCTCACCAGGTCGTCGCGGGGCTGGGCGCGCCGCGCGGCGACCAGGCCGACCAGGTACCGGCCGAGGTCCCGGGCGGCGGCGGTGCGCACCACGATCTCGGCCGGGGAGAGCAGGTAGTCGGGATCGGTGCCGCGGGTGATCCCCTGGATCCAGCCCAGGAACAACGGCGCCTCGGCGGCCGGGACGCCGAGCAGGCGCCCCATGACCGCCAGCGACAGCGGCCTGGCCAGGCCGGCGACCACGTCGAGCCCGCCCTGGGCCACCGCCGTGTCGACGAGGCCGTCGACGGTCCGGCCGACGAACGGGGTCTCGGCCAGGCTCGCCCGCGGCGTGAACGCCCTGCTGACCAGCCCCCGCAGCCGGGTGTGGTCGGGCGGGTCCATCGCCAGGAACGAGCCGCCGGGCACCTCGCCGGGAGCCACACCCGGGCGGAACGGGTTCAGCCCGTCGGCGTAACCCCGCCCCCACTGCGCGTCCTGCAGGACGGCGGCGCAGCCGTCGTACGTGGTTGCCAGCGTCACCCGAGCGTCGCCGAGCCGGATCGGGCAGAACGGCGCCGTCTCCCGCAGGGCCCGGTATCGGGGGTACGGATCGGGGCGGTGGACCGGGTCGAAGGCGTCGAAGTCCACGAGGTCCCCGCCGCGGACGTCGATCCCGGCGTTCGTCACCACGGATTCTCCTTTCGACCGATCTGGTCGTTGGTCCGACTGGTCGTTGGTCCGGCCGGTCTTGGTCCGGCTGAACGGTGCTCGGGCCGAACGGTGGTCAGGCTGGACGGTGGTCAGGCTGGACGGTGGTCAGGCCTCGAACCGGACGGGCAGTTCCGCGATGCCGCGCACGACGATGTTCGGCCGGTAGGGCGGCGGGTCGGCCAGCAGCGTCATCACCGGGCCGCGGCGGGCGAGCTCCCGCAGCATGGCCTCCATCTCCATCCGGACCAGCGGTGCGCCGATGCAGTAGTGCAGGCCGACGCCGAAGCCGAGATGGCGGGGGACGGACTGCGACCGGGCATAGCGGGTGAGGTCGAGGCGGTCCGCGTTGTCGTAGACCCGGGGGTCGCGGTTGGCCGAAGCGAGCAGGATGAGCGCGCCGTCGCCCTCCTTGAAGCTGTGGCCGGAGATCTCCATGTCCCGGACCGCCATCCGGGTGGTCGCGTGCGACGGGCCGTCGTAGCGCATGAGCTCGTCGACCGCGGCCAGCGCGAGGTCGGGGTTCCTGCGCAGCACCTCGAACTGGTCCGGGTTGCGGGTCAGCGACAGCACGCCGTTGGCCAGCAGGTTCACCGTGGTCTCGTGCCCGGCAACCAGCAGCACGGTGAGGGTGGCGATCATCTCGCCGGTGGTGAGCCGGTCGCCTTCCGCCTCGACCTGGGCCAGCCCCGAGATGAGGTCGTCCTTCGGATGGGCCCGCCGCTCGGCGACCAGGTTCTCGAAGTACTCGCGGAAGTGCTGGGCCCCGTCCACCCGGGACTTCAGCTCCGCCGCGGACAGCAGGGCGTCGGGGTCCAGGCCGCGGGCGATGCCGGCAGACATCGCGCGCACGGAGGCATGGTCCTCCGCCGGCACCCCGATCATCTCGGCGATCATCGTCAGCGGCAGCGGGTAGGCGAGGTCCTCGACCACGTCGATTTCGCCCGCCCGGATCGCGTTGTCGACGATCTCGGCGGCGACCTCCTCGACCCGGGCGCGCAGCGTCTCCAGGCCGCGGGCGGTGAAGGCCTTGCTCACCAGGCGGCGCAGCCGGGTGTGGTCCGGCGGCTCCATCCAGAGGAACGACGCGGGCAGGTCCGAGCCGTCGCTCTCCGGGTGCAGGAACTCCGGCTCCTGGGCGTGGCTCCACGCCGAATCCTGGAGGATCGCGTCGGCCTCGGCGTAACGCGAGACGATCTGGAGGTTGAACGGGCCGGGCACGAACGGCCCCGTCTCGCGCAACACCTCGTAGGCAGGGTACGGATTGTGTCGGGATTCGGGCATGAACGCAGCCACGATCGCGTCCTCGAGGGAGAGCGAACCGGTCCCCGTGGTCGCCTCGGTCGGCGGCGCCGTTGATTCGGTCGTCGTGATATCCACGTGCGTGTCCTCTCGTCCAGAACAGCCGGCTACGGATCCCGGCCGACGGCGGGCGTCAATACGCAGGTCGCTCGTTATGAACTGCACGAACGAAATTTTCTCGGGGGCGGTTTGAACCGTCGAATCGGACGGTTCTCCGGTCGGCTGGACGGTCGACCGGTTCGCTCCGGGATCGGCGGCCAGAAGAAAGCCGGCGTCCACGAGATGCAGGCGGCGAATTGAATGTCACGATGCCGTGATGTCCGAGGGCTGGTCGATACCAATGAGCCCTGAAACGAGTCTCTATCTCGACCCGGCGGCCGTCAAGACCAAAGGATCGATACAATCGATCTATCGCCGCGCGGCCATGGTCAAACGAAAACAAGAAGTCGAGCAGGTGGCACGGAGATGATTAACACCGAACACGGAGATGATTAACACCGAACTCCGAACGCCGGCGGCAAATGAGCCTGACCCGGCGGGGTCCGGCGGGCGACCAGCCGATCGAATACCGGCACGAGTCGCATTCTTGGGCCGGCCGCCGCCATCGGCGGCCGGCCCCGCCCTACTTCGCTGCGGCGGCCGGCTCGCCGGTCGTCGCGCCCAGGCGAAGTCCCCCGTCCGGGTCGAACAGGTGGACATGCTCGGCCTGGACACGTACCCGCACGGCGTCGCCGACCGCGGGCACCCGGTCACGGCCGCGGATGCTCACCGCCCACGGGGCGTCCTCACCAGGGCTCACGCAGGTCACCACGGTGCCGTCCCCGGTGAACTCGACGACGTCCGCGACGCCCCGCAGGACGACCCCCGGACCGGCGGGGACCGCCACGTCCGTGCCGTCCACGCCCGGTCCCCCGCCGCCATGTACCGGGCCGCCGGGTACCGGCCCGTCCCCGGCGGCGTCCACCGGCTCGAGCAGCCCGTCGGCCGGTCGCCAACCCAGCAGCACCGGGCCCGACC
>NZ_JAMQQF010000649.1 GCF_023716945.1 Frankia sp. AiPs1 | reverse complement strand
GGCCGATGCCGCGCCGGCCGTCGACACGCCCGAGGTGCGGGCGATGGTCCGCCGGTTGCGCCGCGGCGGCCACCCCGTCGACCTGCACCACGGCCACCCACGGCGGGGCATGGCCGAGCATCGCCAGTTCCTGCTCGACCTGGCCGGCGCCGACCACGTCCTGTTCCTCGACGACGACGTCTTCCTCGACGTATCCACCGTCGCCCGGATGCTGGCGGCGATCGGGGAGCTTCGCTGCGGCTTCGTGGGCTGCGCGCCGCAGGGCCTGAGCTACCTCGACGACGTCCGCCCGCACGAGTGGACCGCGTTCGAGCCGGTGCGCGGGCCGGTGCGCCCCGAACGGGTCCGCAAGGACGGGCCGGCGTGGGAACGGTGGCGACTGCACAACGCGGCGAATCCGGCCCACCTCGCCGAGCGGGTGCGCGCCCCGGCCCGCGGCTGGTTGGCCTACCGGGTGAGCTGGATCGCCGGCTGTGTGCTCTACGACCGTGCCGTGCTCGTCGACTGCGGCGGCTTCGAGTTCTGGCGGCGGCTGCCCGCCAGCCACCGGGGCGAGGAGATCGTCGCCCAGCTCCGGGTGATGGAGCGGGCCGGCGGCGTGGGTCTGCTGCCCTCCGGCGCGCAGCACCTGGAACTGCCCACGAGCGTCGTCGCCCGCGACGCCGACGCCTACGCCGAGATCATCGAGACCGACGACCGTGACCACGGGGGGACGGCAACCGGATGAGAATCCTGCTCTGGCACGTGCACGGCTCGTGGACGACGTCGTTCGTCCAGGGCGGGCACTCCTACGTCGTCCCGGTGCTGGCGGGCCGCGGGCCCGACGGCCTCGGCCTGGCCCGCACCTACCCGTGGCCGGACACCGTCACCGAACTCGGACCGGGCGAGCTGGGCGACGCCGGCGTCGACGTCGTCGTCCTGCAGCGCCCGCACGAACTGGAGCTGACCGAGCGCTGGTTGGGCCGGCGCCCGGGCCGCGACCTGCCGGCGGTGTACGTCGAGCACAACACCCCGAGGGGGGACGTGCCGCTGACCCGCCATCCCGTCGCCGACCGGCCGGAGCTGCTGCTCGTCCACGTCACCCACTTCAACCGGCTGTTCTGGGACGCCGGCACCACCCCCACCCGGGTCGTCGCGCACGGCATCGTCGACCCCGGCCATCGTTACACCGGCGAGCTGGCCCGCATCGCGGTGGCGGTGAACGAGCCGGTGCGCCGCGGCCGGGTCACCGGCACCGATCTGCTCGCCGGGTTCACCGGCGCCGCCCCGGTCGACGCGTTCGGCATCGGCGTGGCCGCGCTGGCGGCGCACACCGGCCTGCCGCGGACGCGCCTCGCGATCTTCGACGACGTCGCCCAGGCCGACCTGCACGACGCCCTCGCCCGCCGACGGGTCTACGTCCACCTGCCGCGCTGGACCTCGCTCGGGCTGTCTCTGCTGGAGGCGATGCAGCTGGGCATGCCGGTGGTCGCGGTGGCGGCCACGGAGGCGATCGAGACGGTGCCGGCCGAGGCGGGCGTGCTGTCCACCGATCCGGCGGTGCTCGTCGACGCCGCCCGCCGGTTCGTCGCCGATCCGGAGCTGGCGCACGCCTACGGGAAGAGGGCCCGCCAGGCGGCCCTGGCCCGCCACGGCCTCGGGCGTTTCCTGGCCGACTGGGACGACGTCCTCGCGCAGGTGGCCCGATGACCCTGGCCGTCCCGGTTTATCACTCGATCACCGGGATATGTGGATGCCATGGAAGACGGGGTGGAACGTCCAGTCGGGATCTTTCTCGACCGGTTCGTCCTCCCGTCAGGTCCGGACGCTCCGGGCCGGGCGCGTCAGCGGTTGACGGCGGACCTGACCGGCCGAGGCGTGCCGGCGGAGGTGACCGAGACCGTTCTGCTGCTGGCCAGCGAACTGGTCACCAACGCCGTGCTGCACGGCCACGGTGAACCGGTGCTGGAGATCCGGACCACCGACGACCTGGTCTGGGTGGGCGTCCGCGACCCGGACCGCCGGCGGCCGCAGGTGCGCCACGTCGACGCCGACTCGCTCGGCGGCCGCGGCATGCACCTCGTCGACGCGCTGGCCGAGGACTGGGGCGCAGCCGGCGTCCCCGGCGACGGCAAGACCGTCTGGTTCCTGCTCCGCCGCTGATCTCGGCCGCTGATCTCGGCCGCCCTCGGTCGGCGTCACGAAGCCTCGGCATGATGTGGCCGCGCGCTGGCCGGGATGGCGGGGGAGTGGGCCGGGCGGGGGATCGTGAGGCAGGCCAGTGCGGCGAGGACGACCGCGGTGACGGTGATGGTCCAGCCCAGGTCGTAGGCGTCGGTGAGCGAATTGAGGTCGTCGGGGGCCGCGCCGCCGAGCGCCGCGACGACCACGGCGGTCCCGATGACGGTGCCGATCTGGCGGGCCATGGTCACCACCGCGGAGCCGGTCGAGAAGCTCGCCGGGGGAAGTGCGGTGACGGCGGCACTGATCAGTGTCGGCAGGATCAGCCCGACGCCGACGCCGGTGAGCAGCATCCCGGGCAGCATGGCGCCGACGTAGTCCGGCTGCGGCGCCATCCGCACGATCCACCAGCCGATCCCGGCGGCGAACACGGCGCAGCCGGCGGCGGCCACCCGGCCGGCCCCGAGGCGGGCGACCAGCGGTCCGGCGGCGAGGGCGAGCCCCGGCACCATCAGCGGTCCGGGGGCGATCGCGAGCCCGGTCTGCAGCGCCGACCAGTGCCAGCCGTCCTGGCACCACAGGACGGCCGAGAGCAGCATCGCCGCGAACGCGACGCTGAACACGAACGCGGCCACCGCGGCGGCGCTGAAGGTCCGCACCCGCAGCAGCGGCAGCGGCAGGACCGGCGCGGGATGGCGCGCCGAGCGGTAGAGGAACCCGGTCAGCAGCAGCGCGCTGGCGAGCAGCGACCCGACGACCCGCGCCGAGCCCCAGCCCCAGTCCGGGCCGCGCACCAGCCCCAGTGCCAGTGCGGCGATCCCGACCGTCAGCAGGACCGCCCCCGCCGGATCGGTCCGCCCCGCGCCCACCCGCCGCGGCGGGTGGGGCAGCACCCGCGGTCCGGCGACGACGACGGCGAGCCCGACCGGCAGGTTGACCAGGAAAACCCACCGCCAGTCCAGCTCGGTGAGCAGGCCGCCGGCGACGGGTCCGAGCGCGGCCGCCAGCCCGCTCACCGCCGTCCAGGCC
>NZ_JAMQQF010000648.1 GCF_023716945.1 Frankia sp. AiPs1 | reverse complement strand
TGGCGGCGCGACGCGCCGCTGGACGGCGCCACCGACGAGTCGTCCCGGGGCCCATCGGCTCCGGCGTCGCCCGACCCGGCGCGCCCGGTTCCGGACGCCGCCCGACGCCCGGACCCGTCGTCCGGCAAGTCGGAGGGGTCCAAGTCGGACGGGCCGGAGTCGGACGGGTCCGAGTCGGAGGGGTCCGAGTCGGAGGGGTCCGAGTCGGAGGGGTCCGAGTCGGACGGGCCGAGGTCGGACTGGCCGCAACCACCGCCGCGGGCCGGTCCCTCGAGGGAACGGCCCGCCGACGCCCACCAGCCGCGGCCGGCGTCGGCGCCGGACGCACCGGAGTCCCCATCTCCGGATCAAGCGGTCATCGAGCCGGTGCATCCGCGGTCGGCGCCGACGGCGCGGTGGGCCCCTCGGCGGTTCCGTTGAACCTGCCCACCGGCTCCCCCGCCGCCCCGCCAAGAGGCCTCGGCCTCAGTGCGCGAAGTGGCGCACCCCGCTGAAGTAGAGCGTCACGCCGGCCTCCCGCGCGGCCGCGATGACGAGTTCGTCGCGCACCGATCCGCCCGGCTCGACCACGGCCCGAACCCCGGCCTCGGCGAGGACCTCGAACCCGTCGGGGAACGGGAAGAAGGCGTCGCTGGCCGCCACCGCGCCCTTGGCGCGGTCCGCCGCCCGGGTCACCGCGAGTCGTGCCGCGTCGACCCGGTTGACCTGTCCCATCCCGACGCCCACGGTGGCGCCGTCGCCGGCCAGCAGAATCGCGTTGGACTTGACCGCACGCACGGCGCGCCAGGCGAAGCGCAGGTCGGCCAGCAGCGCCTCGTCCGCGGGGGATCCCGCCTCCAACGTCCAGCCCGACGGCTCGTCGCCCGGTTCCTCGACTGCGTCCCGCGCCTGCAACAGCAGGCCGCCGCTGACCTGACGCAGCTCGATCCCGCGCTGATGCGGGGGCGCGGGGCATTCCAGCAGGCGGATCGACGGCTTGCGGGCGAGGATCTCCACGGCGCCCGCCTCGTAGGACGGCGCCACGACGACCTCGGTGAAGATCTCCGCGATCTGCTCGGCGAGCTCCACCGAGACCGGCCGGTTGGTGGCGATCACCCCGCCGAACGCGGACACCGGGTCGCAGGCGTGCGCCTTACGGTGGGCCTCGGCGATCGTCGCGCCGATCGCGATGCCGCACGGGTTGGCGTGCTTGATCACGGCAACCGCCGGCTCGGCGAAGTCGTACACGGCCCGTCGGGCCGCGTCGGTGTCGGTGTAGTTGTTGTAGGACATCTGCTTGCCGTGCAGCTGGCGAGCCGTGGCGAGGCCCGGCTGTCCCTCGCCACCCGCCTCGACGTAGAGGGCGGCCCGCTGGTGCGGGTTCTCGCCGTACCGCAGCACGTCAGAACGGTGCCACTGCGCGGACAGCACGTCGGGCCAGCCGGTCTCCAGAGCAGTCTCGTCGGGGGCGACGACCCCGGCGAACCACGAGGACACCGCGACGTCGTAGGCGGCCGTGTGGGCGAACGCCTTGGCCGCGAGGCGGCGGCGGGCCGGCAGGTCGTAGCCCGACCCGCGGACCACCTCGGCCAACTGCGTGTACTCGTCCGGCGAGACGACGACGGCGACCGAGGCGTGGTTCTTCGCCGCCGCGCGGATCATCGCCGGGCCGCCGATGTCGATCTGTTCGATTGCCTCGTCCTCGCTCGCGCCGCCGGCCACCGTCGCGGCAAACGGGTAGAGGTTGACCACGACCAGATCGAACGGGGCGATGTCGAGTTCGGCGAGGACCGCCGCGTGTTCGGCGTTGCGCAGGTCCGCGAGCAGACCGGCATGGACGTGCGGGTGCAGCGTCTTGACCCGCCCGCCGAGCACCTCCGGAAAACCGGTGACGGTACTGACCGGGATGACCGCCAGCCCGTGGCGGGCCAGCACGTCCGCGGTCGACCCGGTGGAGACGACCTCGACGCCCGCGGCCAGGAACGCCTCGGCGAGGACGTCGAGCCCGCTCTTGTCGTACACGCTGACGAGCGCCCGGCGCAGCGGCCGTCGCCCGGTGGGGATCACCTCAGCGGACTCGGATCCCCGAGCGGCGCCGCCTGCGCCCGCCGCGTCTTCGCCCGATGACGTCATGATTCCTCCTGGACGTGAGCTGAGCCTCTGCCGGTACCTGAACCTCGCACCGGCGCGCGCAGGTCGGGGGCGCGCCGATGCCCGGCCGGAACCGCCTGCGCGCTCTCCGACCGCACGATCTCGCCGATCGTCGCGACGAACAGTCCTCGCTCGACGCCCTGGATCCGGGCGCGAAGAGTCTGCTCGGTGTCGTCCGGCCCCACCGGAACCGGACACTGGGCGATGATCGGCCCGGTGTCGACCCCCTCGTCGACCCAGTGCACCGTCACCCCGCTCACCTTCACCCCGGCGGCGAGCGCGTCGCGGACCGCGGAGGCGCCCGGAAAGGCGGGCAGCAGCGAGGGATGGGTGTTGATGGTCCGGAACCGGCCGATCACCCGCCGACTGAGAATCTTCATGTAGCCAGCCAGGACGAGCAGATCGGGCTCGAACCCGGCAATCCGCTCGGCGGTCGCCGCGTTGAAGGCCTCCCGATCGGGATGATCCTCGAGCCGGACGGTGAACACCGCGATGCCGCTGTCCCGGGCCCGTCGCTCCGCCCCGGTGTCGTGTCGATCGGTGCCGACCGCCACGACGGTCGCGCCGAACTCGGAATCCGCGGTCGCGTCGAGAACCGCCTGCAGGGTGGTTCCTGCGCCCGAGGCGAGTACGACGAGGCGAGCAGACACTTCACCCTCCGTGACCAGAATGGGACGGGCTGATGGACGCGGGCCGGACGCCCCGAACGACCGGAACGTCGGCGCACCACGGACGCCACTGGGACGGCCGCCGCCGCGCGCTGACCGCCACCGCGCGAACGCGCACGTACCCGACCGCGGCGAGGACGACCCGTCCGACTGTACTGACTGGACCACCTGCGCCGCGCGGGACAGCCCAGGAGCACCCCGACGCCGCGATCACGCCGCCGGGGCCCACCCGGTCACGAACTCGGCCAGTCGAGCCTCGATCGCCGTGGCCGACGGGACGTCGCGGCCCGCCGGGGCGGCCAGCGGCGAGGTCATGGTCAGCAGCCCCGCCAGCCGGTCGTCGTCGTCCTCGCCGGCGCCCGCCCCGCACGAGCAGCCGGCGGCGGTCCGGTC
>NZ_JAMQQF010000647.1 GCF_023716945.1 Frankia sp. AiPs1 | reverse complement strand
GTGCCGCCGGCGGCGGTGCTGCCGGGCGGCGTCGCCGCGCGGCCGCGTGGCCCGGTGTCCTGACCGGGCCGGGCGGCCAGGTCGATCTCCTGGCTGTCGAGGTCCCGCGGGTCGTGGTCGTCGTCGGCGGGGCCGTCGGCCGCCCGGTCCTGCGGGGCGGTACCCGGGAACTGTGTGGCCCGGCGTGGGATGCCGCCGTCGACCTCGCGTGGCGCGGTCGGTGGGGTCGGCGCAGTGCCGCCGGTCTCGCTGTCGCGGTCGCTCAGGCCGGGGGAGAACTCCTCCAGCCCGAAGTCGCGCCGGTCCGCGGTGGGCATGGGACCGGTGCGGTCGGAGCCGAGCTGCGCGGCCAGCGGGCCGGTCAGCGGAAATGGACCGGTGTTGGGGAAGCGCCGCGGACCACTGGAGTCGTCGAAGATGTTCTCCCGCGTCGCGGAATCCGACTCGGGCCGGTGCCCGTTGCTGAGCCCGTTGCCTGCGCCGGTACCCGCCGGGGTCGGCGCCCCGTTCGCGCGGTCGGGCCCGACGCCGTTGTTCGGCCGCTCGACGCGCTCCGGGGGCCGTCCGCCGCCGATCGCCGGGGTGGTCGCGGGCCGGTTCAGCGCCGGGGGACGGCCGGGCAGGGCGCCGGCCGCACTGTCGCCGGTGACCAGCTTCGCGGGCAGCCGGACGACGGCGGTGATTCCGCCCGAGGCCGACTCACGCAGCTGGACGCGAATGCCGTGCCGGCCGGCCAGCCGGCCGACGGCGAACAGACCCATCGTCCGTGACACCGACACGTCGACGACCGGAGGATTGGCCAGCCGCTCGTTGACCCGCTCGAGCTCCTTGGCCGGCATGCCGATGCCCTGGTCCTCGATCTCGATCATCGCGCCGGCGCCGGGGCCGAGCGAGTGGCTGGTCACGAGTACCTCGGTGACCGGCGGCGAGTACGAGGTGGCATTCTCCAGCAGCTCGGCGACGAGGTGGACGACGTCGCTGACACCGTTGCCGGCGATGGACACCGGCGCGGCCGAGGTCTGCTTCACCCGGGTGTACTGCTCCACCTCGGAGATGGCGGCCAGGACCACCTCGTTGAGCGCCACGGGGTGCGTCCAGCGCCGCGCGGTGTCCGTGCCGGCGAGGACCAGCAGGCTCTCGTTGTTCCGCCGCATTCGGGTGGCGAGGTGGTCCAGCTTGAAGAGGTTGGAGAGCTGGTCGGGGTCCTGCTCGCGGTTCTCCAGGTCGTCGATCAGGCGGAGCTGGCGCTCGACCAGCCCCTGGCTGCGCCGGGAGAGGTTCACGAACATCGCGTTGACGTTGTTCCGCAGGGACGCCTGCTCGGAGGCCAGCCGGATCGCCTCGCGGTGGACCTCGTCGAAGGCCCGGGCGACTTCACCGACCTCTTCGTCGGTGTTGATACCGACCGGTTCGATCGAGTCGTCGATGTCCTGGTCGGTGGAGTCACGCAGGCGGCGGACGGCGTCGGGCAGCCGGCGGTCGGCGATGTCGAGCGCCGCGGTCCGCAGCGCCAGCAGCGGTCGGACCAGCGACCGCGCCACGACGAGCGCGGACAGCAGGGCGGCGGCGAGGATGACCACGATGAGCAGACCGGACAGCAGCGCCCGGTGCTGGATGTTGCCGCGCAGCGTGTCGACCCGGTGGTCGACGAGCGCCAGGAGTTTTTCCGTGGCGTCGGTGCTGGTGTCGATGGTCTCCTGGGTCGCCCGGTTCCACTTCTCCGACTCGACGACGGACAGCGGCTGGCCGATAGGCGCGTCCAGAACCTCTTCGACGTAATTCTGGGTGTTGCGGATGTCGCCATTGTTTTCGGTGTCGATTGTCGGGTTGTAGATGGCCTGCTGGGCTGGTCCGGCGACGTTTTCGAGGTCGTCTCGCTCTCGTGACCGCTGGGTCTCGGCCGAGAGGAACTCGCGATAGTCACCTTCGGTGAAGACCTGGTTGCTGCCGCGCGGAAGCAAGCCGTAGACGAGGGCCTGCTGCTGCGCGAGGAGTTCCGTACCCGACATGAGGAAGTAGGCGGTATTGACGCCGTCGTCGAGCTGCTGGTCGTCATTTCCCTGCGGGATGAGCTGGACCAGGCTGATCAGTGAGTCGATGATCGGCTGAAAGGCTGTCTGGACGGCTTTCGGGTCGACGACCCGGGTGATCGTCTGCCGCTTCGCGGGCAGCGAGTCCATCCTGGCCTGGACGTCGTCGAGAGCCCCGCGAACCTCGCCGCCGAAGGAACCGCGCCGTCCGTTGGCCACGGCCTTGTAGGCCTGGTAGGCGTCGTTCACCGCCGCCTGGCGGGGCGGGATGGCAGCGTTGTCGCGGGAACCGACCGGGCCGCTCGCCACGTATCCGGTGCTGTACGTCCGTTCCGTCTGCAGGGCATGGGCGAGCGTCGACGCGGACCGGCTGATCTCGGTGAGATCCGAGATCCGGTTCACGTCACGGGTGCTGGTCAGCACCGTGCCGGCCTCGATGGAGGAGTAGACCAGGATCGCGATGACCGGCACGGCCAGAATCGCGATCAGCTTGGTGCGGACCCGCCAGTTGGTGGGGTTGGTGGCGGCACGACGAAGGCGCGCCAGACCGGACCCCGCGGGGCTCGGTGGCGCCGCGGGGCGATCGTCGCGCTGCCCGCCGTCTTCGGTGTCCACGGGCAAACCCGGTGCCGAGGTCGGCTCCGGATCTGCGGCGATGCCCGTGCTGCTGGCCATCGGTTGTCTGCGCACGTACCTTCGCAACCTCTCCGCCAGCCTCCCGGAACACGTCGTACCAGGATGGCTCGGTATCGGGCCCTGATGTCCCTTGCCAGGCACCATAGCGGTACGAAGTCGGCATCCGAAAGGCGCCTACCGTAAGCGCGTTGGTGGCCGCACACCAGTTGTGGTCACGGCGCACGGAGTCACCGTCTGCGTAACCCTCGCGAAGCCCGACAACGTACGCCCATCGTGACGTAGTGGTTGTCCCGGTGAGTGGCACTGAAGGTGCAAAGCAGGCATCTGAGACATCCGCCGTTACCGGTCTTCGGCGCGCCTCGATGCGCCGTCCCGTTCGCGTGAACGGCGCCCATGGGCGCCGGCCGGGCCCGTGGAGCCGCCCGAGCGGGCCCGGCCCACAGGTGCCGCGGGGTCCGTAGGCTTGCGGGGTGAGCGAGTTGCAGCGCAGCGATGCTGGTCACCATGCGGGACCGGGGGCCGTGGGCCCGGCGGGGGGCGCCCCGACGG
>NZ_JAMQQF010000646.1 GCF_023716945.1 Frankia sp. AiPs1 | reverse complement strand
CGCCGGTGGTGGCGCCACCGGGGGCGGCGGCGCTGGTGGTGGCGGCGCTGGTGCGGGCCGGCCGAGGTCGGGGCCGCGAACGGGCGCTTGCGCGCAGGGCCGCGCAGGTGGTCCGCAGGCTGGTCTCGAAGACCTCCGCTCGGCGGGTCAGGTCCATCAGGTTGCCGCCCATCACCGCGAGGTCCTCCGGTCCGGGAGACAGCACCGTCACCCGGGTGCCCGCGGCCTCGACCAGTTCGACCTCCCGCAGCAACCGACGGGTCGCGGCGCGCCGGACCTGCCGTTCGACCATGGCCACGGCGCCGCGAGGGCGGTCGCTGGCCAGCGAGCAGGCCGGCGCGAGCACGAGCACCTCTTCGAGCCCGGCGTCGGCAAGCAGGTCGACCGACGTGGGCGAGCGGGTCCCGCCGTCGACGAAGCGCTGGCCGCTCGACTCGATCGGGGCGTACCAGCCGGGGATCGCGCAGGACGCCATGACCGCCTCGGGCAGCGTCACCCGGGGTGCGTCGGGCGAGCCGAACAGCACCCGGTGACCGGTGTCGAAGTTCATCGCGACGACCCGCAGCATCGCCGGGGCGGGCCAGTCGGTGGGGTCGAGGCCCTTGCGGTCCATCGCGGTGGAGACCAGATCGCCCACCGCGGAGATCTTGCCGCGGCCCTGCGGCAGGATTGCTGCCAGGGTGACCATCGGCGAGGCGTGCCGGGGGTGCAGCGCGCTGGCCGTCAGCAGGCGTGGCGAGCCCATCCGCATCCGGGGCCGCGGAGGCAGCGAGGCGCCGAGGTCTCGGTAGTCGAGGACGGGGTCGCCCGCCTCGTACAGCCCGCGCTCGGAGTTGGCCATCACGTCGATGCCGACACCAAGGCTGAGCAGGGCCGCGACGACGGAGCCGGCCGAGGTGCCGACCACCAGGTCGCTACTACCCAGGTCGCGGCCCGTCTCGGTCTCGACGGCCCGCATGGCGCCGATCATCCAGGCAGAGCCGAGGACTCCACCTGCCCCGAGGACCAAGCCCCTGCGCGGGGCCCGCCTTCTGGTCATTGTCCACCTCCCGGCGCGGCGACCGGGGGTTGTGCCCTGCCTGGGGCACCTGCCGCCCCGGTCCGCCCGCTGCCATGTGGGCCACCCGGTCGCACCTGGACCGGGCCGGCCGTCGACGGCGGTTGCGCCGCGTGCGGCCTCCCGGGGATGGGCCAGTTGAACTCCACGGTCCGCGTCGACCGTTCGTTACCTGCGGCGCGTGACGCGCCCGGACGGGCCACCGGACTGCTCCGGCGGTTGTCCGCCGCTACTCCGGCGGTTCCTCGCTCTCCTCGGCGAAAGTCGTCTCCAGGACGCCCCAGTTGCGCAGGCGCTCGGCGAACTCCTGCGGCGTGGTGTCGTGCAGCAGGGCAAGCGCGCGCACATCGCCATCGCGGATGGACAGCACGTGCCCGGCGTAGTCGTCGCGCTGGCGCTGGATCTGCGCCACCCACCGCCGGACGAGCGCGGAGGTGTCGGGCGGCGCCTCGCTGAGCTTCTCCAGGTTCAGCACCGTGCGCGGGCGTCGCTCACGCGGGGGAAGCTGGTCCTCGCTGGGCAGCAGCGCCGACACCGGCACGCCGTAGAAACCGGCGAGCTCGGAGAGCTGGTGGACGCTGATCATACGGTCCCCGCGCTCGTAGGAGCCGACGGCGGCGGTCTTCCAGCGGCCGCGCGACTTCTGCTCGACCCCCTGGAGCGACAGCCCCTGCTGTATCCGTATCGCCCGCAGGCGGGCTCCCACCGCCTTCGCGTACTCCCGGCTCACCCGACACACCCCCTAGCCGTCTCGCCCGAGCATCTCCATGCCTCCGGCTCGCCGGACACGGTTGCGGCCGCGCTCCGGATGGCACCTTCGAGGCCTGCTCAACACTAACGTAACGTTGCCGAAAGGGGACTCTCACGCAGACATACATTCAGTCACGCTATGCAGTATGACTGCGCCGCCATTCACGTATTTACTTCATGGTGCATCAGATCGATGCCATATCGTGGCCGGCTTCCCACCACCGGCAGCTATGAGTAAGATCCCCTTCACTTGTTGACCAGAACCGTTCCACACAGCGATGCCCCCGAATCGCTCGCTGTAACCACGCCCGCTACACATTCATGACGAGTCGAATGCTTTATGTCACGGTTATGCCAAGGGCGTAACGGTGAGTTGTCATCGCACGGTCCGGTCGGCCAGGCTCAACCGCCGGCGATCACCTAGCGCGGCTGGCGTCGGAACCCGCTGCGGCGCCGGCGGCCGACCGCGGGCCGCCCGGCCAGCCGAGCGGCCAGATCCCGGATCGCCAGCCGGGCCGGGGAGGTGGGGGCGATGTCCCGCAGGAGCTGACCCGCGACCTGTGCGGCATCCAGGCCGGCGAGGTCATAGGGCACGAGCGCGACCGGCTCGGTCCCGGTATGGCGCAGGATCGCCCGGCCGACCTCCCGGGCCGGATCGCCGCCGACGACCGAGGCCCGCAGCCGGTTGACCACCACGAGCGGATCGGCCGCCGGGACGGTCTCCCGCAGGTCGGCAAGTCCACGGACGAACCGGACCAGACCAACCGGTTCCGCCGAGGCGACCGCGAGGACGACGTCGGCCGCCTCGAGCACCGCGAGCGTCGCGCCGTTGCGCCGCGGCGCCGCGGTATCGAACGACAGCTCCTCGTCCGTCTCCAGGCAGAAGCCGCAGTCCACCACCACGTACGACGCCAGCCGCCGGGACATCGACAGCACCGTCTCGATGGACGCCGGGCGCAGCTCGGGCCATCGCGACGGCCGGGAGATGCCGGGCAGCACCCGCAGGCCCTCGCCCAGGTCCCGGCACAGTACGGCCAGCCGCGGCACGTCGAGCAGGCCCTGATTCGCGGACCGGGCCGCGGCGGCGAGTCCCGGCGCCTCCTCCAGCAGGCCGACGAGCTGGCCGATCGCCCCACCGTAGGAATCGGCGTCCACCAGCAGCGTCGAGAACCCCAAGGCCGCGATCTCGGCGGCGAGGCACAGCGCGATCGTCGTGCGCCCCGGCGCTCCGGCCGGCCCCCAGACCGCGATCACCCGGCCGGCACCGGCCTCGGCGAGGCCGAGGCCGTCGGCGCCGGTGCCGGCCGGGGCGAGCTGCCCGAAGCCCATCATCGGCTCGCTGTAGGAGGCGGCAGGCCAGGCCGCCGGGCCGGCGGCGTGGGACGCCAAGGCGCGGGAGGCCTCGACGAC
>NZ_JAMQQF010000645.1 GCF_023716945.1 Frankia sp. AiPs1 | reverse complement strand
GGCGCCCACCGACCGCCCGGCGCCGGCCTCGAGCGCCCTGACGACCGCGGTGCTGCCGCGGGTGGGCATCGGCGTCGACGTGCACCCGTTCGCGGCCGGCCGGCCGTGTTGGGTCGCCTGCCTGGAATGGCCGGGGGAGACGGGCCTCGCCGGACACTCGGACGGAGACGTCGCCGCGCACGCGACCTGTGACGCATTGCTCACCGCATCGTGCCTGGGGGATCTGGGGAAGGTGTTCGGCACCGACCGGCCGGAGTACGCGGGGGCGTCCGGCGCGGTCCTGCTGGCCGAGACGGCCCGGTTGCTCGCCGTCGCCGGTTGGGTGATCGGGAACGTGTCGGTCCAGGTCATCGGCAACCGCCCGCGGATGGCTGCGCGCCGCGAGCAGGCCCAGGAGGCGATGTCCGCGGCCCTGGGCGCCTCGGTGAGCCTGTCGGCGACGACCACCGACGGGCTCGGCCTGACCGGCCGGGGCGAGGGGCTCGCGGCGATCGCCACGGCCCTGGTGGTGCGCGCCTGAGCTCGGGCCGCGCCCGAGGGGTATGCCGATCTGTCATCGCTCGGTAGTGTGCCGGCGGTGAATGAAAGGCTGGGCCGTCGTTGGCCGCTCCCCGAGGAGCCCGAGGAGTGTGATGGCTGGTCGCCTGCCCGAGCCGGTGCGGGCCCTCGCGGACGCGCGGACCTACGTCGTCCTGGCCACGGTCCAGGCCGACGGCTCGCCGCGGATGACCGTGCTCTGGGTGGATCGCGACGAGGACGAGCTGTTGCTGTCCACGGCGCGCGGACGCGCGAAGGAACGGGACATCGCGCGTGATCCGCGGGTCGGGCTGATGTTCCTCGACCAGGACCACCCCTACTCGTACGTCGAGGTGCGCGGGACCGCCACGCTCACCGAGCAGGGCGGTGGGGAGCTGATCGACCGGTTGTCGCTGAAGTACACCGGCGACATCTACCGGTGGGACGATCCGGGCGAGGTCCGGCTCGTCATCCGGGTTGTGGCCGACCGGGTGCTGACGGTCGGCTGACACGGGCTGCATACCCGCCGCCGGGGCCGGAGCCGTACCCTTGACAGATGGGTCTCCACCTCTACGACACGCGCAGGCGGCGCGTGCGGCCATTTGAGCCGCTGCGCCCCGGTCACGTGGGCGTCTACGTGTGTGGACCCACCGTGCAGTCGCCGCCGCACGTGGGCCACCTCCGCACGGCCCTGCCGTTCGACCTGATGCGTCGGTGGCTGGTGCAGTCCGGGCACGCGGTGACACTCGTGCAGAACGTGACCGACATCGACGACAAGATCATCATCAATGCGGACCGGGACGGTACCTCGGTCTGGGAGCTGGCCACCCGCCAGACCCGGGCCTTCGACGACGCCTATCGCACGGTCGGCATCCTGCCGCCGACGATCCAGCCGCGCGCGACGGGCCACATCCCGGAGATGATCGCGCTGATCTCCGCGCTGATCGGCGCCGGCCACGCCTACACCGGAGCGGGCTCGGTCTGGTTCCGGGTCGGTTCCTTCACCGACTACGGGGCCCTGTCGCACCAACGGCCGGACGCCATGCTGCCGTCTGCGGAGTCGGAGCCCGGCAAGGCGGATCCGCGGGACTTCGCGCTGTGGAAGGCCGCCCGGCCCGGCGAGCCGTTCTGGTCCTCGCCCTGGGGCGACGGTCGTCCCGGCTGGCACCTGGAGTGCTCGGCGATGGCCGGCAAGTACCTCGGTCCGGTCTTCGACATCCACGGCGGCGGGCTCGACCTGGTCTTCCCCCACCACGAGAACGAGCGTGCACAGACGGTCTGCGCGGCGGGAGCCGGCGCCACCGGCGAGATGGCCCGGTACTGGATGCACGTCGGGCTGTTGACCACCGGCGGCACGAAGATGTCGAAGTCGCTCGGGAACTCGGTGCTCGTCGCCGACGCCCTCGACGTCGTTCGCCCCCAGGTGTTGCGCTATCACCTGTTGTCGGCGCACTACCGCTCGACGCTCGAGTACACCCCGGAGGCGCTGGGCGAGTCGGCCGCGGCGCACGACCGGGTCGAGACCTTCGTCCGCAACGCGCTCGACATCCTCGGCGGCCCGGGAGAGGCGGCGGCCCTGGCGGCCGACGACGGCGAGTCCGGCGCGGGCAGTGTGCTGCGCGGGCGGGCAGCCCGGGGCAGGCCCGGCAGCGAGGTCGTGGGCGGCGCGGCGGGGGACGCTGAGGCGGGGCTGACCCCGCAGCGGGCATGGGCGGACTTCGCGGCGGCCATGGACGACGATCTCGCGGTCGGCCGCGCGCTCGCGGCCATCTTCAGCGCGGTCGGTCAGGGCAACCAGGTGCTGTCCAAGGCGCACAGCCGCGCGCTCGCGGGCTGGGTCGACGTCACCCGTCGGATGCTCGGCGTCCTCGGGCTCGACCCGCACGAGCAGTGGCCCTCCGCCGGCGCCGAGCTTCGGCCCGCGCTCGACGGGGTTATGCAGATCGCGCTGGATCTGCGTTCGGCGGCCCGGGCGCGGCGGGACTACGCGGAGGCCGATTCGATCCGCTCGAGGCTCGCGGCCGCTGGCCTGATCGTCGAGGACACCCCCGAGGGACAGCGCTGGCATCTGGCCTGAGTCAGCCCAGCGATGGCAGCGCAGTCGCGGGGTCACCGCCCGGCCAGGCCCCCGCCTGGGACGGTGCGCGCAGACTGCCGGCCAAGTCGTGCCCGAGTGGACGACGACCCCGCGCGACGTTCGGCGCCGGCCCGATTCACGGGCCGGCGCCGGTCGATCAGCGGGCGCGCAGCGTGATGCGCGTCCAGGCACCCAGATAGACGCGGTCGCCGTCCCGGAGCGGGACGGGCTGCCCGGGTTCGATCGGGTCCGGCTCGTCGTTGAGCCGAGTGCCGTTGGTCGAGCCCGGGTCGCGCACGGCGTAGCCGCCGTCGGGGAGCTGCTCGAACAACGCGTGGCTGCGCGAGATGCCCGGATCCTCCGGCGCGCCGGACAGGTCGATGTCCGGGTGGATGCCACGCGACTCGCTGCGCCGGCCGACGAGCATCTGCGCGCCGGCGAGCGCGAAGACGCGGCGCGGGTAGAAGGTCGGGAACGGCACCCGGTGGTCATCGCCGCTGTCGTAGTACTCGCGTTCCGCCTCGACGATGGCCTCCCAGACGGTGGCCCCCGCCGGGGGACGGTCCCGGTCCCACCCGCCGGCGCCGCGCGGGTCGTCGGCGATCGGCTCGCGCCGGCCGCCCCGCCC
>NZ_JAMQQF010000644.1 GCF_023716945.1 Frankia sp. AiPs1 | reverse complement strand
GCCGGGGCGTCGGGGCGGGCAGCGGAAGCCGAGGGATCGTGGCACCGCTGCGGAGCCACGCACTGCGGGACGACAAAGTGGTAGCCGGCATTCGGGTCAGGAACGGTCAGACCCGGACCACCGGAGGCGCTGTTCGCCTGCGCCTTACGCTGGGGCAGGTTCTCCCCGGGGCTGTGCAGGTCCAGGCGGGTCGCCGTGATGCCCTGGATGTTCTGCGCGGCCGCCTTCGTAGCCGGGCCGCCGCCGCCTACGCCAGCTCTGCCGATGGTCCCGGCAGCGGTGGTCGTGGCCGCGCGGACGGAGGTACGGGTGGGGTCAGCGGCCCGCGTCGCCGGAACCGTTGCTGGAGCCTGGACGGGGGCCTGGACGGGGGCCTGGGTGCGGGCCTGGGTGGGGGCGTCGTCCTCCGGCTGCACCGCGTACGTCGTAACGGGCGACGAGACGGGGTCGGAACGAGCGGCGGGGGAATCGTCCTTCGTCAGACGCTGATAGATCGGGTAGACGACCGGACCGAAGAATGCACGCTTGGGGTTGGTCAAGGTTGCGGCCGCGCCCACCACCGCTCCGGCGGCAGCCTTCGCCCCTGCCTTGACGACCGCGATCCCGAGGTCGCCGCGAGCAACGCTGGCGGTGGCACTCAGCACGCTGCCGAATGAGAAGTAGCCGGTCGGGTCGTTGTAGGCGAGCGGGTTGGCGTTGGCGTAGAGGTAGCGGTTGGCCGAGGCGGCGCCGGTGAAGGGGACGTCGGCGGTGTCACGGGAGGCGAAGCTGCCCGTGCCGGGGGTGTACCAGCGGGCCTGCGCCGACACCCGGGCCGTCGTCGGGTCCGTCCACGAACCCTGGTAGCCCACCCGCAGGTTCGCCGAACCGGCGACGATCGGCGTGCCGAACGGATCGTAGGCCCGGTTCTCCGTCAACGACGAACCGTCGGTCGGGAACGCGGCGACGAGATCACCGTGGGTGTTCGTCAGCGTCGCGACGTTCCCGCTGGACAACCCCGCGGAGATGATGTCGCCGTCAGGATCGCGGGAGTAGGCCGAGGTGCCGTCGGTGACCGGTTCGCGTTCCAGGCCGCCGTAGATCAGGCGGGTGCCGTTGCGCACCGCCAGGCGGCCGAGGCCGTCGTAGCCGTAGGAGGTCAGCGCCGAGGTGCTGTCGGAGACGAGCTGGTCCAGGGCGTCGAACTCGGTGGTGGCCGTCGTCGAGCCGGCCACCCGGGTGGCCAGCGTGCCGCGCGCGGTGTAGGTGTACGTCGCCGTGCCGTCGGAAGTCAGCCGGTTGCGCTGGTCGTAGGTGGCGGCGACCCCGTTGACCGAGGTGCGGTTGCCGGCGGCGTCCCAGCCGTAGCTGGTCGTCGTCGACGCCGGGTCGGCAGGACGTCAGCCGGTCGGCGCGGTCGTAGGTGTAGGTGGAGGTCCCGGCGCCGGCGACGGTGGCGGGGCTGACCGTCGTGGTCAGCTCGTTGTCCTCGGCGTCGTAGGTGTAGCTCTGCCCGCGCAGGGTGCCGCCGGGGCCGGCGAGGGTGTCCGAGGTGGTGCGGCCCAGGTCGTCGCCGCCCCGAGCCCCGCCGGTGATCCGACGACCGGGCCGCCCTCGACCGGGCCCCCTTCGACGCCGGGCGCTGAGGGCGCGAGCGTGCCCGGCCGGCCGCCGCCGACATCCGCCACGAACCCGTGATCCCGTGACGTCGGGTCACAGCCGAGGCCCCATTCGGCTACGGGATGATCCGGCGGCGGCGGAGGTCGTCGAAGAGGGCGTGGAACATCGTCTCGGTCTCGACGTACTCGTGGAAGCCGAAGCGGCGGGCCTTCGAACCGTCGGCGATCATGTCGTAGTCCCAGGAGAACACCGCGTCGCCGAACCCCCAGGACGAGACCTCCTGATAGGTGTGGCCGGCGAGGCCGTGGCGGGCGGTCATCGCCTTCCACAGCTCTTCCTTGTCCGCCATGACGGATTCCAGCCTCATCGGCAGCGCCGGGGCGACCTCCAGGTCGAAGTAGCCCGCGATGGCCGGCCACATCTGGCTCCACCGGAACAGGTCACCGTTGTTGATGTTGAACGCCTGGCCGGCGCACGCCTCGGTCGTTGCCGCCCACACGGTCGCCTTCGCCAGCAGGCCGGCGTCGGTGACCTCCAACAGTGCGTCGTAGGCCCCCGGTGCGCCGGGGAAGCGCAGCGGCAGGCCGAGTTCCTTCGACATCGACGCGTACACCGCGAGGACCATCGTGAGGTTCATCGGAGTGCCCGTGGCGAACCCGCAGACGACCGACGGGCGGATCGCCGACCAGCTCCAGGCCGCATCCCGACCGCGGGCGGTCAGATAGTTCTGCTGATCGACGTTGAACTCGGGTGGCATGTGCCCGGCGTCGGACTCCCGCGCCGGGGTCCTGAACGGACCCAGGTGCGCGCCGTACACCTTGTAACCCTGCATCAGGCTGACGTGACGCAGCACCGGGCTCGCCGCGTCGATGGTCTCGACGACGTTCGTCAGCATCGCCAGGTTCGGCGCGACGAGCTCGGCCCAGGTCGGCCGGTCCTGGTAGGCGGCGTAGAACACGTGGGTCACCGTGCACAGGCCACCGAGCGCGACCCGGGTGGCGTCAAGGTCGAGCAGGTCGACAGCCACGTGGCGCACCCGCGGCGCCGGCCGGCCGCCGCGACGCGACACGCCGATGACCTCCCAGTCTCCGAGGCCGGCGAGGTGCTCGACGAGGGTGCGGCCGATCACCCCCTGGGCACCGACCACCAGGGCGACCTTGCCCGCAGGCTGGGTACCCGTAGATGGGATGCCCGCAGATCGGTTGCCGGCGGGAGGGGCGCCTGCGGGGTGGGAGGCGTGGTCGGGGGTCATCCGGTGCTCCTGACATGGGCGGTGGCGGCTGCGGATCGGGCAGGGACAGGCCGGGCGGGGCCGGGCCGGGGAACGGCGATGTTTCCAGCCTGCGCATCGCGCGCACATGAGTCGAAGACATAGTTCTTGTAGGACTCATAAAATTCGTTTATGACAACGCTGCGACAGCTTGAGTACCTGGTGCGGGTCGTTGACGAGGAGTCGTTCACCCGGGCGGCCGAGCTGCTGCACGTCAGCCAGCCGGCGCTGTCGCATCAGGTACGGGCGCTGGAACGGGCGGTCGGCGGTGCGCTGCTCGAACGGCTCCCGCGCGCGGTCCGCCCGACCCCGATGGGCCGGGCGCTTCTCCCGCACGCCCGCGCCGCGCTCGCCGAGGCCGAGCGCGCCCGGTG
>NZ_JAMQQF010000643.1 GCF_023716945.1 Frankia sp. AiPs1 | reverse complement strand
CCCCCCGGGCGCACCCGCAGCGGCCGGCCCCCGACGCGCCGCCGGCCGGGCACGGGCAGCTCCCCCTGGCCAGACCCCCCGGGACGAGACACCCGTGGACTCGATCACCGCCGAGGATTGACCCCCACGCCGGCGCCGCCACGACCGACCTACTTCGCCTCCGGGGTGAGACCGGCGAGCACGGACTCGCCGAGGTAGAGGAAGCCGTAGCCCTCGTCGCGGAACCGGACCCCGGCGGCGCGCAGAGCATCGCCCCAGTCGCCGCGGCAGGCCGGGTCCGCCGGGTCGGCGGCCTCCGAGCCGTGGTCGGCGGTCAGCAGGATCGCGGTCTCGGCCAGCAGCCCGCGCTCGGCGAGCAGATCAAGAAAGCTGCCGAGGCGGGCGTCCGCGTCCCGCAGCGCGGCGCGGGACTGCTCCGAGTAGGGACCGCCGCCGTGATGACCGGTGTCGGTAACCGTGGTGTTCCACCACATGACGTCGGGTGGGGTCGTGCCCGGCGCCCAGAGCTGGACGACCTGGGCCAGGCCCAGCGCGTCCACCCGGGTGGACCAGGCGTAGTCGGAGCTCTCCTGCACCCAGCGCGCGCTGGCGTGCACGTCGCCCTCGGCCGGCGGCAGGTAGTCGCCCATGTCGCCGGCGCCACCGGTGTTGCCGGCCGCCCGGACCAGGCCGAACGTCGAGTAGTGCGCGCCCCTGTCGACGGGCTCGTTCACGCAGGCGCTCACCGCGTCGGGGCGCTGGCGGGCGACGGCCTCGAAGAGCGTCTCGACGCCGTCGCGGAGCTGCTCGCAGGCGGCGTGCCAGGTCTTCACGTCGTTGACGATCACCTGGCGGCCGGTGGCGCGATCGAAGTAGACGTTGTGCAGGATGCCGTGCCGGCCGGGCCCGACACCGGTCAGCGCGGACGTGTGGTTGGTCAGCGTCACGCTGGGGAACTCGGCGATCGCCCCGCCGGTCAGTGCGGCCCCCTCGGCCAGCAGGCGGGCGACGTTCGGCAGTTCGCCGGTCTGGGCGAGGTGCAGCAGGTCGTTGCTGTTCGCGCCGTCCCACAGCAGGCCGACGACGTGGCGCGCACCCGGGCCGGCGAGCTGGGTCAGCGGCGTGCCCTCGGCGCCGGGCAGGGTGACGCCGGCCAGCGTGGCGAGGGTGGGTGCGACGTCGATGATCCGCGCCACGCCGGGCCGCAGCCCGCGGACGCGCACGCCGGGGCCGGACAGCACCAGCGGGGCGCGGGACTGGCCGGCGTTGAGCGAGCCGTGCTCGCCGAGGTGCCCGCCGCGCTCGGGCCAGTAGTGCCGCGGGGTGTGCACGACGATCAGGTCGGGCGACCGGGTGGCGTCCCCGAACGCGGACAGCAGCCGGCTGCCGGCGAAGGGGTAGGCGTCGCGTTCGTTCGGCGGCGACGGATCCGCCAGCGCCGCGGCCAGCGGCACCCCGCGCATCGGGTCCTGGCTGGCCAGCGGATTGCGCCCGAAGCGGATCTCCCAGGGGCCATCCGGATCGGTCACCGGCAGCCGAGCCGAGCCGTCGGCGTTGGCCACGTAGAGCCAGCCGGCGTCCACCCAGGCGGCGAGATCCACGATCTTGGCCAGTTCGGGACTGGTGAGGACTGCGACGGCGAGAGACAGGTCATCGGATCCGGCCGGTTGCGGCGCCGCGCCCGGCGCCGTTCCCGTTCCGGTCGACATCGGATATACACGCTCGCTGCTGGGCACGCCGGAACAGTACCGGTGCCGACGGGAACACAGGAAGAAATCCACGGCCAACGGCGGCGGGCGGGACGCCGACGAACTGGTGTCCCGCCCGCCGCGCCCGTCAGGCCGCGACCTCCTCCGGGCGGACCTTGCGCGGCCGGCCGCGGGGCCGCTTGCGGGGGACGACGGTGCCGGTCACGACCAGCTCGCCACCCCACACCCCCCACGGCTCGGCCCGGTCGAGGGCCGCGGCCAGGCATGCCACCCGGACCGGGCAGGAACGGCAGACCGCCTTGGCGGTCTCCACATCCGCCGGGGACTCAGCGAAGAACATCTCAGGATCGACGTCCCAGCAGGGCAGGACGAGCCGATCCCGCTCGATCCGGGAGACGATCGAGTGATCGAACACCGGTGTCACCTCCGACACGGGTAGGTCTTCGAGCGGATAGAAGGAGCGAAACGACAAAGGCCGCGATCCCCATGGGGATCGCGGCCTCGGTGTCGGCTCCGCGGAGCTAGTCCGGGAGCGGATCGCGAGCGGATCCCGTGATGAGGTGACGGTCTGCGTGATCGGACGCCTGGGCCGCGGCGGGAGCCGGGTTCCAGGACGACGCCGGGCTCCCGGACATGGCGAGCCGACGCGCCGGCTCGCCGGCCGGACGCGCGGCGAACGTGGTGAACCCGCCCAGGCCGAGGACCGTGCCCGAGACGCCGGCGGCGGGCGCACCCGTCCCCTGGGCCGCGGTGCCATGGCAGGCCGCCAGCACACGGACGTCCGCCCCCAGGAGGGCGCCGACCGTGCTGACCAGACCGGAGCGGCCGAGACTGCCGACCGTGCCGAGAGCACCTAGACCGAGGACGGCTTTGCCGAGAACGGCGGACGCCCTGACGACGGCCGGCACGGGTGCGACGGCAACCAGCGCCGACGGGCCAGGCCGATATCCCCGGGGACGGGTGATCTCGGTGCCGGCTTGGTCCATCACAATGCTCAACACAGCGAGATCACCTCCTTCTCGGGGAGCCGTGGGGCGCGGCCGTTCCAGGGCCCGCGTCGTGCGTCGTGCGTAACGGTAGAAGGTCGCCACGCGAACCTCAACGTATTTTCTGTGTCGCGTGTCGGACACCCAAAGTCACGAGGACTCGCCGGCGGGGACCGTCGGCGGGGTCCGCCCGGCGACGAGGTCGAGCACCGCCTGCCCGTAGCGGTCGAGCTTGACCTGGCCGATCCCGGGGATCCGGACGAGCTCCGGGACCGAGCGCGGCCGGCATTCGGCGAGCGCCTGCAGGGTCGCGTCGGTGAAGATCACAAAGACGGGCATGTGCAGCTCCCGCGCGGTGGCCGCGCGCCACGCCCGCAGCCGCTCGTACAGCGCGGCGTCGACGTCACCGGGGCAGCCTTCGCAGCGCCCGACCCTGGCCTGGGCGCCGGTCAGGGCCCGCCCGCAGACCCGGCAGCGCACCGCCGAGCGCCCCCGGCCCGATCCGCCGCCGCCACCTGCGCCACCAGAACCCCCCGCGCCACCAGAGCCCCCTGCGTTGGGAGAGCCCCCT
>NZ_JAMQQF010000642.1 GCF_023716945.1 Frankia sp. AiPs1 | reverse complement strand
ACGCGGTGCGCGTCGTGCGGGCATGGCGGCAGGGCGGTGCCGGGGATGCGGCTACCACCGCGAGCCTGCCGGCGGTGGTGCCCGGCTGTGCCGGAGAGCGGGAGGTGCCGTGGTCAGCCCGGTGACGGACGGCTCGGGGCCCGGCGACGCGCCGCTGGACCGGATTACCCTGACCGGGCTGCGGGTCCGCGGCCACCACGGGGTGCTGTCGGCCGAGCGGGAACTCGGCCAGGAGTTCGTCATCGACGCCGTCGTCTGGCTGGACGTCTCCGCGGCGGCGCGGGACGACGATGTCACCCGCACCGTCCACTACGGCGAGCTCGCCGAGACGCTCGCCGAGATCGTCGGCGGCCCCCCGGTGGATCTGATCGAGACTCTGGCGCTGCGTCTCGTCGCCGCCTGCCTGCGCGCGGATCGGGTCGTGCGCGCCGAGGTGACCGTGCACAAGCCGGCCGCGCCGATCCCGATCCCCTTCGGTGACGTCGCCGTCACTGTGACCCGAGCCAGACCCGCAGGCCCGTCGCCCTCGGCCGGCCCCGCACCCGATGGCCGGTGACCTGATGGCCGGTGACCCGACGGATGGTGACCTGATGGCCGAGGTCGCCCACGCGGTGCTGGCGCTCGGCTCCAACCTGGGCGACCGCTGGGCGCTGCTGCGGGCCGCCGTGCGCCAGCTCGACGAGCTCCTCGGCGTGACGGCGTGCTCGGCGGTGTACGAGACCGACCCCGTGGGCGGTCCCGAGCAGGACGACTACCTCAACGCGGTCGTACTGACGGCGCCGGCGCCACCGCGCGAGCTCCTGGCCGCCGTGCGCGCCGTGGAGGAGCGGGCCCGGCGAACGCGGACCGTGCGGTGGGGGCCGCGCACGCTCGACGTGGACGTCATCGCCCTCGGCGCGCTGCGAAGCGACGATCCGGAGATCATCATCCCGCACCCGCGGGCGCACCTGCGGGCCTTCGTCTGCGTGCCCTGGCTGGAGGTCGACCCGGAGGCGACCCTGCCGGATCACGGCCGGGTCGCCGACCTGGTTGCCCGGATGGCGGGCGCCGGGGAGCTCGTCGGCCTGCGGCGAACCTCCGGCCGCCTACGCGGCACCGATGCGGCCGGCACCGATGCGGCCGGCACCGATTCGATCGGCACCGATGCGGCCGGCACCGATTCGATCGGCACCGATGCGGCCGGCACCGATTCGATCGGCACCGATTCGGCCGGCACCGACTCGGCCGGCGACTGTCCGGCCGACGCAGCGGCGGCCGGCGCAGCAATGGCCGGTGGCGCTCCGGGCGACGCCGCCCGGACGTCCACCGTGGCCGGCGAGACCGGTGAGGGTGGTGCGTCGGCGTGAGACCCACCCGACCGCGCGATCTCGTCCTGGCCGCAGTCGTGTTCGGGATTCTCGGCTATCTGCTGCTCTGGTGGGCGTACCGATCGATTCCCACGCTGCCCCGCACGGCGTCGCTGTCGGTGGTCGTCATCGGGCTCATCGAGCTTCAGGTCGCCGTCCAGACCCGGCGCCGGTGGGAAGGCCGTCCCGGCACCCGGCCGATCCTGCCGCTCACCATCGCCCGCCTGGCGGCGCTGGCGAAGGCCAGCTCGGTCGTGGGGGCCGCGCTCGCGGGAGCGTGGGCGGGCGTCCTCGGCTATACCGCGCCGCGGACGGACGAATTCCCGACCGCGGGCGGGGACGCGATCAGCGCCGGGCTCGGTCTGGCCGCCGCCGTCGTGCTTCTCGTCGGCGGGCTGGTCCTGGAACGGGTGTGCCGGGTCAAGAAGCCATAGCCCTGGCCGGGGCTGTGTGGGGGAGGGGCCGCGGTGTGGTGCGGGTCGGGGCGGGAGCGCACGATCCGCGGGACCGTGTTCGCCCGAACGAGCCGGCTGCCTCCTACCCCTCGTGGGGGGCCGATCGGGGCTGGTCACGACCGCCGAGCTGGTCGCCGGGCGGCTCGGCGCCGGAGCTACTCTGAGGTGAATCGCCGCATGTGACCCCGATCGGTGCCAGAGTTGTCCGTATTAAGACCACCTTCTGGTGATTAGCGGCGGATCTTCCTTGCCGGTCGATCGATGTCGCGGTGGCAAGACGCGAAGGCGGGAAGGTGCGGGCGGTGGTCGGTGAGGGCCGGAGCCGCGATGGTTCGCGCGGCAACCCGTCCGACGCCGTCCGACGCGCCCCGCCACCGCCACCGCCTCCGCTCTCGGGCCCGGCGCCGGCTCCGTACGCAGACCCAGCCGGGCTGGATCAGCCCGGGGGCGGCCGGCTCGTCGCGTTCGGAACCCTGCCGACCGGCCCCACCAGGCGTCCCGAGCCCCTGGCCGAGCGCATCACGGCTGTGACCGGGTTCGACCCCGCGGACATGGTGACCGCCTCACCTCCCGTCGGCGGGCTGCCGACCCGGCCCGCAGACGGGCCCCCGGCCGGCCGTCCCGCGCCCAGGGCGGCGCCGGAGGGTCGGACCCGCCAGACGTTCCGAGCCGTGGCCTTCGGCAATCCCACGGCCGGCGGCGCCGAGGTGGTGCCCGCCGACCCGGCGGACGCGCCTGCGCCTGGCTCATGGCGCCCCGATCCCGCCGACGGCGTCCCCGGCGGTGATCCGTCGGCCGATCCGTCCGACCGGTTCGGCCGAACCGATCCCGCCGGCAATCCGCGACGGGCGGCGTTTGCGGACTTCGGCCGCGAATCTGCGCCGCCTCCGACCGGCTCTCGGGACGACGACCCGCCGGGCTGGCGCGGATTTCGCGGCGCCGATTCGCCGGGCCGTCGCGACTTTCCCGCGGCCGATCCGCCGGGCGGCCGTCGATTTCCCGACCAGCGTCGGCAATCCGAGGTCGCTCCCGTCGCCGAGGCACCAGAACCGCGCCATCCGGACCCCCGCGATCGAGACCCCCGCGATCGAGACCCCGGCCATCCGGACCCCGGCCACCGCGATCCTCGCCACCGAGAAGTCCGTCAGCCCGAGCCACGCCCTACCGCCGCCGGCCCGCCCGGCGACCGGCCTGCCGCGCCCAGCCTGCTCGACCGGGTCAGCTTCACCGGCATACAGCGGGCGGTGCCGGCCGGTGAACCGGGGCCGGCCAGCCCCGGCGGACGGAGTCCGGCCGGCGGCTCTGCGCTGGACGAGGTCAGCTTCACCGGCTACCAGCCCGCCATCCGCGAGGGCTGGCAGCCGCGCGGAGCCGTCCGGGACGGGGCGCGGGCGCCCGCGGACGCCGAACGTCCCCGGCCTGGCCGCCGTCACCCGGAGGACGAA
>NZ_JAMQQF010000641.1 GCF_023716945.1 Frankia sp. AiPs1 | reverse complement strand
TTCGTCACCTCGGCCGGCCGCCGGCCGCCGGTTGCCGTCGGCGGCATCGGTCTGCGGGCCGACCGCCGCGAGCCGCTCGGTCGGCCGCGGAGTGCGGTGGGTCAGCCGGTGGGGTGTCTGGCGGCGTCGACGAGCTCGCGCAGCGTGTCGTCGAGTCGTGCCCGGACCGCCTCGACGACGCAGGCATGCAGGCCGAGGGGCTCGGAGAGGATCCAGCGGGTCGTCGGATGCTGTCCGCGCGCCTCGTCCAGCGCCGCCGGGAGGTCGCGGCGGGTGTGGTTGCCGCCGAACAGGAAGAACGGGTAGACGACGATCTCGGTGCAGCCCGCGGCCGCGAGGTTGGCGTAACCCTCGCCGATGTTGGGGCGGCTGACCTCGAGGAAGGCCGCTTCGACGGCGCCCCACGGCCGCGGACCGGCCGGGCTGCTCGGGCCGCTCCGGTCGGTGGGATCGGCCGAGTGCAGTGGGCGGCCGGCGCAGCCGTCGTCGTCTGGGCGGGGTTCGGTCGCCAGGCGGCGGGCCAGTTCGCGGACCGTGGCATTCGCCTCGTCCCGCCGGGAACCATGGCCGATGACCAGGAGACCGCGCATGCCTCCAGTGTGCGCCGATTGCCCGGCCGCGGCCGCCGGCCGGCCTGCGCAACCAGCTCGTGCCCGGGTCAGGCGGCGGTACCGTCGCCGGAGCTGTGCCCCGGGAACACCTTCGCCGCGGGGTCGACGACCGGCGCGGCGTTGTTGACGGCGGTCGCGACCTCGCCGAAGCCGGTGGCGATCAGGCGGACCTTGCCGGGGTATTCGGTGATGTCCCCGGCCGCGAAGACCCGGTCGACGCCGGTGAACATCGTCGTGTCGACCGCGATGTGGCGCCGGGCCATGGTGAGCCCCCAGCGGGTCAACGGCCCGAGGTCGGCGGTGAAGCCGAGCGCGGCGATCACCGCCTGCGCCGGGCGGACGTGCCGTTCCCCGGTGCGGGTCTGCACCAGCTCGACCTTCTCGATTCGGTCCTCCCCGTGGATGGCGGCGACCTCGGAGAAGATGAGGATCTCCACGCTCGACGCCTCGACCTGCTCGATCGTCGCCGCGTGCGCGCGGAACCGATCGCGGCGGTGCACCAGGGTGACCGAGCGGGCGATCGGCTCCAGGGCGAGCGCCCAGTCGAAGGCGCTGTCTGCGCCGCCGACCACGATGACGTCCTGGTCGGCGTGGACGTCCAGCTTCGGCACGAAGTAGGCCAGGCCGCGGCCGAGATGGCCGGTCCCGGTCGGCAGCGGTCGCGGGGTGAACGTGCCGAGCCCGCCGGTGATCACGACCGCTCTGGCGCGGACCCGATGGCCCTGGCTACTGGTCACCACGACCGCATCCGGTTCGTGGGCGAGCTCGGCGGCCTGCTGGTCGAGCAGGTAGGTCGGGTCGAACGGGGCCGCCTGGGTGACGAGGGCGTCGACCAGTTCGCGGCCGCGGATGGCCGGGAAGCCGGCCACGTCATAGATCACCTTCTCCGGGTACATCGCGGTGACCTGGCCGCCTGCCTCCGGCAACGAGTCCATCAGGGCAACCGACATGCCCCGGAAACCCGCGTAGTAGGCGCCATAGAGCCCCGCGGGGCCGGCGCCGACGATCAGCATGTCCACGCTGGTGTCGACGTCACTGCTGTCGACGTCACTGCTGTCGACGTCACTGCTGTCGACCTCGTCGCCCGCGGCGGCCTCCGGGCGGACGGCGGTGCCGTCGTTCGCCTCGACCGACTGCGTGACCATGGGCAGCTCCCCGCACCTCGCGGCCCGACCGGTCGGACTGGGGTGTCCGATCGGTGCCACTGGACGTTCTTTCTCCTCATCCTGCCGGAGATCCGGCCGGCACGCCGACGTCTGCGCTGGTGGGCGTCCCTGACCGGCCGGGACCTCGGCAACGGCACCGGCAGGGGCAGGGGCAGCGGCAGGGGCGAGCGATGTGTCGGGATCGCCGGGCGGACCGCGATCCCGGCCGACGGGCGGCGGAGTTGCGCTTGTATCGTTTCTCCGTTGCACGGTTCGTTGCCGGTCACACCGGTTGTGCAGGCAGTATTCCTCGACGTTCGCCAAGGAAAGGCGCGCCGGCGTGGCCGTCGGATGGCGGACATCGCTCCCCGCGCCGAGTCCGGCGGGGGCTAGCGTGAGGTAGCAGGCACCCGCAGTCGCCGGGCCGCACCGAGCGGCGGTGGGGGCTACAGCGGACACGGGCGGGAGAGCGGTGGCGGATCGATCGACGGGCCGGGACGGGCCGGACGGCACCCGGGGTGAGGCGCTGCACCCGGACGACCCCACCGTCATCGGCGCCTACCAGGTCATGCGCCGGCTGGGCTCGGGCGGCATGGGCACGGTGTACCTCGCCCGCGACCCCGCCGGAGCCCTCGTCGCGATCAAGGTGATTCGCTCGGAGCTGGCCGCCGAACCAGAGTTCCGCGACCGGTTTCGGGACGAGGTCGCCGCGGCGCGACGGGTCGCCCCGTTCTGCACCGCGCAGGTCCTCGACGCCGACCCCGCCGCCCGCCGCCCGTACCTGGTCACGGAGTACATCGACGGCGTCCGCCTCGATGACGTCGTCACCCGGTCCGGGCCGCTGCCGATGTCGACTCTGCAGGGCGTGGCCATCGGCGTGGCCAGCGCGCTGACCGCGATCCACAAGGCCGGCATCGTCCACCGTGACCTCAAGCCGAGCAACGTCATGCTGTCGTTCTCCGGTCCCCGGGTCATCGATTTCGGGATCGCCCGGGCCCTCGACGCGGCGCCGGGACGGACCCAGACCGGCCTCGTCCTCGGCTCGGTCGGCTGGATGGCCCCCGAGCAGATGGAGGGCGCGACGATCGGCCCGGCGGTCGATGTCTTCGCCTGGGGCCTGCTCATCGCCTACGCCGCCGTCGGTGCCCACCCCTACGGGCAGGGCACCTACCTGGAGATGTCGGAGAAGATCCAGACGGGTCGGCCCGACCTGCGGGACGTGCCGGCGCAGCTCCAACCCGTCGTGCGCTCCGCGCTTGCCCGCGACCCGCGGGACCGCCCGTCGACGGAACGGCTGCTGCTGACCCTGCTCGGGGAGGAGGCGCCTGCCGGCGGGGACAGCCGGGTCGCGGCCACCGCCGTCCTCGACGACACCTGGCCGCGGGGCCGCAGCGCCGCCGCGGCCGCGGCTGGGGCTGGAGCCGCAGTGGGCGCGGCCACCTTCCGGACCAGGCGTTACGACGATTCGGTGGCCGCCGACGGCTCGACCGGACCGGAC
>NZ_JAMQQF010000640.1 GCF_023716945.1 Frankia sp. AiPs1 | reverse complement strand
GGACGTCGAGGCTACGGGCGGGACGAACCGGGATCAATCCTTACCGTTGTTTTTTCGCTGGAAGCTACGGGCGGGCCATGTTCTGTGTGGTGTGGGGTGACCGGCAAGGGGGTGCGGGTGGAGTTTGTCAAGGAGACCCTGGTGTTCACCGGCGAGGACTCACCGATGGCGACGTTGCTGTTGTCGGTCATGTGCGCGTTCGCCGAGTTCGAGCGCGCACCGATCCTAGAACGCCAGCGCGAGGGCATCGCTGTCGCCAAGCAGCACGGCGTCTACACCGGCCGCAAGCCCGCCCTCACCCCCGAGCAGGCTCGGGACCTGTGCGAGCGCGCCGCCGCAGGCGAGCGGAAGTCCGACCTGGCCAGGGAGTTCGGCATCAGCCGCGAGACCGTGTACAGCTACCTGCGGACCACAGCCCTCGCAGGCGTCACCGGCTAAGCCAATCCGACCTCTCTGTCGTATCCGTCAAAAAATTTGACAGCAATACCGGTTTTCCGTTCCTTTCCTACCGGGACCCCGTACAGGGCGCTGGCGATCCCGCGGCGCATGTTTGTTTCCTCGTAGACGTCGAGTGGCAGTGGGTGTGCTCGGGCATGGGGCGTTGCGGGCAGCCGGATGCAGCGCACCGAGCGGGCCGGACAGCTCGCAGCAGCGTCCGCATCACGACGGCGATCCCCGTCCGGAGCGCCGGGCCCGGCTCCTGGTCCTCGGTCACGGTCCCGCCACCGCGTCGGAGGGCGGGGTCAGGGCGTCGAGGTGGCTGGTCATGTCCAGCTGGAACCGTCCGTAGAGGTTGATGTGGGTCCAGAACAGGGCGGACAGGCCGCGCCGGTCGGCGGCGGTCAGCATTAGCCCTTCGATCATCGCGGCGACCTCGGAGGCCGAGCAGGTCGTGACCTGGGAGTAGATACAGACGCTGCGCCGCTCGACATGCCAGTAGATCATCGCGCCGGGGCCGCCGTAGCGCTGGTGCCACTCGGTCATGAGGTTCGACGACCAGGAGCCGAACTTCTTCGAGTCCGACGCGCACGCGGTGCCCTGCCCCCACAGCGCGGTGTCGCGCACGGCGAAGGTCTCGTTGACCAGCCGGCGGATCGCCGCCCGCAGGTTGTCCCGGTTGATGAACAGCCGGCGGATCCGGCGCAGCGCCGCTTCGGTGTCGAGCACCGTAGTGTCGGCGCCGGCGTTCGCGACGACGCCGTCGGCGACCCGTTTGATGCCCATGTTGGTGCCCAGGCCGAACAGGGCGAGCAGCAGCCGGCGACGCAGGACGGTGCGGTCGGTGACCTCGTGGGAGGCGACCGAGGTGAACTCGTCGGTGAACCCGGTGACGTAGTCGGCGTCCTTGAACAGGTTGAGCAGGTCCAGCATCCCCCAGCGGCGCACCAGCTCCTCCCGGCGACGAACACAGCCCCGTCGCGAGGCTTGGCGAGCGCGTCGTAGTGGCCGTCGCGGTTGTCGTCGAAGTCGACCGGTAGATCGTCTTCGGGGTTACGCCACCGGGTCGCGCCGGGCACCCAGATCTCCCGGCGGCGCAACGTCGCCCGCAGGGCGACCAGCACACACAGCTCGTACGGGATGCGTTCGACCCGGTCGCGGTCGTCGACGACCGCGTCGCGCCAGTCCCGAGGCACCACGTCATCGAGGGGCACCCGGTCGGCGGCCGCGTAGAACTGCACCTTCGACCAGGATCCCGGTCTTGCCGGCCACGGTGCGGTACTCGGCGGTCATCTCCCGCTCCACCCGCCGCTCCGCCCGAGCGTTGATCACATGCACCAACTGGATCAGTGGATCCACCAGCCCGTCGATGAGCTCGGTGATCCGCGTCCAGCACAACGCCGCCAACCGCGTCAGCCGGGTCGCCGTTGGGCTGGCCCGGAAATCCGACGGGTACAGCTTCGCCGCCCGCGCCCGCCACGCGCCGACCAGCTGCTCCGACCAGCCCTCGAACGGATCCCCGGGTAGGCCCAGCGCGCGGACCCGTTCCAGCTTGGAGATCTCCCGCAGCAACGTGTCCAGGCCGAGCTTGCCCGGATCCTCCTTCAACTCCGCCAGCAGAACAGGCCCGCCACCGGCCGCCGTGTCCTCGCCGTCTTCGGGGACGGCCACCAGCCACTCCAGCCGGCCGACCGCGGCCGCCGGTAGCCGGCCGGCGACCAGAGTGGTGAACTGCTGCTCGAACCCCGCCCGCGCCGACCCCAGGACCCGCTCGACCCGCGACGGCCCCGGCGGCTCGAGCCGCATCTCCCGGCAGCGGGCCAGCAACGCCCGGCGCTGCCGGTCATCGGTCAGCTCGACCGGACACACCTCACCGGCCAGCCAATCGGCCAGGGCGTCCTCGTCGGCGAGCGTGCACTCCCGGAACCCCAGCTCCCGGCGGATCTCCGCCCGGTGATGCTCGATCGTACGGCCGGTGAACGCGTACTTCGCGAACAGCACCGCGTCGACCCCGACCTGCTGGGCGACGTAGCCCACCGCCGCCCGGGGAACCTCCCCGCCGTGACGGGGGAACCGGCCTTCGAGCTCGAAGTACTTCACCAACAGGGCGAAACCGACCCGCGAGGCCCCCGCCTTGTTCCGCAGCAGCTTCCGATCGCCTTTACCCAACGTCCAGCACTCGATCAGCTGCTCCGGACTCCACTCCCGCCGCACGCCGACCACCCCGACCAGGACGATCACCAGATACCTGTACGACAGGTTAGAGATCAGTCACGCAGAGCGGAGCGGTTTCCCAAAATCACGGAGAGCCACTTGGCGGCTGGTGACACGGTCCCGAGCCCCGGGCCGTTCACGGCATCCGACCCGGGCAGCGCGGATTTACTGCGGGCACAGTTGCGGGCCCTCTCCCCCCTGACGCCCGATAACCCTCCCTTCCCGGGCGTCAGGATCGGGACACGGCGGGCGTCCTGTATCGTCGTTCCGTTCCGTGGTATAACGATGCCTGTTAACGTTTCATGGTCTGCGATGATACGAAAATGACGGTACGGTACGGAATCGGTACACGTCGACGTCGGTCCACGTCGGAGTCGGTACGAGACGGAATGAGGAACGTGATGAGCCGGGTGCCCCGCCCCCCTCGCCAACGCGAGGAGCCCTCCGAGCCCGACGAGCCGTTCCGCCCTCCGACACCCCGCCCCCCCGGGACGACGCCGACCACCCCCCCCCCCCCCCCCCCCCCCCCACCCACCACCCCCCCCCCCCCCCCCCCCCCCCCCCCCCCCCCCCCCCCCCCCCCCCCCCCCCCCCCCCCCCCCCCCCCCCCC
>NZ_JAMQQF010000063.1 GCF_023716945.1 Frankia sp. AiPs1 | reverse complement strand
CGGCGGGGGCCTATATGGGCTGGGGGGCGGGAGCGGCCAGAACGGCGGGTGACCGTGCGTCGGGCCCTCGGGCCCCCACCGAGCCGGCGCGCGGCGCCCTGGCCGCGCAGGGGGCGCCCGGGTTGGCGGTACGGCGGGTCGACGACAGCTGCCCGCTTTCGCTGTGGCTGGCCTGGCCCGGCGCCGGTCCGCCGCTGGCCGACGTCGTCCCGATGCTCGCCAACCTCGGCCTGCGGGCGGAGGACCACCATCCGCTTGAGTCAGCCGGCCCGGGCGACGGGTGCGTAACCGGCGTAATCGGCGAAACCGTCAGTGTCGACGAGTACCGGATTCTTGGCCCCCCCGAGCTGGCCACCCAGGCGTTGGCCCAGGTCGGCGAGCTGGGCGCGACGCTCAGGGCGATCTGGGCGGGGCGGGCTGACAGCGACCCACTCGACCGGCTGGTGCTGACCGCGGGGCTGGCCGCCGGCGAGGTTGCGCTGCTGCGCGCCCTGCTGCGCTACCTGCTGCACGCCGGGCTGCCGCTGAGCGAGGCGTACGGGCATCGGATGCTGACCGCGCGCGCGTCCTTCGCGCGGGACCTCGTCGCGCTGTTCCACGCCCGGATGCGGCCCGGTGCCGAGGACCCGGACGGCGCCGCGGAACTGGCGGTCAGCCTTGACCGCGACCTGGACACGGTCGCCGGCGTCGATGAGGACCTGCTGCTCACCCGGCTGCGCGACGTCGTCCTCGCCGTCGTGCGCACCACCTACTACCTGCCGGGCACGGCGCTCGCGGTGAAGCTCGACCCAGGCCGGCTGCGGTGGTTGCCGCGTCCCCTTCCCGCGGCCGAGGTCTTCGTGAGCACGGCGCGCTTCGACGCCCTGCACCTGCGCGCCGGGCTGGTCGCCCGCGGCGGGATCCGCTGGTCCGACCGGACCGAGGACCTGCGTGCCGAGATCGCCGGGCTGATGAAGGCGCAGCGGGTCAAGAACGCGCTGATCGTGCCCGACGGGGCCAAGGGCGGCTACGTTCTGCGGCACCCCCCGGACGACCCGCGGCGGCGGGAGGCCGAGGGCCGCGCCTGCTACGCGACCTTCATCCGCGCGTTGCTGGCACTGACCGACAACCGGGTTGACGGGGCCACCGTCCGCCGGCCCGGGCTGGTGTGTCACGACGGTGAGGACAGCTATCTCGTCGTCGCGGCGGACAAGGGCACGGCCCGGTTCTCCGACCTGGCGAACGCGATCGCCGTCGAGTCCGGCTACTGGCTCGGCGACGCCTTCGCCTCCGGCGGCCGGACCGGCTACGACCACAAGGCACTGGGGATCACCGCCCGGGGTGTCTGGGAGTCGGTGCGGCGCCACTTCGCCGAGCTGGGAGTGGACGCCGACGGTGAACCGATCACCGTCGTCGGGATCGGGGACATGTCGGGGGACGTGTTCGGCAACGGGCTGTTGCAGTCGGACCAGCTACTTCTCGTCGCCGCGTTCGACCATCGACACCTCTTCCTCGACCCCGACCCCGACCCGGACCGCTCGTATGCGCAGCGGCGGCGGCTTGCGGCGCTGCCCACCAGCAGCTGGGACGACTACGACCGGTCGGCGCTGTCCGCCGGCGGCGGCGTGTTTGCGCTGTCGGCCCGACGGGTCCCGCTGTCCCCGCAGATCCGGGCCCGGCTGCGGGTGGACGCCGAAAGCCTGACCGTGGACGAGCTGATCCGGTCGATCCTGCGGGCGCCGGTCGACCTGCTGTGGAACGGCGGGATCGGCACCTGGGTCAAGGCCTCGCGCGAGGACCACCACGCGGTCGGCGACAAGGCGCGCGACCGCTGCCGGGTCGACGCGTCCGAACTGCGGGCGAGAGTCGTGGCCGAGGGTGGCAACCTCGGCCTGACGGAGGCGGCCAGGGTCGAGTACTGCCTGGCGGGCGGCCGGTGCAACACCGACTTCATCGACAACTCGGCCGGCGTCGACTGCTCGGACCGCGAGGTGAACCTCAAGATTGGTCTTGCCGCCGCCGGCCGCGTGCCTGGTCCGATCGGCGGGAGCGCGCCGGGCACTGCCCCGGTGGACCCGTCCGGGCGCGACGATCTGCTGGCGGCGGCCACGGGCGAGGTCGTGCAGCTGGTCCTCGCCGACTCGGCCCGGCAGGTGCTGTCGCTGAGCGTCTCCGAACGGCAGGCCGCCGTGTCGGTCGAGGGCATGGCTCGGCTCACCGGTCACCTCGTCTCCGCGGGCATCCTCGACCCGTCCGTCGACCCCGTCCCGGACCAGGAGGTGATGCGCGCGCGGATGGGCCGGGGCCCGGTGCTGACCCGTCCCGAGATCGCGATCCTGCACGCCTACGGCAAACGCGAGGTCTTCGGCGAGCTCGTCGGATCGGACCTGCTGGCCGAGCCGGCGACCGCCGAGGCGCTCGACGCCTACCTGCCGGCCACGCTGCGGCCCCTGATCGGCCCGCGGTTCGACCGACATCCGCTGTGGCGGGCGATCGCGGCATCCCAGCTCGCCAACGACCTCGTCGACCGGGTCGGCGCCGGCTTCCTGTTCCGGCTGGAGGAACTGACCGGTGCGCCGCCGGTGGACGGTGTCCGGGCCTTCCTCATCACCCGGGACCTGTTCGGGCTGGCCTGGGTCTGGGAGGCGGTCGACGGCCATCACCAACCGGCCGCGGGGACGCCGTGTCGGGCCCGCCGTCGTGGCGACGTGCCCGGCGGCGACCGGGTCGACGCCGCCGTCGAGGCACTGCTGCGGTGTCGCATGCTGCAGGAGTACGCGGCCCAGTGGCTGCTACGGCGACGCCCGAGGCCGCTGGACCTGACCGCCGAGACCATGCGCTACTACGACGGCGTCAGCGAGGTGGCGATGGCGCTGCCGGAGACGCTGCGCCGGCTGGGCGCCCGGGAGGAACTCGACGCCATCGAGACCGTGCGGCGCCGGCTGCTCGGCGCCGGCCTGCCGCTGCGCGCGGCGGAGCAGGTCGCGAGGCTGAAGGTGATGGACAACGCCCTCGACATCGTCGACGTGGCGCTGCAACACGACATCGCGGTGACGGAGGTGCTGACCGAGTACTTCGACCTCGGCGTTCGGCTCGGGCTGGGCCGGCTGACCACCCGTATCGTCGACCGACCCGGGGACTCCTACTGGGAGACGATGGCGAAGGCGTCGCTGCGGTCGAAGCTGGCCAGCAGCCATGCCCGGCTGGCCGAGGCGCTGCTGGCGAGGGCGGGCGGCGATCTGGACACGGCGGTCAGGCGGGCCGCCCGCAGCGGTGGCGTCGGCCGGGTCCGCACGGTGGTGGACGAGGTGGTGGAGGCGCCGGAGGTCACCAGTGCGATGGTGGCCGCGGTCGTGCTCCGGCTCGACGACCTGGCGGACCTCGTCCCCTGACGCGAGCGCGCCCTAGGCTGAGTGGGTGCTCGTGGCGTATCTGTCGGCTTTCGCGTGCGCCGTCTGCTATGGCGTGGGTTCGATCCTGCAGAGCGTCGGCGCCCGCCGGACCGCGACGACCACCGGCGCCCTCGATCCCCGCCTGCTGGTGCGGCTTGCGGTGCAGGTTCCCTACCTCGTCGGGATGGGGCTGGACCTGGTCGGCTGGGTGCTCTCGCTGGTCGCGGTGCGTTCCCTGCCGTTGTTCGCCGTCCAGGCGATCCTGGTGGCCAGCGTCGGCGTGACGGCGGTGCTGGCGAGGATCTTCCTGCGGGTTCGGTTGGACCGGTCCCAGGCGGCTGCCCTGGTCGTGCTCGGGCTCGGGGTGGTGCTGCTCGCGGCCACCGCCGCGCCGGGCAAGCCGCGACCGGTGGGGTCGACGGCCGCCGTCCTGATCGCGCTGGGCATTCTGCCGACGGCTCTGGGCTGTTTCTGGGCCGGCCGGGCGCTGGCCGAGGAGCGCGCCGTGCTCACCCTCGGCGGCCTGTCCGGCCTGGCGTTCGGCGGGACGGCGCTGTGCGCTCGCGCGTTGGAGGCCGATCACACCCTCGTCGACGTCGTGGCCGATCCGTTGTCCTGGGCGCTGCTGGTCTACGGGGTGGTCGGCATGGTCGCGTTCGCCGCGGCCCTGCAGCGGGGCTCGGTCACGATCGCCATGGCGGGGCAGTCGACGGCGGAGACCGTCGTCCCCGCGATCATCGGGCTGACCCTGCTGGGCGATCACGCCAGGTCGGGCAGCGGTGGGATCGCGGCGACGGGGTTCGTGCTCACGGTCCTCGCGGCGGCCTGGCTGGCCGCCCACAGCCGGGTCGAGCCCGACGTCGAGGGCGGCCGCCTCAGCGTTCGGGCGTGGCCAGGATCTTGAACAGCATGGTGTTGGCGCTGGTCAGCGCCTGGGTGTCGACTGAGCGCAGGCAGGCGACGAGGCTGGCTTTCGCCACGAACGTGACCAGGCCCATCACGGCCCACACGCCGCCGCCGAGATCGACGCAGAACCCTTCGCTGGTCGCGTGCTCCACGACCAGGGCAACCAGCACGGTCGGCTCGTCGACGATCTCGTTGTAGACGGTGGAACTGAGCACGAGCACGGCCTGGGGTGTCGGGCCGGTGTTCGCGGTCCAGAGCTCCCCGCGCCGCGGCGGTCTCACGGGGAGGTGTCGGTCAGGGTGGGATGTCCGGTGGCTGGGAGGGCCTGCTGGTTGGCCTCCCCGAAGGCCAGGGCCGCCTGCGCCACGGCCGGGTTGGCCCGGATCCAGGCCCCGTGCGCGGCGCAGCGCCGGCGCATGTCCTCGGCGTCGAGCACGCCCTCGATCCAGGCGTTCATCGAGATGCGGTCGGCCTCGGCGTGGCGCCGGACCGACTCGTAGGCCTCGTCCGAGAGCCGTAGCGTGATCGTCCGAGTGGTCATGCGGCTCATGCTAGCAAGATCTGCTGTCAGTTTGTGGCATCCAAGCGATGGGGAACACGTGACAGTTCGCCGACCAGCCGTGGCATGCCTCCGTACGCTGAAAGTCCGTTTCGTGACGACCCCGAAGGTCCATTTCACGACGACAAGGAGCACGAGCCAGTGTCGACCGCGTCTGCTTCCTCCCCGCTCGAATCTGCCGCCGGCGGCGCGCGCATGCCCGCGATCTACGCCACCCAGGGCGCCCCGCCGCTGATCGACCATCCGCACTGGACCGCCGAGCTCGCCGCGTGGGGCCGGGCGCTGCCGCGTCCCCGGGCGATCCTGGTGATCTCCGCGCACTGGGAGCAGAACCCGATCGCGTACGGGGCGACGACGACGCCCGTCCCGCTGTACTACGACTTCTACGGCTTCCCCGAGCGCTTCTACCGGCTTCGCTTTCCGGCTCCCGGTGCCCCCGACCTTGTGGCCGAGGTCGCCCGCCTGCTCGGGCCCGGCCAGCCGCTCGTTGCGCAGCCCGACCGCGGGCTCGATCACGGGGCCTTCATCCCGCTGATCTACATGTACCCGGACGCGGACGTTCCCGTGCTGCAGATCTCCCTGCCCACGCAGGATCCGGTGGGTCTGCTGGAGCTCGGCCGGCGGCTGGCGCCGCTGCGCGACGACGGCGTGCTGATCTTCGCCACCGGTCTGCTCACCCACTCCACCGGCCACGCCGACCTGTCGAACCCGGACAGCGACCCCCACCCGGACGTGGCCGCCTTCGACGCCTGGGTGGCCGACGCGCTCGGCCGCGGCGACCTCGACGCCCTGGTGCACTACCGCGACCGCGCGCCCGGGGTGCGCCGGGCCCTGCCGAGCCAGGAACACTTCGTCCCGCTGTTCGTGGCCCTGGGCGCCGCCCTGGACACCCCCGGACCGGTGATCTTCCCGCATCACGGCTTCTGGTACGGCAACTCGATGCGCTCGGTCCAGTTCGGCGCGGTGGTGACGGCCGACGTGCCCGCCTGACCTGCGGCTTCAGCGCGACCGTGGAGTCGTGCGCCCGGCGAGGTCCAAGTCGGCCAGGTACCCGCCCGGGCGTCCGGCTCCGCGCACGAAAGCCTCAGGAGTCGGAACGGCCGCGGAATGCGGTATAAAGTGTCCGGACAGCCGGGGGGCTTCAGTGTCGAGGAGAGACGAACGAGAGCGTGCCGAAGCGGAGGCTTTCCGCCGCCGTATCGTCGTGGCAACATTTGTTCGCGGTCGATCCGCAGGATTTCAACCACTTTCCCGCCGGACCCTGCCTGCGTTCGCGGGCGGCCTCGTCGTCACCTTGCTCGCCCTGGTGGTCACCGCGGCCCAGACGACCGTCTTCCACGCCGCACCCTCGGGCTGGAACCGGGACGGTACGCTCGTGGGGGATCGGGACCTCGGCGGCCTGTTTCTGATGTCGGGGAAGATTGCGCGTCCGGTCGCCAACCGGACCACCCTGCTGCTTCTCGGCGGGCCGGCGAAGCGCATCACATGGGTCTCCCACCGGCGGCTGGCGGCGGCGGGCTTCGGGCCGTCGATCGGGATTTCCGATGTGCCTGCCATACCGCCTGCACTCACCGACGGGTTCCGTTGGACGGCATGCGTCCTCGGACCGGAGGAGGTCGCCGTCCTGCTCGGCAGCCGGTCCGACGCCGGGCCCGCGGTGGACGATACGACGAACGGGATCGCGGTGCGCGGGGCGCGGACCCAGGGGTACTTCCTTGTCGCCGGTGGACGGAAGTTCCCGATCGACGAGGCGGCCCTCGCGCACCTTTACGATCCGAGCCACGTAGCCGAGGTGCCCGAAAGCTGGCTCGCGCTGCTCCCGTCGGCGGGCCGAATGATGTCCCTGATCAGAGTGCCGGCGGCGGAGCCGGGAACCCGAGCAGGTGAACTCGGCGGCTCCTTCATCCGGACCCCGGACAATGCGAGATACGTGCTGGAGCAGACATCGGTCGGGCCCGTCCTCCATCCGGTCACGACGGACACGGGAGCGGATCTGCTTACCGGCCTGCGGCATCCGGAACTGCACCGGCCGATCGACGTCTCCAGATCGGACATTCGGGATCTCCCGGTGCGTGATCCGGTCGACGATCCGGCGTGGCCGGCCCATCTGCCGACGCTTCCGGCGAGGGCGGGCGACGCCGTCTGTGCACTGTCTGACGGTTCGACGAGAATCGTGAGTGCCGATTCCGTTGCCGCCGGCCGCCGGGAGATCGCGCGGAACACGGTCGAGGGGGTGCGCGTCACGGTGTCCGCGGTCGGGGACGCTTCCACCGCGCCGGCGGCCCTCCTGCAAGCCGCCGGCGCAGACGGCGACATCAGCGAGCATTCGCCCGTCTATCTGCTCGCCGAGGGTCGCGCGTACCCCGCGACGAGCCCGGCGCCGCTTCAACGCCTGGGATACGACCTTCGGAAACTACATTCCGTGTCCAGGTCGTTGCTTGACCTGCTTCCCGCGGGTTCCCGGCTCGAAAGTCCGGAATGAGTACGTCACCTGCGCGTCGGCCGCGTACCTTGTCAGTATCTGCCGCGCGGGATAGTGTGATCGACCTGGGGTCGCGGAATGCCCGCGGCTCTCGCCGGAATGGGTTGGGGGATCCGAATGCCGGACGCGGTAGGCGTAGACCTGAATGTGATGCGGCAGGCGTCGCAACACGTGTACGACGTCAACGCGAACATTCAGAACCAGCTAAACCTGCTGATCGGCCGCCTCGAGGCGCTGCAGGGCAACTGGCACGGCGACGCCGCGACAAGTTTCCAGGTCCTGAAGGAGCGCTGGAACGGCGATGCGCGGAAGCTGAGTGAGGCGTTGCAGAGCATCGGCGATGCTCTCAAGCAGAGCCATGCCAACTATCAGGGTACTGAGGAACAGAACAGGTCCGGATTTTCGCGTATCGGCACGGCCTTGAACGGCTAGTCTCTCCACCGCCAGCTTTCCCATTTCATCCAGGAGGGTCGTCATGGCCGGCGACGGCGAGATCCGCGTCACCTTCGGTTCGATCGCACAGGCGCAGACCGACACGTCCACCGCTTTCACCAACATTCAGAACGAGTTGACGAACCTCCGCAACTACCTGAAGCCGCTCACGGCGTCGTGGACGGGTACCGCCGCCCAGAACTACACGGCGCAGCAGACCAAGTGGGACAACGCCGTCACAGATCTCAACGCGGTGCTACAGACGATCTCCCAGGGGCTGGGCGTCGCGCATCAGAACTACACCGAGACCGAGAGCGTCAACTCCCGGATGTGGACGTAGGGTCATGTCGGACTTCTCTGTCGATCCCGCCGCCTTCCGAACCGCGGCGTCCACCTTCGACACCGCTGGCAACCAGCTCAGCGAAGCGTTGGGTGCACTGCTCGCCGCGCTCGCCGACACCGGTGGGATGGCGGGAGCGGACAAGCCCGGCCACCGATTCTCCGCAAGCTACGACGGCACGGTGCCGTCAGTGGAGAGCGTCACCCGCACCGGCGTCACCGGGCTGAAGAGCATCGCCACCGGCCTGCGTACCACCGCGGAGAACTACCGGGACGCGGACACAACCTCCGCCTTTCCCACGGATCGGGAGCCGTGACGCTGGCGGACAGCCCGGCGGCACCGTCGTCGACGACACCCGAGGCGACCTCGCCCGCGTCATCCGCCGAGGTCTACCACAAGCATGGGCACTGCTGGTGGCCGCAGGGCGAGGTCGACAGACTCCATCAGGCGGCGGGAGCGTGGTCGGCGCTCGCCACGACCATCGACCGGATCGCCGCCGACGGCGACCGCGCCATCCAGAGCCTGAAGGCGTCCTCGTCGGGGCCGACGGTGGATCGGATCGAGGCGTTCTGGAAGAAAAACTACAGCGACGGGTCCTGCGCGGCGAGCTCCGTCGAAGGCGGCCCGGTCCTGACGAATCTCGCCGCCACCTGCCGCACGCTCGCCGACGCGTGCAACGACTACGCCGCCCGGGTGACGAACGCCCGCCACCGCGTCGTGGAGCTGGCCGGCGTCGCTGTCTCCGCGGTGGTCGTCGGTGGCCTGCTGTCGGTGGTCACCGCCGGGTTGTCCGACGCGGCGGCGGGTGGCGTCCTCGCGGAGATCGCGGCCGCGGCGGCGGCCCTGGAGGAGACGATCGCCGGTGCCGTCGGCACCACCCTCACCCGGATTGGGATCGACGCCGCAGTCGGTGCGCTGGCCGGGGTGAGCTCGGAAGCCCTCATCATCCAGCCGATGGAGGCGACCGTCGTCCCGGGCGGCACCTACGACTGGAGCGCGGTCGTCGACGGCGCCAAGTTCGGCGCACTCACCGGACCCGCGCTCGGCCCCGCGGGCCGCTTCACCAACAAGGCCCTCGGCTCCGTCGGTGGACGGATCAGAAGCCTGCTGAACCACGGACCGGTCGAGGAGGTCGCGTCACCCCGGATCGTTCCGGACGTGCTGCCGCCGGCGAGCGCGCCGGCTGTCGAACCGAAGGCGGCGACGCCGGCCGAGGAACTGCCGGTCTCGCCGCCCGAGTCACCCGTTCCTCCGGTCAACCCGCCGGAGTCACCGGCGGCCGGTACGGGCGGTGGGCCCGCGCCGGCGGCGGGAGGGCCGACGCCCGGCCATGCCTACACCTCTCCCGGCGGGCTTTTCTATGGTGTCGACGATCCCTCTTTTCCGACCCGGGTTGACCACGTGCTGGCCCACACAACTGATGATGTGAGTCGACCCATGCACGGTGTCTTCTCGGATCCGAGTAAGGCTTTGGAGATTGTCGATGAGGCATACCTCAAGGCTCAGGCGGGCGATGGCATTGCAGTAAGACAGGGCAGCCGGACGGTCTACTACGTGAACATGGACCGTGCTGTCGGCTACATCGGCGGCACAGTCGGCCGGCAGGCTGGTAACCCGACGGTGCAGGTCGTGCAGTTGGTGCTTGAACAGGGCAACCATGTTGTCACCGCATTCCCTGTCGCCGGCATGCCGGTAAGATGACGGCCATGTACATCTGGATTGCGGAGTGCCCCTTCATCGACCAGGGGCTTGTACGACCGCTCGTAACCAGGTCGGGCATCTTGGTACTCATGTGTGATTCCTGTGGCACCGTATGGTGTTCACCGGAGGAGCTCGAAACAGAGAAGTACGCGCAACCGACCGCACCGGACTGGTCCACCCTATGCGGCGTCGACGTCTCTCCCGGGACGACTCGATGGGCCGACGATCAAGACATTGAGCTGACGGGTTGGCCCGGCGTCGCCTGGAAGAAGACCTGAGTCGATCGATGCGGGCTCTGCTTGATGCGGGCGGCGAGGGGTGCAGTTCTCGACCACCACCCCGGCAGCCGTGCGCATCTACTCGGCGATCTGGATGACGGTGGTCGGGCGGCCCGGACGGTCCAGGACCGCGCGGCCGGGCGGGCGGTGGCGGGCGCGGGTTGAGCCGAGCACGATGCCCTCCTGGGGGTCTCCCGAGAGCACGAGCCCCGGGGTCGCGAGGTCGCGCAGGCGGGCGAGGACCGGTTCGTAGCCGGATCGGCCGAGGCCGCCGATCCGGCGGGCGATGATGACGTGGAGCCCCACGTCGCGTGCGATCGGCAGAAGCTCCAGGAGGGCCGCGAGCGGATTGCCGGACGGCGTGGCCACCAGGTCATAGTCGTCGACGACGATGTACGCATCGGAGCCCGACCACCAGCTCCGCGCCTTCAACTGGGCGAGCGTCACCTCGGGACCGGGCACCCGTTCCCGTAGCGCCTCCGCCACGTCGGCGAGATGGGCCGCAGCGGCGAGCGCAGACCCGGAGTACTCCAGCAGGTGCGGCCCGGCGACCGACTCCAGCAGGGTGCGGCGGTAGTCGACGATCAGTACCTTTGCCTGGTCGGGCGAGTATCGCTGCTGGAAACCCGCCAGCCAGGTGCGCAGGAAGGTGCTCTTCCCGCTGCCGTCGTCGCCGAGGACGATCAGGTGCGGGTCGGCGCGGGTCAGGTCGAGGCGCACCACTTCCAGGTCATCTTCGGCCAGGCCGATGGGCACCCCGTCGGCCTGAGCAGGTGCAGGTGACGGCTCGGCCACGACGAGGCTCGCGCGCGCGACGCTGGTCGGCAGCATTCGCAACGGCGGCGCGGCCAGGCTCGGCCAGCGGTCGGCGATCTCGGCGATCAGCGACTGCAGCCCGCCGGCCATGTCAGTGGTCGTCGCCCGCCCGTCGGCGCGAGCGATCGCGGCCTGGAAGACGAGCCCCGTCCCGACCAGGCCGCGCCCAGGCTGCTGCGCGGGCAGCGCGAGCGCGGCCAGGCGGTTGATCTCGCTGTCGCTGGGCGTGCCGAGCCTCAGTTCGAGCCGCGTGCCGAGGTTGTCCCGGAGCTGCGGCCGCATCTCCAGCCAGCGGTTCGCGGCGACGAAAAGGTGAACGTTCACACTCAGGCCCACGGCGGCGATGTCGTACACCCGGGGAACCAGCTCCTCGTGCTCGGCCGCGAAGGCCGCCCAGTTGTCGATGACCAGGATGACATCGCCGAAACGATCGAGGTTCTCGCCCGCCGCGCGCCGCCGACGGAAGTCGGCGACGGAGTCCACCCCGGCGGCGGGGAAGGTCTGCTGTCTGCGCTCGACGAGTCGGTGCACGTCCGCCAGCACCCGGCGGACCCGATCCGGCTCGCTTCTGGCCGCGACCGCCCCGACGTGCGGCAGGGCCGCCAGGGGCGTCAACAGTCCGTTACCGAAATCGAGACCGTAGACCTGGACGTCGCGTGGGCTGTACCGCCGGGCGAAGCCGGCGACGACCGTCCGCAGCAGGGTGCTCTTCCCCGACTGGGTTCCGCCCACCACCACCCCGTTCCCGCCCGCGCCCGACAGATCGACGAAGAGGGGATCCTGGCGCTGGTCACCCGGACGGTCCACCAGTCCGACGGCGACGGCGAGCCCGGGGTCACCCCCGGAGTGGTCGGCGACCGCCTCCTGCGGCCCACGGATCGCGGCCTCTACTCCATCCAGGGTCAGCACTTCCGCCAGGGGCGGCAGCCACACCTGATGCACCCGGGGGGCGGCCGCGCGCAGCCGGGCGACCAGCAGGTCCGCCACAGTCTGTTGATCCTGGACCGGCCCCGGGCCGAACGCGGGAGCGGCGAGCGGAGCACCGACGTCCACCCCGCCGGCCAGACCGCGCAGGGCGGCCACACTCGGACTGATGGCGCGGAAACGCGCGACGGGCGGCGCGACTGGCACGGGGGTTGCGACCGGCATGGGGGTTGCGACCGGCATGGGGGTTGCGACCGGCATGGGGGTTGCGACCGGCACGGGGGTTGCGACCGGCATGGGGGTTGCGACCGGCATGGGGGTTGCGACCGGCACGGACACTCGGGCGGCCCGCATCGGGTCGGACAGCGCCGGTCCGATCTTGACAAGCGCCCAGCCCGGCTCGTCCGGCAGCTCGAAGGCGTCGGGAACACCGATCGCCGTCCGGCTGTCCTCGACGTTGAACGTCCGCAGCGCGATGCGGTAGCGCAGGTGGCTCTGCAACCCGCGCAGCCGGCCCTCCTCCAGCCGCTGGGACGCGAGCAGCAGGTGCATGCCGAGACTGCGCCCGAGCCGGCCGATCCGGCCGAAAAGTTCGACGAACTCCGGCCTCTCCTCCAGTAGTTCGCCGAACTCGTCGACGATGACCAGCATGGACGGCATCGGATCGAGCTCGGGGCGGGTGGCGCGCACCTGGCGGTAGACCTCCACGGAGTCCAGGTCGCCGGCCGCCTTGAGCAAGCGCTGGCGGCGGTCCACCTCCCCGCTGATCGCCGCCAGGGTCCGACCGATCATCGTAGGGTCGGCCTCGAGGTTCGTGATCAGACCGGCGACGTGTGGGAGCGGGGCGAGTCGAGCGAAGGTCGCCCCGCCCTTGAAGTCGACGAGCACGAAGGACAGATCCTCCGGCCGATGCGTGACGGCCAGGCTCACGACGAGGGTGCGCAGCAGCTCACTCTTGCCCGCACCGGTGGCGCCGACCAGCAGCCCGTGCGAGCCCATGCCGCCCACGGACCAGTCCTTCAGGTCGAGCTCCACGGTCCTGCCGGTGGAACTGGTCCCGATCGGTACCCGCAACCGCTGCGCTGCCGACCGGGGTCGCCAGCTTTCCGACGGGTCCAGCAGCGCAGGCTCGGTGATACCGAGCAGTCCGGTCAGGGTGGCATCGGCGGCGGGTGCCTGCGCACCATCGCCGCCGCCCCCGGTGCTGGCGGGCAGGCCCGCCAGCACGCGGGCCAACGCTTCGGCCCGGAGCATTGAGAGCTGGTCAGCCGCTCCCGTCTGCGCCGCGGTCTGCGGGTCCGCCGCCTGCACGGTGAGGCGACCGCGGTGGGTGCGCACCCGGCGTCCGCCGCGGGGCAGCGTCAGGGGCGCGCCGGCGCACACGACGAAACTGACCCCCAGCTCGGAGGCCTCCGACAGCGTCGCGAAGAGACCGCCCTCATCCAGCGCCGCCCCGTCCAGATCCACCAGCACGATCAGGTGCGGGGCCGCGCGAACATCCGAGGAGTCGCCGCCGGCCCGCCGTCCGGCGCGGCGAGCGTCGAGTTCCGGTCCGAGGAGCGAGCCGAGGGTCTCGAGATCGAGTGTGATGAGGCGCACCGGGCCGTCGGCGTCACAGGCGTCCGGATGTTCCACGTGGGGCAGCCACTTCGTCCAGTCCCATTCGGCTGCCCGGGCGGCGGACCTGCACACGGCCACGCGCAGATCCACCGGTGCGTGGAAGGTCACCGCCTGGGCTAGGATGGCCCGGACGTGGCCTCGCACGTCGTCTGCGTCGCCCTCGACGACGAGCAACGGGCACGTCCGCAGCGAGATCGTCAGAGGCATGGCGGGTAGCTTGGCGAAGCCGTCCAGCAGACCGCGCAGGGCGTCGAGGCACACCTGGTCGTGCCGGCGGCTCGGGTCGACCGGTTCGGGTTCCTCGACCGGCGGCGTCCAGGGACGTGCTCCGGTCCCCAGCCGCACGATGCCGAACTCGGGATCATTGCTGCGCCTTGCCGAGCTCCAACCGGAGCTGGACGCCGCCGTCCACAACCGGTCAGGCGGCGGATGGGCCAGGCTCGCCCGGACGAACTCGGCGTCCGCGGCGTCCTGCAGCCGAGTGCGGCAGTCGTCGATCCTGCTCAGACACTCGATGCGGTCGTCACTGAACGAACCCCCCTGGCTGGCCCGCTGGCTCACGTACGACGCGCCCGCCGCGCCGAAGGAGCTCACCGCCACGATCACGCCGATCAGCAGGAAGCTTCTGCTCGGACTCACCAGCGCGTAGCCGAGCATCCCGACCCCGCCCAGCAGGGGAACGACCAGCGCGACGAGGGCGCCGGCGGAACGGGGCGGCGGCAGCACCGGCGGGACGGGAAGGCGCACGAGCCCGGCCTCGCCTGCGTTCCCGACACGCCGGCCACCGTCGGCGGCCGACGGCGGAATTGTCTGCATCAGTCAGTGCCCCCGCTCTCCGTGTGCAGATGGTACGGAAGAATAGTCCGGGTTCGTCCCCGTCGGGGACGGCGGTCGATCGGGGGGAACCAGCATGTCCGGAAGCGCGACGGATCCACCGGGGAACATCGGGTCGCCCGCGTGGCCGAAGATCCGCCGCGTCACCATCCAGGGTGCCGGCCTGCAGGCCGATATGACGCTCCCCGCCGACCTGGCGATCGGATTGTTGGAACCACGCATAGCGGCCGTTCTCCGAGTCTTTCCAACTGCTCGTCACGACGATTTTCTGCAGGATTGGAAGCTGCAGCGAATCGGCGGTCCGCCGCTGTCGTCCTGGGACACCCTGGCGGATGCCGGAATTCGCAGCGGGGATATCCTGCTGTTCTCCGTCGATTCCCCGCCGCCGCCCTCGCCGATCGTGACGGATCTGATTCAGATCACCCGCGCGTCGGTCGACGATGCTGCGACCGCCGGCGCGGAGCTTCCCGGTCGTCTTCTCCGTGGGCTCGCCGCGGTGCTTCTGCTGGCCGGCGCGGCCATGCTCGGTCTCGGGCGACGGCCGGGTGCGGTCGAAGCGGCCGTCGGTCTGATGGGGGCGGTCCTGCTGACCGTCCTCACCGCCCTGCCCTGGACCTGGTCCGCGGCCCCCCGGTCGGCCTGCGGGTACTTCGCGGTCGCCTACGCGGCGGCCGGCGGCTACGCCCTTGGCGCGACGGCCGGTTTCGCCGTCTCCGGACGGCTGGTGACGGCTGCGTCGGGGGCGATCGTGCTCGCTTCGGTGGGATTGGCGATCCATGGCCTCGCGGTGCTGCCACTCATGCCCGCCGTGCTCGTCGCGGGAGCCGAAGTCCTGGTGACGTCGGCGATCGCGGCCGCGGCCGGCTCGTCCGAGGTCCCTGTCGTGGGTGCGGCGGTCGTCCTCACCGCAATGTCGATCTTCGCGGTCCCGGCAATCGTGGTTCGCCTCGTCCCGCTCGACGCCGCGCGGATGTCCCTGAGCGAGTCGCGCGGAGCCGAGGAGTTCGGGGACGGCGCCGAACAGTGGTCGCCCGCGGCGCCGGGTCGGGCGGCCCGGCGGGGACGGACGCGCGTCCGGGACGAGCGGGAACGCACTGCCAGAGCCCGAACGATCGCGCGCGGCCTGCTGGTCGGGATGGCCGGGTCGATCGCGGCCGGGCTGGTTCTGGTGGCCGCGGTGGCTCCCGGATTCGGCGCCGCGTCCTTCGTCCTGGTCACCTCGGTCCTCGTCCTGCTGCGCGCCCGCACCTTCCGGCGACACGACGAGGTCATACCGCTGCTCATCGCCGGCGGTGCGGGCACCGTGGCATTTGTCGCGGCGGTCGCCGCGAGGGCATCCGATCAGCTCGCGCGCTTCGTCCTGGCGGTGCTCGTCGCCGGATGTCTGCTCATCGCCGCCGATCACGTCCGTCGCTCGGCCGACACGAGAAGGGGCTCCGGCTTCCGGACGGAACAGACCCTGAACGCGGTGGAGATTCTGCTGATCGTCCTGTTGGTGCCGTTGTCCGCGGCTCAGTTCGGCATCTTCGCGATGGTGGGAGATCTTGCTGCGCGCCCGGGCTGACCGTCCGGTCGACGAACCGGGTGGCGCCAGCCGCTGAGTATCGGCCTCAGGCGCGCGGGCCGGTGCGTACGTGGCGGTGCAGGTAGTAGAGCCAGGGTGGGATCGTCGCCCAGAACACGATGATGTTGCCGACGATGACCCCCTTGGCGCCGCCGACGAGCAGGCCCGTGATCGGGCAGGCCAGCAGGAACGGCACGAAGAACAGGTTGATCCAGAAGGTGAGCCGGGTCTTGCCGAAGGCGTAGAGCACCGCCGCCGGACCGACGGCGAGCCCCGGGCCCACCTGGGCGATCACGGCGAGCAGCAGCAGGTCGTGGGTCTGGCCCCAGGTGTCCCCGAGCAGCGCCGCGCCGAAGTCGGCGGGCAGCAGCATGAACGCCAGCCCCCACAGGGAGCTGGAGACGACCACGAGCCCGGAGACCAGGTAGGCGCCGCGGATGACCTGGCCGGGGGGCATGTGTTTGCGCCGCGCGAACTCGGGGATCGCGAAGCTCATCAACGCGACGGCCAGGTTCGTCGTGGGGGCCAGCAGGGTCTGCAACCCGCGCAGGGCACCGACGAGCGACGTGGAGCCGACCGCCCCGATGATCAGCGTGGACGTCTGCTGGGCGCCCTGCAACGAGATGAACTCCGCGGTCATGAAGCCGGTCGTCTCGCGGTGGCCGGTGAACCAGGCCCACGCGCGCTTCGGATCGGGCCAGGCGTGGTGCTGCGCGACGCCGACCAGCGCGGCGAGGGCGGCGGCCGCCCCCCAGACCAGCACCATCGCCGCCGCTGTGCCGCCGCCGCCCGAACCCACGGCGAGCAGGCCGACTCCGATGGCCAGGGCCGCCGCCCAGACGAGGTCGTTGCCGACGGCGAGCAGGGGACGGCCCTGAGCGAACGAGGCGTAGCGCCAGGCGTCCTGCACGAGCAGCGCCGGCATGATCACGCCCATGGCGACGAGGTTCAGCCCCACCGTGCCGCGCAGGGCGGCTCCGACGACGAGCAGACCCACGCCGACGACGACGCCGAGCGCCAGCGCCGTGCCAGCCGCGGCCCGCACCGCCGAGCGAAACGTCGACGCCGGGACGTCGGCATAGCTGATCCCCAGGGGCGCGGTCCCGGCCGCCCGGGACAGCCCGACGACCATCGCAAAGATCGTGTAGGCGATCGCGAACGCGCCGAACTCGCTCGAGTCCACCCGGCGGGCGATGATGAAGTTGATCGCCGCGTTGGTGCCACTCGACACCACCTGGTCGCCGACCGTCCACAGCGCGTTGACCCGGCTGCGCGACCGCGACGGCGCGGGCTGCGCCGGGATGGCTCCGTGAGCCGGATCACGGTGGGAGTCCGTGTCGCCAAGACGGACCGGGCGATCGGAGTCGCCGAGATATCCGGGACGCCCAAGGTTGTCCGCGGAAGGCTCGAGGTTCTCCGCGGGACGGCCGAGGTGGTGCTCAGGGTGCTCAGGGCGCTCGGGGTGACGCTCGGGGCGGTCGGGGTGGCGCGGTTGCGGCACCCTCTCGTCCCTGCCGGTCGCGCGGTCCGCGCCGAGCCTCACGTCGTCATCCACATCGATTCCCTCGCGCCCGTCCGGGGTGTCCGCGGGACACGCGGGCGTCGGCGGGCGGCCCGAGGTCCTCGTTGGACGGGTCTGCTCACCGGCGGCCGCGCCTTGCCGCGCTCGGCCCCCCGGCCTCGTCCGATCACGTCACCGCGGCTCCGCCCATGCCGGTCCCGACTCTACCGTGACGTAACTGTCATCTTTGGGTAAGCGGGTGAGCACGGTGGCGCCTCAGCGCAGCGCGGCGACGATCTTGCGAGTGTTGTGCTCCTCCATCTGCAGGTAGGTGGCGCCGTCGGAGCCGGCGGGGCCGAGGGTGTCGCCGTAGAGCGAGTCCTCCCCGGCTTCGACCCGCACGCCGGCCTCGCTCGCGATGGTCCGCGCGGTCCGCGGCGGCAGCGACGACTCGGAGAAGACGGCCTTGGTGCCGGTCCGGCGGATCTTGTCGACGATGTTCCTGATGTTGCTGCCGGACAGCTCCGCCGCGGTGTCGAAGCTCGGGATGATCGAGCCGACGAAGGTGAGGCCGTAGCGGTCGATGTAGTAGCCGAAGGCGTCGTGGTTGGTCACCAGCTTGCGGTCGGTGGGCGGGATCGTGGCGATCTGGCGGCGAATGTCGCCGTCGAGGGCGTCGAGCCTGCCGTCGTAGGCGATCCGGTTGGCCTGAAAGTAGCCGGCGTTCGCGGGATCGGCCTGGGCGAGCCCGCGCTCGATGTCGGCAACCATGATCTTGGCGTTGAGCGGGTTGTGCCAGATGTGCGGATCGCCCGCCTTCTCCTCGGTGTCCCCGTTGCCGGCCCGGATGGTCACGCCGCGGCTCGCGTCGACCCGGATGCCGTCGAAGCCGGCGGCGCCGATGGCGTCGTCGAGCCAGCTCTCCAGCCCGACGCCGTTCTCGACCAGCACCTTGGCGTCGCCGATCGCCTCGATGTCGGCCGGGGTGGGTTCGTAGTCGTGCGGGTCGACGTTGGGCTTCAGCAGCTGGGAGACGCGGACCCGATCGCCGCCGAGGACCCGGGTGAAGTCGGCGACCTGGCTGGTCGTGGCGACGACCGGCAGCCGCCCGCCGGCACCGGCACCGCTGCCGGTGGAAGACGAGCCACAGCCAGCCAGGAGGGCCGCGAGCAGGGCCAGGCCGGCGACCCCGGCCGCGAGCCGGGTGCAGATGGGGATGACGGGCAAGGGATCCTCACTTCGCAGAGCGGACACCCCTGATGAAAACGATTCCGAAAACGGATGTCAATAAGGCGGGTGCCGGATCGGCCCGCGCCACCGCGGTCTCGTCCCGCGTCGGAGCGGGCCGCCGGGTGGTTCAGCGCCGGTCGGGTCAAGTGCCGGTCGGGTCAGCGCCGGTCGGGTCAGCGGATGACCTGTGGTTCCTGCTGGGTGATGCAGTGCACCCCGCCGCCGTGGGCGAAGATCGGCCGGGCGTCCACGGGTTCGACCCGGCGGGTGGGGTACAGCCGAGCCAGCAGGTCGAGAGCGTCGGCGTCGCGGGGATCGTCGAAGACGCCGGCGACCACCAGGCCGTTGGCGACGTAGTAGTTGAGGTAGGAGTAGCCGGCCGGGCCCCCGTCGACCTCGAGCACGGTGGGCGCCGCGATCTGGACGACCTCCAGCGGCCGGCCGGCGGCGTCGCGGCTGGCCCGCAGCAGCGCAGCCAGCTCCCGGGTCGTCTCATGGTCGGGATGCGCCGGGTCGGGCTGGCTGTGCACGGCGACGAGGCCGGGCCGGACGAACGCGGCGACGACGTCGACGTGCCCGCGGGTGCCGAACCGGTCGTAGTCGCGGGCGACGCCCCGCGGCAGCCAGATCGCCCTGGTCGTGCCGAGCTGGGTGTGCAGCTCGGCCTCCACCCGGGTGCGGTCCCAGCCCGGGTTGCGGGCGGGGTCGAGCTGGACGGTCTCGGTCAGCAGCACGGTGCCCGCCCCGTCCACGGCGATCCCGCCGCCCTCGTTCGTCAGCGCCGAGTGCCGCACCGCGGCGCCGGCCCGCGCGGCGACGGCCGTGGCCAGCAGCCGGTCCGCGTCCCAGCTCGCCCAGTCCTGGGCGCCCCAGCCGTTGAAGACCCAGTCGACGGCGCCGAGGCGCGCGTCGCTGTCGCCGCTGCTGTCGCCGCTGCCGTCGCCGTCGGCACTGCCGCTGCCGCTGCCGCTGCCGTCGATCGTGAACGTCGGGCCGCTGTCGCGCATCCAGGCGTCGTCCAGCGCGAGTTCGATCACCGTCACAGCCGGCGGCACCTGCCGGGCCGCGATCGCGCCCTGACCCGGCCCGGCGATCAGGGTGACCAGCTCGTGCCGACTGATCGTCGTCGCCACCCGGGCCCAGGCCGCGCGGGCCGTGGCGAGCTCGGCGGAGCCCTCCGGACCGAAGGTGTCGTTCGGGGGCGGGAACGCCATCCAGGTCCGGGCATGCCGCTCCCACTCGGCCGGCATCCGGCGGGCGGCCGGCATCCGGCGGCTGGCGGCGGCGTCGGGCACGGGGGTCATCATGGCAGGCTCGACGCCCGTGACCCGCCGGTCGCCGGTGGCGGGACCGGACGGGACGGGCGGGGCGCGGGGACCGGCGGGGGCGTGCCGGTCATGAGAACATCGGGGCATGCTGACGATCACCAGCATCGGGGTGCCCGCCTCGCCGGCCCGGGTGGCGTCGCCGACGCGCCCGCCGCTGCGGATCGCCGCGGTGCAGCACCGCTGGCATCCTGACCCGGCCGAGCACGCCGCCGCGCTGCGGGCGGGCGCGATCGCGGCGGCCGAACTCGGCGCCCGGCTGGTCTGCTTCCAGGAACTGACGCTGTCCCGCTACTTCGCCGACGTGCCACCGGACGGCCGGCCGCCGGACGGGCAGCGAGCGGATGGGCTGCCGGCGGGTGGGCCGCGGGCGGATGGGC
>NZ_JAMQQF010000639.1 GCF_023716945.1 Frankia sp. AiPs1 | reverse complement strand
CGGCCGGCCACCACGGCGTGCACCCTCCCGTCGGCCGAGGCTCCACGCCGGCCGCCGGCCCACTCCCGCGGACGGATAGGAGCCCCTCGTGACCACGCTGTGGGACACCACCGGTTCTGAGGTGGTCAAGGCCCTCTCCGCCGAACGGCGGGCGGCCGGGGCGCTGGCCTTCGGGCTGGCCCTCACCCTCGTCGCCGTCGTCGACGAGAAGCACGTCAGCGAGGCGGAGGGCGCGGCGACGCTCGCGGCCTCCGCCCACCCGTGCCGGCTGCTCATCGTGGTGCGCCGTCAGATCGAGTCGCCGCACCCCCGGCTGGACGCCGAGGTCTCCATCGGCGGTCGGCTCGGCCCGGGTGAGGCGGTCGTCATGCGGATGTCGGGGCGCCTGGCGTTGCACGCCGAGTCGGTCGTGCTGCCGCTGCTCGCCCCGGACGCCCCGGTGGTCACCTGGTGGCACGACGAGCCGCCGGCCCGGATCGCCTACGATCCGCTCGGCGTCTTCGCCGACCGCCGCGTCACCGACGTCACCGCCTCCCCCGATCCGCTGTCGGCGTTGTTCCAGCGGGCGACGGACTTCGCCCCCGGCGACACGGACCTGTCGTGGACCCGCCTGACGCCGTGGCGGACCCTGCTCGCCGCGGCGTTCGACACCGTCAGCGACCGGCCCGAGTCGGCGGTGATCACTTCCGGGCCGGCCAACCCGAGCGCCCAGCTCTTCGCCGGCTGGCTGCAGAGCAGGCTCGGCATCCCGGTGTCCGTCGAGGAGGTCGGGACCCGTCCCGACATCACGAAGGTGACCGTGTCCTTCGGCGGGTCCGAACTCGGGATCTCCCGGACCGACTCCCGCACGGCGACGATCTCCCGGTCCGGTTACCCGGACCGGGTCCTGCCGCTGCCGGGCCGTGGCGTCGGTGAACTGCTCGCCGAGGAGCTGCGCCGGCTCGACGACGACGAGGTCTTCGGGGAGGCGCTGGGCACCTGGAGCGGCCTGGCGCACCTCGCCGACCGCTCGCCGCACCGCGAACACATCTGGCGCGACCCGATGGACAAGTCCGGGCCGGTCACCAGCGCGGTTGCGGCGACCGGCGGCGCCGCCCAGGCCGCGGCGACGTCCCAGGCAGCCACGGCAACCCAGGCAGCCACCGCGACCCAGCCAGCCGGCGCACCCCAGGCCGGTTCGGCCTCGGCACCCCAGGCCTCACCCGCAACTCAGGCATCACCCGCAACTCAGGCATCACCCGCAACTCAGGCTTCACCGGCACCCAAGGCCTCACCGGCGCCCAAGGGGAAGAAGGACCAGTCGAAGGCGGGCGGCGCATGACGGCCGAGCCACAGCTGGTCCCGCATCGCGACGCCGGCGTCCTCGCCCGTGCCGCCGCCGCCCGGCTGATCACCCGTCTGATCGACGGGCAGGCGGCCCGCGGCGAGGCGTCGGTGGTACTCACCGGCGGCGGCATCGGCATCGCGCTGCTGCGCGCGGTCCGGACCAGCCCCGCGATCGACGCGGTCGACTGGTCCAGGGTCGACGTCTGGTGGGGCGACGAGCGGTTCGTCGCCGCGGACTCGCCCGACCGCAACGACCGGCAGGCCCGCGAGGCGCTGCTCGACCACATCGGGGTCGACCCGAAGCGGGTGTTCCCGATGGGTCACCACGCGGCCCAGACGGCCGGCGGGGACGTCGAGGGCGCCACCGCGGCGTCCGGCTACGCCGACCCGGAGTCGGCGGTGGCGGAGTATGCGGCCCTGCTCGCCGGCCGCGCGGCGCCGGGCGCCACGGTCCCCGCTTTCGACGTCGTACTGCTCGGTCTCGGCCCGGAGGGGCACGTCGCGTCGCTGTTCCCGAACTCGCCGGCGGTCGTGGCCACGGAGCCGGTGGTGGCCGTGCACGACTGCCCGAAGCCGCCGCCGGAACGCCTCTCCCTGACCCTGCCGACCATCCAGTCCGCCCGCGAGGTGTGGGTGATCGTCGCGGGTGAGGAGAAGGCGGACGCCGTGGCCGCGTCGTTCTCCGGTGCCGGGCCGATCGACATCCCGGCAACCGGAGCCGTGGGCCGCGAACGCACCCTGTGGCTGGTCGACCGGGCGGCCGCCTCCCGACTGCCGACCCGGGGCTGATCCGCTGATCCGCCGGCGGGTCGGCCGGGTGCGTCACGATGTCGTCTCGCTCAGGCGAGGATCCGGGTCTTGCCGCGTTCGAACTCGGCGTCGCTGATGATGCCCTGGTCGCGCAGATCCGCGAGCTTGCCGAGTTCGTCGGCGCTGCTCGCCGGGGAAGCAGCATGCTCGAGGTACGCCCGCCACGCCCGCTCGTCGCGCTCCGCAGCGACACGGCTGCGCTCGTGCATGTTGCCACCGCGGACGATGAGGTAGACGATCACGCCGAGCCAGGGCAGCACGACGATCGCGGCGGTCCAGGCCGCCTTCGCCCAGCCGGACAGATCCGCACTGCGAAACACGTCGGTGATCACCGCGAACAGCAGGAACAGCCACAGGACGAAGGCGAAGAACCAGACCATGTAGAGAAACACGCTCAGCAACGGAAAATCGGGATCCACCGCGGCACCTCCAGTCAGGACCGTCGCCCCGGATCCGGGGCACGGCCGCCGGTCCGCGTGGGGCCTGCTGCGGGCCGAGGCCCGGGTCATACCCGCCCGCGCCCGCCCCGCCGTCGTGCCCGGTCACCTGCCGGGGGTGGAATCCGGCGTCCGCCGCCGGCACTCGGGTGAACGCTGGGCGATCGCGCCGGCGCCGGCGTCACCCGGGCACGCGGCGCAGCACCGCATGACCGCCGGCGGAGAACGGGGACGCCGGGTAGTCGTAGCCGAGGGTGCCGTCGGCGTGCAGCACGAGGACGTCGAGTTCGTTCGCGGCACACACGCCGGCGCCCGCGGTGAGCCGTTCGGCGACATGGGCCTCGGCGCCGTCGACGTCGATCAGTCGCAGGTCCGCCGCGCAGCCGTCGCGCGTGTTCCAGGAGCGGCCGAGCGTCGCGCCCACCCGGCCGCCGGTCAGCGTGAGCTCCGCCGGATACGAGACCTGGTCCTGCGCGACCGTGCCCCGCCACCGCCCGATCATGCCGGCGGGCAGGGCGCCGGCCTTCCCCGGCCCCGCGGAACCGTCCCCGCCGCCGCGGGTCACCAGCAGGATCCCCACCGCCACGGCGGCGACCAGCAGCAGCGCGGCGAACATCAGGCCGGCCAGGCGCCGGCCCGGGCGCACCCCCCTCGGCCCCGGCCGCGGGGCCGCATCTGCCGGACGCCGCTTCGACGC
>NZ_JAMQQF010000638.1 GCF_023716945.1 Frankia sp. AiPs1 | reverse complement strand
GGCCCTGGCCGCCGCCCGCGCCCTGCTCCACGACGGCGGGACGCCGGCGGTGCTCGAACGCATCGACGTCGAGGGTGCGCTGTTCGCCGAGCGGTTGGCCTCGGCGGAGGCGAAGGCGGCGATGACCGCGCGGCTGCCCGGTCGCGGGGCGCCCAGTCGGTCTGGCTGAGCCCGCGCGGGGACACCCAACGGCCCGAAGCGGTCACGATCCCCGGTTCACCCGGGCGTGACCGGGCATACCGGGGACCGTGACCAGTTCCCTGCCGCGCCAGCGCGACAAGGGGGACGTCCTGCCGCCTCGGCGCTGGTGGCGTCGGCGCAGGTGGCCTCGGTCCCGAGGGGCTCGGTTCGGGGAGACCCGGTTCCGGGGGGCTCGGCTCCGGTGGCGCCGGCTCTTCGCCTCCCCCGGTTCGGGGGGTGCACCGCCGGCCCGTAGCGCACTCGGGTTGCGGCGTGCACTCGCCGTGTTCGGTCTGGTCTTCTGCGGCGTCACCGCGGGACTGTTCGCCGCCCGTGACCAGCCCGCCGCCGCGGGGTTGCTCGCGCTGCTCACGCTGGTGGCCATCGTCGACCTCGCCGTCATCCAGCGCAGGCTGCACCAGCGTTCCCATCCCCGCCGGCCGCCACCCCCGCGGCCCTGACCGCCCACCGCCCCACCGCCCCACCGCCCGCAGTCGCGCTCGCGCCCGCGGTCGCGCCCGTCGAGGTGGCGTCCCCGCCCGCCGACGTCCGCGCTGGCCGGCCGGTGTCCCGCCCCGGCCGCATAAGGTGTCCGAGGATCGGCTGATCAGATCCGGTGGGCCCGGGTGGGCGTCGAAGTGGCACGGGAGAGGGACGGCGGCCCATGAGCGAGCCGGCGGGCGGCGGGCGGCCGGTACCGGGCGTTCTTCCCCGGGGCACTGCGGACGAGCCCGGGCTGCGCCAGGCGCTGCGCCGGATGCGCCTGATCGCCACCGGGCTGCTCGCCGCCGTCGTGACCGTCTACCTGCTCGCTCAGGGCTGGCGCAGCCACGGCGGGCCCGGCTGGGTGGCGTACGTGGCCGCCGCCGCGGAGGCCGGCGTCGTCGGCGCGCTGGCCGACTGGTTCGCGGTGACGGCCCTGTTCCGCCATCCACTCGGCCTGCCGATCCCGCACACGGCGATCATCCCGGAGCGCAAGGACGCCCTCGGCCGCGGCCTGGAGAACTTCGTCAGCACACACTTCCTCGCCGAGGACGTGATCCGGGAGAAGGTCGACGGCATCGGCGTCTCGGTGCGCGTGGGGTCGTGGCTGCGCCAGCCGCGCCACGCCGAGCGGGTGACGACCGAGATCGCCGGGCGGCTCACCTCGGCCATCTCCGGGATGAGCGACGACCTGGTCCGCGAGGTCGTGGAGAAGGCGGTGCTGCCCAGGGTGGTCGAACGCCCCTGGGCGGGCGTGCTGGGCGCCGCGTTGCAGCGAGTGCTCGACGATCGGTTGCACGTCCGGCTCGTCGACGTGATCGTCGCCGATGTCCAGGAGTGGCTGGCCCGCAACCCGGAGGTCTTCACCCGGCTGGTGGTCGACCAGGCGCCGAGCTGGACGCCGCAGTGGCTGGACGAGGCGGTCGCGATCAAGGCCTACGACAAGGCGCTGGAGGCGATCGCGGAACTACGCGCCGACCCGGAGCACCGGGTGCGCCAGGTGCTGGACCGGTTCCTCGGCGACTTCGCCGGCCGACTGCGCACGGATCCGAGCCTCGGCGAGCAGGTCGAGCAGATCAAGCAGCGGCTGCTGGGGCACGCGGAGGTCGGCCGGGCCGTCGCTGCGATCTGGGCGACGACACGGACGATCCTGCTCGATCTCACCACCGATCCGACCAGCACCGCCCGGGTGCGGGCCACCGACGAGCTGGCCGCGTTCGGGGCCCGGCTGGCCACCGACCCGGAGCTCGGCCGCACCGTCGACCAGGCCGCGTCCGATCTGGCCGCCCGGGCGGTCCACCGCTACCAGGGGGACATCGCCGCGATCATCGGGGACACGGTCGCGAGCTGGGAGCCCGAGGAGACCTCTCGGCGCATCGAGCTGCATGTCGGCCGGGACCTGCAGTTCATTCGCATCAACGGCACGGTTGTCGGCGCCCTCGTCGGATTGATCATCCACGCCCTCACCGCGCTGGTCTTCTGACGGCGTGGTCGCGACCGTCCGGCCCGTGCATGCGGTCGGCGCCGCTGCACCGGCGAACGCACGACCGGGCGCACGGGAAGCCGGGCGGGCGTCCGGGCGGGCCGCCAAGCGGGCCGCCAGGGGGGCACGACGCAGATGCGGCCGACCGAGCAGCGGCGGTCGGCAGCCGCACCCCTCGCCGCACGTGCACACCGAACGGCCGCCCGGCCGACCGGCCCGGGCCCGGCGGGCTCACCGGATCGGGGGGCGCCGGCCGGCCGTCCCGAAAGTCCCGTCCGCCCCGGGCCGGTCGTCCCGCTCAGGGTGGTCTTCTGGTTCCTACGGCCGCCGCGGCGCCGCACCGGCCTCGAACCGGCCGTGACCGTGGTCATCCCGGCGCCGCCAGCGATGTTCGGCCTGCTCAGCGGGCATGCGGCCGGGTCCTTCGGCGGTCGGCGCAGGCCGACGTTCCCGATAGTGACCCTCATCGCGTCCAGGGCGGCCCTGCCCCTCACGTCCGGTGAGGGCCCGGCGATTACTGCCGCGACGCACGCGGCGGGCGCACCCGTCATCCGCCCGATGCCACCCTCGGTGGGACATCGGCCCTGGTCACCGGGGCAGTACGGAGCAACTCGACACGCTGCGCAACCACTGCCACCGCGGCGTCGACGCCGACCGGCGGGCCCGGCCGGGACGAGACGGACGACCGTGCGGACGCGCACCGGCACGCCGCCGTTGGGTGACCGCCCGAACCGGCACAGAGGGGGATGCAACGGCTCGTTGCGTGCCGCGGCCCTATCCCGAAGCACGGGTCGTCGATGTACCGTGAAGGAGACGACGGCCCGAGCGGCTGTCCGCGCCCGGCTGAATGGTCGGGTGTGCGAGGTCGGTGCGAGCGCCATAGCGGGAATCACCCGCCGTTGGGTCTGGTCGCGGAGCCGGCCGTACCCCGGCCGCCGGACGATGCAGCGGGCTGGTGTGGACCTCCTCACCCGTCCAAATGATCTCATGGTGGCCCTGACCTGATCGGCGGATCCCTCTGTCTCAGCACGGAAACTCCCAGTCCCATGCTGCCCAGCGCCAGCCCCGCCCGGCCCGTGGCCGCGGCGTCGCAGGCGGTACCGGACGCGGCGGCGCCCGCACCGCGGGC
>NZ_JAMQQF010000637.1 GCF_023716945.1 Frankia sp. AiPs1 | reverse complement strand
CGGCGCTCCACCACCGCGGCCGTGCGCCGCGTCGCCTCCTCGACCACGGCCAGGGTCAGCCCGTCCTTCGACCCGAACACCCGGTAGAAGGCGGCGTTGTGCCGCCCGGCGCGGGCCACGATCCGGCTCACCTGGAGGTCGACCGTGTCGGTCGCGGCGAGCAGGTCCAGCGCGGCGGTGATGAACGCCTGGCGCTCACGCGCCAGCGCGACCGGATCGTCGAGGTAGCGCAGCGGACTCGCCATCGGCGCTCCCTTCGTCGGCGCACCCAGGCAGTCGGCGCACCCAGGCAGTCGGACACGGCCCTCGGACACGGCCCGTGGAACATCATTCTACGGCGGGCGACGGAGCACCCGACGGTAGTTGACGCCACCGCCAACGCACGGCCCCGACGGCTCACCAAAGCACGGCACGTCGAGGCCCGGACGCGCTGTGCAGTCACTTAACCGGCAGACAGCTACCACGTGACGAATGCGTCAACATTGGGTACGCTGCCCCGCGCCCAACCGCAACACCGACGAGGGAGCGCGTCTCATGCCGCTGCAGGATCACCATCAGATCGTCTCGGTGGACGACCACCTCATCGAACATCCGCGCGTCTGGCAGGATCGGCTGCCGGCGGCGCTGCGCGAGCAGGGCCCGCGCATCGAGGAGTTGAACGGCAAGCACGTCTGGCACTACGACGGCTCGGTCTTCCCGACCGTCGGGCTCAACGCGGTCGCCGGCCGCCCGCCGCAGGAGTGGGGCATCGACCCGGTCCGCTACGAGGAGATGATCCCCGGCTGTTACGACCCGGTCGCCCGGGTCAAGGACATGGACCTCGACGGCATCCAGGCCGCCCTGTGCTTCCCGTCCTTCCCCGGCTTCGGTGGCGGCGTGTTCCAGCGGGCGCCCGACAAGGACCTCGCGCTGCTGTGCGTGCAGGCATGGAACGACTTCCACATCGACGAGTGGTGCGCGTCCGCGCCGGACCGCTTCATCCCGCTCGCCCTGATCCCCACCTGGGACCCGCAGCTCGCCGCGGCCGAGATCCGCCGCACCGCCGCCAAGGGCGCCCGGACCATCTCCTTCCCCGACAGCCCCGTCCCCCTGGGGCTGCCGTCGTTCCACAACGCCGCCTGGGAGCCCGTGTGGGAGGCGTGCGAGGAGACCGGAATGGTCATCTCGCTGCACTTCGGCTCGGGCAGCTACGTCCCCGGCTTCTCCTTCGCCGCCACCCGCGCCATCCCCGGTGAGGTCGTCCTCCCCGACGCCCCGTTCGCCGTCGCGATCACGATCTTCTCGACCAACCTCATGTGGTCGGCCACCGACCTGCTGTTCTCCGGGGTCCTCCAGCGGCACCCGAAGCTGCAGTTCTCCCTGGCCGAGGGCGGCATCGGCTGGATTCCCTACATCCTCGAGCGCGCCGACTTCGTCTGGGAGCGGCACCGCTACTACCAGCCGATCGACTTCGACGCCCGCCCCTCCGAGCTGTTCCGCAAGCACTTCTGGGGCTGCTTCATCGACGACGAGTTCGGTCTGGAGAACCGCCACAAGGTCGGCATCGACCGGATCATGCTGGAGATCGACTACCCGCACTCCGACTCGAACTGGCCGAACAGCCGCAAGCGTGCCGCCGAGGTCCTCGCGAACATCCCCGACGACGAGGTCGTCAAGATCACCGAGACCAACGCCCGCACGATGCTCAACTTCCCCCGCACCTGAACCGAACCCGCCCCTGAGCGACCCGTCAGGGCGCGTCGGTGGCCGCGACGCCGGGGTAGAGCGCGGAGGTCAGCAGCTCCGACTCGGCGTCGCGCCACCGCGTCCAGGACCGCTCGTCGTCGAAGTCAAGGCCCAGGGCGTGTTCCAGCAACGGGCCGAGCAGGACCGGGGCGAAGCCGAGGATCAACAGCATCGCCGCCTCGGCGCGCAGGTCCGTCGACGGCCGGGCCTTGCCCATGCGTTCCCGGTGGGCGAGTTCCTCGGCGGACAGATCCACCGCCCGGCGGAACCAGTCCAGTCCGTCGGGCTGGCCGTCGAGCAGCATCCGGCGGACGTAGGCGCCGAGCAGCGGCACCTCGGCGACCATGCGCTCGAAGCGGACGAGCCGGCGTTGCAGCGCCTGCGCCGGGTCCCCGCCGCGATCGAGTTCGCGGGTGTTGCGGTGCAGGTACTCGACGATCCACGTCGAGATCGCGTCGATGACCCCCTGCTTCGACCCGAAGTGGTGGATCACCAGGGCCGGCGAGACGCCCGCGCGCTGGGCGATCGCGCGGACCGTCGTCGCGTGCACCCCCCGCTCGGCGACCAGGGCGAAGGCCGCCCCTCGGATGCGCGCCTTCGCGGTGAGATCCTCCGGCCCGGTCAACTGCGTCGACATTCCCATCCCCTCCCCCATCGCCGTCCAGCCAGCTGAACGGATGTTCAGCATAGGGCCGGGACGACGAAAGGAGCCTCGAGATGACCGAGACCGGTCCGGCGGAACACGGCACGGCGGAACACGGCACGGCGGCACGGAACAAGGCGGCGGTGCGGGCGTTCTTCGACCGGATGAACGCCGGCGACGTGGCCGGCGCCTTCGACCTGCTCACCGACGACGCCGCCTGGTTCAGCCTCTCGACGCGGCGGTTCTCCGACCGCGACCAGATGCGCGCGTCGATCGAATGGGTCAACACCGAGCTTCTGCGGGCCCCGATCCAGCAGACCGTCACGACGCTCACCGCCGAGGACGACCGCGTCGCCGCCCTCACCGAGGGCCACGCCGTCACCGTCGCCGGCAGGCGTTACGACCAGGCGTACCACTTCCTGTTCGAGTTCTCGGGCGAGCGCATCGGCCGGCTGTGGGAGTTCAACGACACCTACCACTCCCGGACGGTCTTCGCGCTGACCGAGACCGGCGCCCTGCCACGGACCGACCCCGCCTGACACCGGCCAGCGCGACGATCATCGTGTTCCGCGGAACAGCGCGGCGTGCTCCCGGACGGCTCCCGTGGCGAGGAGCTCGGCGATGCGGTCATCGGAGTAGCCCAGGCCCACGAGGAGGCGCCGAGTTGAGGCCCCTGGCGGCGGGGCCGCCGTGGGGATCTCGTTCGGCGTGCCGGACCAGTCGGCGTAGCGGTGCACGACCGTGCACGGGCCGAGGTCCGGTTCGTCGATGCGGGTGAGGATGCCCGCCGCGGCGAACCAGGGATCGGTCAGGAAGCCGCCGCGGTCCAGGACGGGCGCGGCCGGCACGCCCGCGGCCGCCAGCAGCTCGGCGGCCGCGGTGCTGGTCAGACCGGCAAGCGCCGCGGTGATC
>NZ_JAMQQF010000636.1 GCF_023716945.1 Frankia sp. AiPs1 | reverse complement strand
GGCCAGCACCGGGCGGTGCCCGGCCGCGACGAGCTCGGCGGTGACCAGCCGGCCCGTGTAGCCGGTCGCCCCGAACACCACGATGGTCCCCGGCGATCGGTCGGGGAGGTCGGGGCGACCGGGCGGGTTCCCGAGGTCACCGGCCGGATTCCCCGGCCGGTCCCCGGCCGCGGCGCCGTGGCCCGGCGGCGCGGCGTCCGGCGACTGCATGAAGTTCTCCGACCGGGTGGGGACACCGCCCGCCGCGGCCACCGCCGCGTCTTGGCTCTCGATAGCGCCGTCCTTGTGGTGACGTTAGCCCGAACTGTCGATCGTGACCCCCGACACGTTGCTTTGGCGCGTGGGAGTGCAAGCCCCTCACAATGATGCGCACCCCGTCCGGAGGAGGCGCGCGTGCGTAAGGTTCTGGTCGCAAACCGCAGTGAGATAGCCGTCCGCGTCTTCCGAGCCGCTCAGGAACTGGGGCTGCGCACCGTCGCGGTCTACACCCCGGAGGACGTCTCCGCGCTGCACCGGACGAAGGCGTCCGAAGCGTACGAGCTCGGCGGGCCGGGTCATCCGGTGCGGGGCTACCTCGACATCGACGCGCTGCTCACGGTGGCCAAGCAGGCGGAGGCGGACGCGCTGCACCCCGGCTACGGCTTCCTGTCGGAGTCGGCGGTGCTGGCCGAGGCGTGCGCGGCGGCGGGCGTGACCTTCGTCGGGCCGCCGCCGTCGGTGCTGCGGCTGACGGGGGACAAGGTCGCCGCGCGCAACGCGGCGATGGCGGCCGGGCTGCCGGTGCTGCGCGCGTCGACGCCGCTGCCGGACGGGCAGGGCGCGGCGCAGGCGGCCGAGGAGGTCGGGTTCCCGCTGTTCGTGAAGGCCTCGGCCGGCGGGGGCGGGCGGGGCCTGCGGCGGGTGGAGCGGGCGGCGGACCTCGCCGACGCGGTGGCCAGCGCCTCCCGGGAGGCCGCGGCGGCGTTCGGCGACGGGACGGTGTTCCTGGAGCAGGCGGTCGATCGCCCTCGGCACATCGAGGTGCAGGTCTTCGCCGACTCCTACGGCAACATCATCCATCTGTTCGAGCGGGACTGCTCGGTGCAGCGCCGCCATCAGAAGGTCGTCGAGATCGCCCCGGCGCCGATGCTGGACGAGGCGCTGCGGGCGAGCATCTGCGCGGACGCGGTCCGCTTCGCCCAGCATGTCGGCTACGTCAACGCCGGCACCGTCGAGTTCCTCCTCGGCGCCGACGGCCGGTACACGTTCATGGAGATGAACCCGCGCATCCAGGTCGAGCACACGGTCACCGAGGAGGTCACCGGCGTCGACATCGTCGCGGCCCAGTTGCGCATCGCCGACGGGGAGAGCCTCGCCGACCTCAACCTCGGCCAGGAGCAGATCGCGCTGCGCGGCACCGCGATCCAGTGCCGGGTCACGACGGAGGATCCGGCGGACGGCTTCCGACCCGACACCGGGACGATCAGCTTCTACCAGTCCCCGGGCGGCCCCGGCGTCCGCCTCGACGGCGCGACCTACGCCGGCGCGGAGATCAGCCCCTACTTCGACTCGCTGCTGGTGAAGCTGACCGCGCGGGGCAGCACGTTGGAGAAGGCGGCCAGGCGGGCGCGTCGGGCCCTCAACGAGTTCCGGGTCCGCGGTGTCCGCACCAACATCGACTTCCTGGGCCGGGTGCTGACCGACCCCGACTTCCTCGCCGGCGGGGTGACGACGTCGTTCATCGACGAGCGCCCCGAGCTGCTGCTGCCCGGCCGGGGCACCGACCAGACCAGCCGGACGCTGGCCCGCCTCGCCGAGAGCACCGTCAACGGTTTCCGGCGACCGGCGAACGCCCTGGTCGACCCGCGCTCCCGGCTGCCCGAGCTGCCACTGCTGCCCGACGGACAGGGAGTGCCGATCGGTCCCGGCTCGCCCGCCTGCCTCGGCACCGGCACCGGCGCCAGCACCGGCCAGGGGCTGACCGGCGGGGGTCTCGCCGGCGTCGCGGTGCCCGCCGGTTCGCGGCAGTTGCTCACCGAGCTCGGCCCCGCCGGCTGGGCGGCGCGGCTGCGCGCCCAGGAGGCGCTGGCCGTCACCGACACCACGCTGCGCGACGCCCACCAGTCGCTGCTGGCGACCCGGCTGCGCAGCTTCGACATCCTGGCGGCGGCGCCGTCGTTCGCCGCCCTGACGCCGAACCTGCTCAGCCTGGAGGCGTGGGGCGGCGCGACGTACGACGTGGCGCTGCGGTTCCTGGCCGAGGACCCGTGGGAGCGGCTCGCGGCGCTGCGATCCACCGCGCCGAACCAGTGCGTGCAGATGCTGCTGCGCGGCCGCAACGCGGTCGGCTACACGCCGTACCCGGACGACGTGGTGCGGGCGTTCGTCGCCGAGGCCGCCGCGACCGGCGTCGACATCTTCCGGATCTTCGACGCGCTCAACGACATGGAACAGATGCGCCCGGCGATCGAAGCGGTCCTGGAGACCGGCACGGCGATCGCCGAGGGCACCCTGTGCTACACCGGCGACCTGTCCGACCCCGGCGAGCAGATCTACACCCTCGACTACTACCTGCGCCTCGCCGAGCAGCTCGTCGCCGCCGGCGTGCACGTGCTGGCGATCAAGGACATGGCCGGGCTGCTGCGCCCCACCGCCGCGGCCACGCTGGTCACGGCCCTGCGCGCGCGCTTCGACCGGCCCGTCCACCTGCACACCCACGACACCGCCGGCGGGCAGCTCGCCACCCTGCTCGCCGCGTCCGCGGCCGGGGTGGACGCCGTCGACGCCGCCGCCGCGCCGATGTCCGGCGGCACCAGCCAGGTGAACATGTCGGCCCTGGTCGCCGCGACCGACCACACCCCGCGGGCGACGGGGATCGCGCTGTCGGCGCTGTCGTCGATGGAGGCCTACTGGGAGGCGGTGCGCGACCTGTACGCGCCGTTCGAGGCGGGCCTGCGGGCGCCGACGGGGGCGGTGTACCGGCACGAGATCCCCGGCGGGCAGCTCACCAACCTGCGTCAGCAGGCGATCGCCCTCGGGCTCGGGGAGCGCTGGCCGGCCGTGCAGGAGGCGTACGCGGTTGCCAACGAGCTGCTCGGCAAGCCGATCAAGGTCACGCCGACCAGCAAGGTCGTCGGCGATCTGGCGTTGTTCCTCGTCGGCGGCGGGGTGGACGTCGCCACGCTGCGGGAGCATCCCGAGCGCTTCGACCTGCCCGCGAGCGTGCTGGGCTACCTCGCCGGGGAGCTCGGCACGCCGCCGGCCGGGTTCGCCGAGCCGTTCCGGGAGCGGGCGCTGGCCGGCCGCCACCCGGC
>NZ_JAMQQF010000635.1 GCF_023716945.1 Frankia sp. AiPs1 | reverse complement strand
ATCGTTGCTGCTCGCGGCCTGAGCGCCGCCCGCCGACTGGCCGTCCTGCCCGAGGAACGCGGCCATCCGATGAGCGTCAGCTTCAGCCCCACCGCGGCGCTGCTCGCCATCGGCGGCACCGACACCACCGTCCGGCTGTGGCAGGCGGCGTTCCCCGACCCCCCGCGGCTGATCGCCACCGTCGGCTACGGCCGGCGCATCAACCAGGAGTGGGCACGGGCGGTGACGTTCAGCCCGGACGGGCGCATCCTCGCGGCCGCCGGCGATGCGGGCACCACCGTGCTGTGGCAGGTCGCCGACCCGTCCCGGCCGGTGCCGCTGATGACGCTGACCGGCCACCGCGGCTACCTGCACGACCTCGGTTTCAGCCCCGGCGGCACCCTGCTGGCCACCGCCGGCGACGACCGGGCGGTGCTGCTGTGGGACCTCGCCGAGCCGGGGGTGCCGCGGCGGGCGGCGATCCTCGCCGGGCATCGCGGCGCCGTGCGGGCGGTGACGTTCAGCCCCGACGGCACCCTGCTGGCCACCGGCGCCGAGGACCGCTCGGTCACCCTGTGGGATCTCGCCGACCCGACCCATCCGACCGCCACCGTGACGCTGTCCGGTGCCCGCGGGGCCGTGTTCACGGTGGCGTTCAGCCCCGACGGGGACCTGCTCGCCGTGGCCGGCAAGGACCGCACCGTGCGGGTCTACTCGGTCGCCGACCCCACCACCGAAACAGTCCTGGCCGAGATCACCGACCATCGCCGTGCCGTGCACGCGGTCGCCTTCAGCCCCGACGGGACCCTGCTGGCCGCCGGCAGCGGCGACCGCACCGCCACCATCCGCGACATCAGCGACCCCGAACGTCCCGGCCCCGCGCACCGCCTGCCCGCCCACGCCGGCCCCGTCCAGGACGTCGCCTTCGCCCCCGACAGCCGCCTGCTGGCCACCGCCGGCGCCGACCGCCACACCATCATCTGGGACCTCTTCCCGTCCCCACCCGCCGCCGCCCGCTGACCCCGCCAATCCCGGCGTTCTGCCCGGCCCCGACGTTCTGCCCTCGCCCAGTCCTCGGCCCAGTCCTCGGCCCGGCCCCGGCACTCGGCCCGGCCTTGGCACTCGGCCCGCTCTCGGCGACCACGGCCGCACCCGACCGCCGATACGATCATCAGATGCAGCGACGGCGTCCCCCGGTCATCGCGTTGCTCGGCGTCGACGGGGTGGGCAAGACCACCCAGGCGCGGCGGCTCGCCCGCACCCTGACCGCCGCCGGGCAGCCGGCCAGCTACTTCGAGAACGGCGGCGGGCGCCCGCTGCTCGACGCCCTCGCCCGCAGGCTGGGCCGCCGCGACGGCCCGGACCTGCTCGGCCCGCGCGTCCACGTCACCGTCGAGGCGACGTTCCGCGGCCTGGCGATCACCCGCGCGCTGGCGCTGTCCCGGCTCACCGGCCGCATCGCGGTCATGGACCGCTACACCTACTGCCAATACGCGGTCATGCGGCTGCGCGGCGACGGCGGCAGCGGCAGCGGCGCCCGGCGGGTACGCGCCGCCTACCGCCGCTTTCCCGTCCCCGACCTGGTGGTGCTGTTCACCGCCCCGGCCACGCTTGCCCAGGCGCGGGTCGAACGCCGCGGCCGCGACCACGAGGACCTCGACCGGCTCGCCGCCTTCGCCGAGGCCTACCGCAGCCTGCCGGAAGCTGCGGCGTTCCACGAACTGCCCGCCGCCGGCACCCCCGACGAGGTGCACGGCGCCCTGCTGACGCTGGTCACCGCCGCCCTGCACCACTAGACCAGCTCCACTTACCACCGCCCTGGCGCCACTAGACCAGCTCCACCCGTTGCTTGCCCAGGCGCGGCGGGCCCAGCACGGCCGCACTGCCGGCAAAGCTCGGATGGAATGTCTGCCTCCTCAACCAGGCTCACCCGCAGCGACGTCGCGGTTTCCGTTCATCCGAGGTGGGAGCGGGCGACGCGCAGTCCCAGGTCGTCGAGGCGCAGCGTCGGATGGCTGCGCCGGCGCACCGAGGCCCGGCAGCTCCACGGCTCGTCGAACCACCCACCGCCGCGCAGCACCCGGTAGCTGCCGTAGACCTCGGCGTCGTAGATGTCCCAGCACCATTCCCACACGTTGCCCAGCATGTCGTGCAGGCCCCAGGCATTGGGCGTCCGACCGCCGACGTCGTGGGGCCGCTCGCCGGCGTTGGCGCGATACCAGGCGATGTCGTCAAGCAGGCCGTAACGGGGCCCCGTCGTGCCGGCGCGGCAGGCGTGTTCCCACTCCGCCTCGGTCGGCAGCCGGTACCCGTCAGCACCGGCATCCCACCCGACCTCCTCCACCGCGTCGCTCCCGCTCCCGCCATCTCCGCCATCGCCATCGCCAGCGCCGAGCTGGGCGTCCCCGCCGTCGGCGGGCAGCCGGTACACCGGCGTCAGACCCTCGTGGCTGGACAGGGCGTTGCAGAACCGGACGGCATCCCACCAGCAGACGCCCTCGACGGGCCGCCGATCTCCTTCGGCGCTACTCGGCCGCTGGCCGGTGACCTGCGCATACTGCGCCTGCGTGATCGGGCCTGCCGCCAGCCGGAAGGCAACGACCTGCACCGACCAGCGGCGCCGGGTACGCGCATCCGACAACGTCACCTGCCCGGCCGGGACGGCGACCATCTCGAGGGGCACGCCTGGTCTCATCCGGCGATGATCTCACCGGTGGCCGCTCCCGGGCTGTTCCCACCGTCTCGGCGACACATGCCCGGCAGCGAGTCGAACGCCGCGGGGGGCGCCCGGTTCCGCGGAACCGGCATGACCGTGTCAGACCATCGTGGTGGTGGGCCGCGGACGTCAAACCGTGCGCCCACCCGGCGGTGCAGGCGTGATGACTGCGGCGCGGTTCCACGGAACACCTTGATCGCCAACACACCGCGGGTGAGAACCCGGCCCCGCAGGCGAGCCGAACCCGGCCCGAGCCGCACCAAGCTGGCCCAGCCCGGCCCTGCCGGCCGGTCCCGGCCAGTTGCGGTACCCGACTTCGGATCGATCGTCTACGTTCCGCCGTCTGCTTTCCGCGGTGCAGCAGGACCGTTCGCAGCCGCAGCGGTCCGGCGCCGAGGGACAGGTGCATCGCCCACGGGTAGAACGTCAGACGCCGCTCGTCGAGGACACTGCGCCCCAGCCACCGGTAGTGCTCACCGAAGCATCGTGGGCGCGAACGACTATGAGCCGGACCCGGATCGACGGGGTCGACCACGACGCCCGCCCGCCCGAACCGCCGGCTCGCCGGTCGCCGCCGCGGCCGGCGGGGTGGGCCGGGTGAGGGG
>NZ_JAMQQF010000634.1 GCF_023716945.1 Frankia sp. AiPs1 | reverse complement strand
CGCCGAGGACGACGGCGGCGCCGACGGCCAGCAGAACGCGGGCCGCGCCGCGGGGGTGCGGGTGCGGGTGCGGGTGCGGAGGCGGAGGCGGAGGCGGCGCGAGGGACAAGCCGGCAGGTAAGTCGGCGGCCTGCTCGGCCGGTGACGGCCGGTTTCCGCGAGGACGGAAGGAACGGGCGCAGAAGGAGCTCCGGCCACGTTTCGTCCAGCGCACGGGGTGTCGTCTCAGCACGTTTCATCTCCCTGGGGTCGGGTCGGCGGGCTGCATCCAGCCGGGAAACGCAGGCGGCACCCAGTCCGGACGCCCCACTGCCGGCGGACGCCGGAAAACCCCAGGCGAGTGTCCCGTTCATGGCCGGAGATCTCCGGGCGGAGAGCCCAAAGCGCGGGTGATCGGTCGTCCCGGACGTTGATCGCCCGCGCGGGCACAGCGTATGGCCACCCGAAACGTCGGTCAACGACGTTCACCGACATCTCACCCGAAAGAGCGGCGTCGGCGCGGATGCCCGCAGCGGCACCGGCGAGCCGCACCGAGGATTCGACCGACGTAACCCGACCGAGAAGCGCCGACGCGACCTGGGCCGGACGACGAAACACCCGAGGAATGTCGGGGACGTAGCCGTACCAGGAATCCCGGCCGAAGACCTTCCGGCTACGGAAGGCATCCGCGCGCGTAGCAGTTCAGGATGTGGGGGCGCGTTCGGCGGCGAGAGCGTGGGCGACGCCGTCGAGCACCATGTCGAGGCCGGCGGCGAAGTCGGCGGCGGCGCGCTCGCGGGCCGGGTCGGACGCGGGCGTCAGTAGGGCGCCGGAGGTGTAGAAGAACAGCGTGCGCAGCACCCGGTCGGCGCCGGCGGGCGCGAAGCCGGCCTGGGTGAGGGCGGCGTGCAGCGGGTAGTAGAGCCGGGCGGTGATGGGGTCTTCGGCGTGCGCCGCGAGATGGGCCGCGAGCCCGCGGCAGCTCCCGACCACCTCGTGCATCCGGAGCAGGAACGCGCGTAGGCGGGGGCGCCAGTCCGCGTCGGTCGTGTCGGCGTCGAGCACCCGCGTGTACAGCTCGGCGGTCACCAGGCGCAGCAGGTCGTCCTTGGTCGCGACGTGCTTGTAGGTCGCGCCGAGCGACACTCCGAGGGACTGGGAGAGGCGGCGCATCGTCAGCCCCTCGACCCCATCCCGCTCGATGATCGACAGCGCGGTCGCGACGATCTCGGCCTCGCGCAGAACACTCTGGCGGGGGGCTCGGGTGTCGACGGTACGGGCGCCCCGCGCGCCGGGCGGGTCGCGGTCCATCGGTTCAGCGTACGAGCCGCCCGCCAGGCCCGACCGGAGCCACCCGTTCGCCGCCACCGGCCGCAGGGGTCCGTGACGCGGATGCTGTCCGTGCTGGACGAGCGGCGAGGCCCGTGGTTCTCTTCTACAAGACGTAGAAGTTATGGCTCCGAACACAGCCTCGGACACGCGGAAGGCGGCCGACATGGCGGAGATCGAGCTGTCCACCGGAACGATCGACTACGAGGACACCGGCGGGCCCGGGCCCGTCCTGGTGCTGCTGCACGGACTGCTGATGGACTCCTCTCTGTGGGCCGGCCCGGTCGCGGAGCTCGCCCGCGAGCACCGCTGCGTGGTCCCGACGCTGCCCATGGGGGCGCACCGCCATCCCATGCACCCCGACGCCGACCTTTCTCTGCCCGGACTCGCCCGCCTCGTCGCGGAGCTGCTCGACCGGCTGGACCTGCACGACGTCACCCTGGTCGGCAACGACACCGGCGGGGCGCTGGTCCAGCTCGTCGTGCGGGACGGCGCCGCGCGGGACGGCGCCGCGCGGGTGGGACGGATCGCGCTCGTCTCCTGCGAGGCGTTCGACAACATGCCGCCGAGCCTGACCGGGCGGACGCTGGCCCTGGCCGGCGCGCTGCCACCGGCGCTGTTCGGCCTGGTCATGCAGCAGATGCGGCTGCGGCCGATGCGCCGCGCACCGATCGCCTTCGGCTGGCTGACGGCCTGCGGGGACGCCGCGACCGCCCGGTGGACGCAACCGCTGCTGCGCCGCGGCGAAGCCCGCGGCGGCATCCGCCGTGACACCGTACGGGTGCTGCGCTCGCTACGCCCGGCGCGGGAGCTCCTGCTCGACGCGCCCGCCTACCTGCCGAGCTTCACCGGCCCCGCGCTGGTGGTCTGGGCCGCCGAGGACCGGGTGATGCCGCCCGAGCACGGCCGCCGCCTCGCCGAACTCCTCCCCCAAGGACGGCTGGTCGAGGTGGCCGACACCCGCACCCTCATCCCCCTGGACCAACCAGCCGAACTCGCCAAGATCCTCCGCGACTTCGTCACCATTCACGACTGACCGGCCCGGCCTCGCCGGTTCAGGTGGCCTGCGCCCGATCAGATCGAGGCGATGGCCTGCAGCCGGCTCTGGAAGTTCACGCTGATGCGCGGACCGGCCGGCGTGGCCTGCTTGGGCACCGCATGACGCCAGTCGAGCTGGCACCGGCCGCCCATCACCACGAGGTCTCCCGCGGCCGGCGCCACCACGACGCTGCGGCCGCCGTCGCGCGGTCGGACGAGGAATCGACGGGTCGCACCGAGGCTGAGCACCGGCACGATGCACTCCGCCCGTTTGCAGGACAGATGGTCGCGATGCCAGCTCGTGCCGTCGCGGTGATCACGGTAGAGGTTCAGCCACAGGCTGTCGTAGGGAACTCCGTAGTGCACCGAAAGCGCGTGCGCGATCCCCCGCAGCGGCTCGGGTGCCGCGTCGAGGTCCGGGTACTCGGCGGTCAGACGCGGTTCGGCGACCTCGCGGGTGTACATCCAGCGGCTGCGCTGCTGCCATCCGGCGTCGTCGCGCAGCAGTGAGAACAGTCCGTCGCTGCCGGCGAGCCAGCCGGGGACGTGCTCGACCCACGAGTGCTCGTCGAGCGCGATCCGGCGCGCGGTGCCGAAGCCCTCGTCGACCTCGGTCGGCCCGGTCTCGAACAAGCCGATCTGGATCGGCCCGCAGCTCGCCCGCGTCGCGTGGTGTGTGGCCATGACCGCTCCCCCAACAGTCGGACGAAAGAGTCCAGCTCTGGGGGCCGGCCCAGCATTCCCACCCGCCGAGCGCCACCGGTCGGCGTCGACGCATCGCCGGACCGCCGACGCCTCGCCGGCCGCCGCCCAGGTCGCGATCGCCGGCGCGGTTCCGCGGCACCGCCCGCCCCACCCCGGGTCGCCCCGCACCCCCTCGCCCGCACCCCGTCGCAACCCACCCTCCGACCCGGGCTCACGCCCCGGCACGACTCAGGGCCGTCAGGGTGTTAGTCGCGGTC
>NZ_JAMQQF010000633.1 GCF_023716945.1 Frankia sp. AiPs1 | reverse complement strand
CGGGTTGCCGGTGGATGGGTTGCCGGCGGCCGCCGCGCCAGGGCGGGCGGGGACGGCCGCACCGGCCGGCTCGTGGCCGCCGCCGCAGGCCGTGAGTAGGCCCGCTCCGGACAGGACGGCCAGTGCCGTGACGGCGGTGATGACGACCCCCAGCCATGCGGCGTAGCGTGACGATTCGGCGTCCGTCCGCACAAGTCGCCAGAATAGCCGCAGGAGCCCGGCATGTGGATAGGCGCCAACGGAGAACGGCGCGCAGGTCCTACTATCAGTTCGATGATGGAAGTCGCCGACGGCGACCGGGCATTCCGGCTGCACCCACCCGCCGCGGCGGGCGGGCCGGTCGAGGCGGTGCGGCTGGGTTCGTCGCCCGTCGGCAGCGGGCCCGCCCGGGCCCTCGATCATCCGGTGCCCGCGCAGCGGGGCACGCCCGGGAACGTCATCGCGCGTTATCTCCATCATCTGGAGGGCGAACGGGGACTCGCCCAGAATTCCGTCCTTGCCTACCGTCGTGATCTGCGCCGCTACCTGAACCACCTGTCGGCGCAGGGCCTGTGCTCGTTGGACGCGGTCGGTGAGGCAGAGGTTGCCGGCTTCGCCGCCGCGTTGCGTACGGGAGACGAGACCCATCCGCCGCTCGCCGCGGCATCGGTGGCGCGGATGCTCGTCGCGGTGCGCTCGCTGCACCGCTTCGCCGCCGAGGAGGGGGATGTCAGCGAGGACGTGTCCCGCCCGGTGCGACCGCCGACGCCGCCCCGCAAGCTGCCCAAGGCGCTCTCCGTCGACCAGGTGACGGCGGTGCTCGCCGCGGCCGCGGGCACCCCGCAGGCGGGGGTGGCGGGGGTGGCAGACCGGGTTGGCGATTTCGCGCCGGTGCCGGTCGAACCCGCCGAGGCGGTCCGCCGGCTGCGCGCCACGGCACTGTTGGAGCTGCTCTACGGGACCGGAGCGCGGATCTCCGAGGCGGTCGGGCTGGCCGTCGACGATCTCGATCTGGAGGCCGCGGCGGTGCGGCTGCACGGCAAGGGCGGCCGGGACCGGATCGTTCCCCTGGGCCGGTGCGCCGTCGCCGCGCTCGCGGACTATCTGCGGCTGGGCCGGCCGAGCCTCGCGGGGCCCCGGTCGGGGGCGGCGGTCTTTCTTTCCCGGCGCGGCAACCGGCTGTCCCGGCAGAGTGCGTGGACGGTGTTGCGGACCGCGGCCGCCCAGGCCGGGGTCGACGGTGTCTCACCGCATGTGCTGCGGCATTCCTTCGCCACCCACCTGCTCGACGGGGGCGCAGACGTCCGGGTCGTCCAGGAGCTGCTGGGCCACGCCTCGGTCAGCACCACCCAGATCTACACCCTGGTGACGGTGGATCGGCTGCGGGAGGTGTATGCGACGTCACATCCCCGGGCGCTGAGCGCGGGCCCGCCTGCCGCCGCTGGCGGTGGCTGGATTCCCGGGCACCCGGCCGGTGGATGAGGGACCCAACCTGCGTCGCTACGGCGGCTCAGGACGGGGTGTAGGGCCCCAGGCTCGGCATGCCGTTCGACGGCGCCGACGTCGGCACCCCGCCAACTCCGCCGACCGCCTGCGTGCTGCGCTCGGCGAGAGTCTCGCCCACCTTGCGTGCGATCGCTTCCATCAGGCGCAGCGCCTGCGGCAGCGACAGGTTCAGCACCACTTCGCTGTCGTTCGTCATCGCGAAGCGAACCGATACGTCCGCCATTGCTCGACCTCTCTCGCCTGATTCGGAAGATCTGCTCGATGCGTGTGGAACGGAACGGTACGGCCCATCTGGGACCAATGCACGCCCGGGGTTGCCGTGTGCGCCACCGGTATCGCTCGGCGTATGCACTCGCTCACCTACGGTGGTGGTCCAGGTGTTGTAGCTGTCAGTCACGCGCGCTGCTCCTCTGCCGGTAGCGACGTGTGTGGGCCCCGTCGGGTCCGGCCGAAGTCCCGGCCGGTTGGGGGCGGGCGAAGCAAAAACGTAGCTGTCCCGTTGTTCATGCATAGTCCCTCATTGCCCCCGGCTGTCCGCGAGGGGGTGGGCTCGTGGCCGGGCGTCGCGCCGGAGGGTGAACGTCCCGGTTCCCACCGTTCGGCAATGGTCCGGGCACGGATTCACGGCTGGTTATGGATTCGCGCGGCGAACGGCCCGGTCGGGCAGGATGGCAGGGTGACTTCGACTGACCGCGTCCTCCCGGACGTCCCCGCACTGACGATCGGCATCCTCGGCGGCTCAGGGCCGCAGGGTGGCGGCCTGGGCCTGCGCTTTGCCGCAGCCGGCCACCTCGTCCTGATCGGTTCCCGATCAACCGAGCGCGGCCAGGAGGCGGCGGCCAAGCTTGCCGGCCCCGGGCGTCGCATCGAGGGCGCGGACAACGCCACCGTCGCGCAGCGTGCCGACGTCGTGATCATCGCCGTCCCGTGGGACGGTCACCGGGAGACGCTCGAGGCGCTGCGGGAGCCGCTCGCCGGGAAGATCGTCATCGACTGCGTCAACCCGATGGGCTTCGACAAGGGCGGCGCCTTCGCGCTGCCGGTGCCCGAGGGCAGCGCTGCCCAGCAGGCCGCCGCCGTCCTGCCGGACAGCACCGTCGTCGGCGCCTTCCACCACGTCTCCGCCGTGCTGCTGGCCGACGAGTCGGTCGCGAAGATCGACACCGACATTCTCGTGCTCGGGGACGACCGGGCCGCCACCGACCTGGTCGCCGCGCTCGCCGAGCGCATCCCCGGGATGCGCGGCATCTACGCCGGCAAACTGCGCAACGCCGGCCAGGTCGAGGCGCTGACCGCGAACCTGATCTCGGTCAATCGCCGGTACAAGTCGCACGCCGGCCTGCGCATCACCGACGTCTGAACCACCGCGCGGGCGATGCGGACAGGGCCCCACCCGGGCGCACCTGACGGTGCTGGCCTGGGCTACGACGACCTCGGCCACCCGGTGCGGATTCCCGCATCGGTGGGCCGGGTGGTCTCGCTCGTGCCCAGCCTGACCGAGTCGATCGCGCTGAGCGCGCCGGGCCTGCTGGTGGGGGCGACCGACTGGTGCAGCCATCCGCCGGGACTCACGGTGGCCCGGGTGCGCGGAACCAAGAATCCGGACGTCGACGCGGTCATCGCGCTCGCCCCGGATCTGGTCTGCGCCAACGCCGAGGAGAACCGCGAGTCCGACCTCGCCGCCCTGCGCGCGGCTGGGCTGGCGGTGTGGGTGACGGCGCCGAGCACCGTCGAGGCGGCCCTGGACAGCCTCGACCGGATGCTGCGGCTGGCCTGCGGCCTGCCGCGCCCCGCCTGGCTCGACGCCGCCCAGACGGCCTGGGCCGACAC
>NZ_JAMQQF010000632.1 GCF_023716945.1 Frankia sp. AiPs1 | reverse complement strand
GCGTCGCGGTGCCGGCGGACGTCGCCGATCCGGTCGGCACCGCGGAGCCGGTCAGCACCGCGACCCTGACCTCGGGTGATGGCGGGGCGGGCGGGCAGCGGCGGCGACGACGGCACGACCTGCTCGTGGCGGCCGGACCGCTGCTGCGCCGCCCCGGGTTCGTCCTCGCCGGGCTGTTCGTCGTCTTCGTGATCGTGTCGGGCCTGGCACCGGGGCTGTTCACCTCGTACAAGCCGTCCGCCACGTCCCCGACGGACAAGCTGAAGGGGCCGAGCCTGCACCACCTGTTCGGCACCGACGAACTCGGCCGGGACCTGTTCAGCCGGGTCCTGCACGGCTCCACCCTGACGATCAAGGCGACCGGCGGCGCGGTGCTCATCGCCATCGTCGCGGGGCTGGCCATCGGCGTCGTCGCCGGCTTCTTCGGCGGCTGGGTCGACAGCCTGCTCATGCGGATCGTCGACATCCTGCTGGCGATCCCGGCGCTGCTGATGGCCCTGGTCATCGTCACCGCCCTCGGGTTCGGCCTGCTGCCGATCGCCATCGCCGTCGGGACCACGATCACCCCCACCTTCGCCCGCACCACCCGGGCCGAGGTGCTGCGGGTGAAGGAACAGCCCTACGTGGAGGCGGCCCGCACCGGCGGTGCCTCCTGGGGCCGGGTGCTGGTGCGTCACATCCTGCCCAACTCCTGGGGCCCGGTGTCCGTGCTCGCGGTGCTCGACTTCGGCACGGCCGTGCTGGTCATCTCCTCGCTGAGCTTCCTCGGGTTCGGCACGCCGCCGCCCGCCGCCGAGTGGGGCACGCTGATCTCCAACGGCCGCAACTTCCTGATCACCAGCCCCTGGCTGTCGCTGCTGCCCGGCCTGTTCGTCGCCCTGGTCGTGTTCAGCCTCAACCACGTCGCCCGCACCCTCGAGGAGATGCAGCGATGAGCCCCGAGGTAGCGGTGGACGGGGCCCCGACGGTCGGCCCCGCCGCCACCGGCCCCATCACCACCGGCCCCATCGTGGAGCTGGCCGGGCTGTCCGTCGGCTACCGGCAGCGCGGAAGCACGACCCTGGCGGTCGAGGACGTCGACCTCACGATCGCCCCCGGCGAGACGGTCGCGGTCGTCGGCGAGTCCGGCTCCGGCAAGACGACGACGGCGAACGCGATCCTCGGGCTGCTGCCCTCGAGCGGCGTGATCACCGCCGGCCGGGTCCGCATCGCCGGCACCGACGTCACCGGCGCGTCCGACCGGGTGCTGCGCACGTTCCGCGGCAACGTCGTCGGGCTCGTCCCGCAGGACCCGATGGTCGGGCTCAACCCGACGATGCGCATCGGCGGGCAGATCGCCGAGGTGGTGCGCCGCCGCGGCGTCGACAAGCGGCTCGTCCACGCCGAGGTCATCGAGGCCCTGGAACGCGCCGGGGTGGACCGGCCGACGGTGCGCGCCCGGCAGTACCCCAATGCGCTCTCCGGCGGCCTGCGCCAGCGGGTGCTCATCGCCATCGCGATCGCCGGCCATCCCCGGCTCATCGTCGCCGACGAGCCGACCAGCGCGCTCGACGTCACCGTGCAGCGGCGCATCCTCGACCATCTCGCCGGCCTCGTCGCCGAGACCGGCACGTCGCTGCTGATCATCACGCATGACCTCGGCGTCGCCGCCGACCGGGCCGACCGGGTCGTGGTCATGCAGCGCGGGCGGATCGTCGAGCAGGCCGATCCCGCGACGATCCTGCTGCGGCCCCGCGAGCCCTACACCCGCCACCTCATCGCCGCCGCCCCCGCGCTGTCGCACGCCGGCGGCGTCGTGCCCCGCTTCACCGACGTCACCCCGGGGCCCGAGGTGCTGCGCCTGGCCGGGATCGGCAAGGACTTCCAGCTGCCGCGCACCGCGAGCGGCGAGCGGACGTTCCGCGCCCTCGACGACGTCACCCTGTCGGTGCGCGCCGGGCAGACCCTCGGCCTCGTCGGCGAGTCCGGCTCCGGCAAGACGACCGCGCTGCGTATCGCGATGGGCCTGGAGAAGCCGACCCAGGGCCGGGTCCACCTCGACGGCGTCGACATCACCGACGCTGGCTGGTCGCAGCTGCGCCCGCTGCGGCGGCGCTTCCAGCTCGTCCACCAGAACCCGTACTCGTCGCTGGACCCGCGGTTCACCGTCGCGCAGACCATCGCCGAACCGCTGGTGTCGTTCCGGGTCGGCGACCGGGCCAGCCGCGCCGCCCGCGTCCGCGAGCTGCTCGACCAGGTGGCCCTGCCGGCGGCGTTCGCCGACCGCAAGCCGGCGGAGCTCTCCGGCGGCCAGCGCCAGCGGGTCGCGATCGCCCGGGCGCTCGTCCTCGAACCCGAGCTGGTGTTCCTCGACGAGCCGGTGTCGGCGCTCGACGTGTCGGTGCAGGAGCAGATCCTCACCCTGCTGCTGCGGCTGCAGCAGGACCTGGGGGTCGGCTACCTGTTCATCTCCCACGACCTCGCGGTCGTCGCCCAGCTCGCCCATCACGTCGCGGTGCTGCGCGCCGGGCGGATCGTCGAGAGCGGCCCCGCCGAGAGGATCCTCACCGCACCGGCCGAGGAGCACACCCGAGAGCTGCTCGGCGCGATCCCCGGGCAGCGTTTCGCCGCCGAACTCGCCGCCGCCGCCCCGGCCGCCGGGCAGCCCGCGGTGCCGTTCGCGGCGCCGCCCGGGGCCGCCCGGTGAACCGGCGGGGTCGCAGCCGGGCCAGGGCCACGTCCGTGCACGTGAGCGGGCTTCGGTGGGACAGTCAGGACGACTCGGACCAGCCGAGCTCGAGCCTGCCGAGCTCGGGCCTGCCGCGCTCGGGCCAGACACGACGGAAGGGAACGGGGCGATGAGCCGCCGCTATGTTGTCATCGGAGCCGGCGCGGTCGGCGCGACCATCGCCGCGGAGCTGTCCCTCGCCGGCATCGACGTCGTCGTCGTCGCGCGGGGTGCCAACCTCGCCGCGCTGCGTGCCGACGGGTTGCGCTACATCCGCCCGCCGGCCACCGAGGGCGGCCCGGCCGTCGAGCGGCGCGTCGACCTGGCGGTGGCCGGCGGCCCGGACGAGGTGGAGCTGCGCGCCGGCGACGTCCTCGTGCTCGCCACCAAGTCGCAGGACTCCGAGGCCCTGCTCGCCGCCTGGGCCTGGCAGCCGGTCGACGGCGGGCGCACCACGGCCGCCGAGGAGCTGCCCGTCGTGCTGCTGCAGAACGGCATCGAGAACGCCCGCGCCGCGCTGCGCCGCTTCGCCGTCGTCGTCGACGCGATGGTGCTCAGCCCGTCGTCGCACCTGCGCCCGGGCGAGGTGATCTCCCCGGCGGCGCCGCTCGTCGCCGCCTTCCTGCTGGGC
>NZ_JAMQQF010000631.1 GCF_023716945.1 Frankia sp. AiPs1 | reverse complement strand
GCTGACGGCCGCACCCTCGCCGCCGCGGCCGTGGCCGGTGATGAGATCGCCCGCCGGGAACTCGCCCGGGCCGGAACCGCTGTCGGCGCGGGGCTCGCCGCCAGCGCGAGCCTGCTCGACCTCGAGGCGGCCGTCGTGGCCGGCGGATTCGCGCAGTCCGGACCGATCTTCTGGGACGCGCTTCTCGCCGGCTTCGAGCGCCATGCCGGTCTGGCCTTCATCCGGCGGATGCGCATCGGGCGCAGCGACGATCCGGCCCGCGTCGCGCTGCGCGGAGCCGCCGCCTTCGTCCTGGCGCCGCAACGCTACGGCTGGCCCGACTGATTCACGTCTCGCGCGTCCCCTGGGAAGGCGGGGTGACGGAGTGGGCGGTCAGCCGGTGAACCCGCCGTCCGCGGCCAGCACGGAACCGGTCATCCCGCCCGCCGCGGGTGAGCACAGGAAGGCCACCGCGGCGGCGACCTCCTCGGGCCGCAGCAGCCGGCGCAGGTAGGCGTGGCCGGCGAACTCCGCCGCGTCGGGCAGGTCGTAGATCCTGGCCGACTCGGCGAGCATGGTGGTGTCCATCGAGCCGGGGCAGACGACGTTCGCCGTCACCGCCGTCCCGGCGAGGTCCGCGGCGAGGCTGCGCACCAGGCCGACAACGCCGTGTTTGCCGGCGGAGTAGGCGGCCAGGCGGGCCAGCGGCCGGGTTCCCGCCGCGGAGGAGACCGCGACGAACCGGCCGGCGGGTGCCTCGAGCAGCGCCGGGACCGTCGCCCGGATGACGTGGAACACCCCCGTGAGGTTCACGGCGAGCAGCGTCTGCCAGGAGTCGTCGTCGGTCTGCCAGATCGGGGGACCGCCGGCGATGATGCCGGCGGCGGCCACGGCCGCGTCGAGGCGGCCGTAGCGCTCCTGGGCGATGGCGACGGCCGCGTCGACGTCGGCCTGGCGGCGGACGTCGACCCGCACCGCGACCGCGTCGCGGCAGCGGGCGGCGACCGCGTCGAGGTCTTGCCCGGTCGCGTACGGGTAGCCCGCCGTCGGCGGTTCCGGCACTGCCAGATCGGCGAGGACGAGGCGGTATCCGGCCGCGTCGAGGGCCTCGGCGACCGCGGCACCAAGACCGCGCGCCGCGCCGGTGATCAGCGCGACGGGGGCCGGCGACGAGGCTGGGCTGTCGCTGTCGCTGTCGCTGTCGCTGTCGCTGTCGCTGTCGCGCGTCACGCGGACCGGCCCGTGGTGCGTGCCGCGGGGGGTGTGAGGCCGTGGTGTCGCGTCCAGTCGAGCAGCCGGTCGACCGCGTCGTCGAGGTAGGCGTCGAGCAGGCGGGCCCCCTCGGCCGCCGATGCGCCCCTCGGGTCACCCAGCACCCCGCTGGGGCTGAGCGCGGCGACGCCGTGGGCGAGGAGGTCGTCGAGCGACGGACTGGGGCCGGCGCTGGCCAGGTCCAAGCGGACCAGGTCCGGGGCCAGGTGCAGCAGCAGCGAGGTCTCCGACCGACCGGCGTGCAGGTCGCGGTCCGCCGCCGGCACGCCGACCGCCGCGGCCAGGGCCGCTGTCGGGGCCCACAGGTGCACCAGGCGACCCTCACCGGCGAGGACCTGCCGGGCCGACCTGAGCGCGGCGATGTTCCCGCCATGCCCGTTGACCAACACGACGGCGCTGGCCGTGTTGTCGACCGAGCGGACCAGCTCCACGACCACCCGCTCGAGCACCTGCGTGCCCAGCGAGACCGTGCCGGGAAACCCGGCGTGCTCGCCGCTGGCCCCATACGGCAGCGCCGCCCCGACGAGCAGGGGCTCCAGCCGCTGCGCAAGACCGTGGGCGACGGCGGACGCGACCCGGGTGTCGGTGTCGAGTGGGAGGTGCGGTCCATGCTGCTCGGTGCTACCCAGCGGCAGCACCAGCAGCGGGCGGTCGTTCCCGAGCTCCCGCCAGGTGGCTCGGCTGAGCATCGACACCTCGTCACTCCTCTCCCGGCCGACCGTGCTGGTCGTTCCGGACACTCCTGCTGGTCTCCGCGCCGCCGGTGTCGCCCGGGCGCCGTCGGGGCTTCGTTCCACGTGACGACCACGCGTGCGCCCACCGTCCGCGAAGTGGCGCCGGCGGCCTCCGGCCGGGACGGGGCCGCGCCCAGGGCCAACAGCCCCGCTTCGGCCCGAGGGCCCGGCACGACCCACCGGCCAGCGCGGGGGGATTCGGCCGAGTGGCCGCGGTGCCCGGCTCACGGCACCGACGAACACGGCTGCGCCGGGCGGTCGACGCAGGCATCGGCGCAATCGCGCCATCGCACCCGCGTCGGATCCATCCCAGCATGTCGGGGGACCCAGGGTCGACCGGTGTGCCCGCGGTCGGCCTCGGGCCGCGACCGATCCGCGGCCGGGCACCCGAGCTCCTCCTCCGGTGCCCGGGTTGACCCGCCCGGCGGCTGGGTCTGCCACCTGCTGGCAGGCGCCTCGGTCGGTCGACCCGCACGCCGGCGGCATCTCTGCTCACCCCACGGACGGGGTACTGATCGAGCTCGGTTCGCGAGGGAGGGTTTGGGCGGCGTCGGCCATGGGCATGTTCGGTCCGACGCTCGCCGAGGGTGGGGGTTGGCAGCGGGGAACCGGATGGCCGGATCGCTCGTTGACCTGGATAGACGACATCGGACCGGCGCTGCGCGCCAGGCCGAGCAGGCTCCGCAGGGCGAACCACCCCAGAGCCTCGCTCGCTGGACCGGAGCGTGGGGCTGACGCACCGTCCGACGGCGGTGCCGCAAAGTTATGCCCACGAGGTCTCCCGGGGTGGCCTCGCTCGTGTATAGTTCTCCTTCGTCGCCCACTGAGTTCTGCAAAGAGCTCGATGTCGCGCAGGACCACATCTCCTCCGAGGGGGCACCGACCCCCCGAGGAAACGGGCCGCGGACGGTGCGATACGGTGTGAAAGTGGCAATCGCCGGTAGCTCGGTGCGAAAGCATCGAAAGCCGGAGCGGTTTGACACAATCCAGCCAAAGCCCGTAACCTGGAAACATCGCACGAGCCAATCTCCGTAAGGGAATTTGTCTCGAGTGTGCAGGAAAGCGGTACCTGTTCGGAACGGTGTATCTCGCTCAAAACGAAGCGATTTGACACCAAACGGAGAGGCCAAGTAAGTTAAAGAAGCACCGCACGAAGCCCGCAAGGGCCCAAAGCCCGAAAAGCAGGACCTGTTCGAAAAGGTTCATCTCGCTCAAAACGAAGCGATTTGACACCGAACGAAGAGGCGGGTAACTTAAAGAAGCACCAGAGCGAAACCCGCAAGGGTAAGAGCTGGTAGCGCCTGCTCCTTGAGAACTCAACAGCGTGCCGATTGTCAGTGCCAATTGTTTTACCTCGTTCATGGCCTGGCTGGT
>NZ_JAMQQF010000630.1 GCF_023716945.1 Frankia sp. AiPs1 | reverse complement strand
GCCGCGACCCGACGTGCCGGCCGCCGCAGCGGCGGGTTCGGCGGGTTCGGCGGCGGCGCCACGAACGCCCAGCTGGCGTCGCTGTTGAAGGCCAGCCACGGCTACCGGTGGGCTGCCGCGGTCCAGGGGTCCTCGGCCGCGGCCGGCCTCGAACTCGCCTCGGACACGTCGGTGATGGCCATCGGCGGCTTCACCGGACGCGACCCGGCGCCGACCCTGACCCAGTTCGAGAACGACGTCCACGCGGGCCGGGTGCACTACTTCATCGGCGCGAGCCGAACCGGTGGCGCCCGCGGGTTCGGCGGCCGGTCCGGCGGGCCGGGCGGCACGATCAGCACCTGGGTCCAGCAGCACTACAAGGCGACGACGATCGGCGGCGAGACCGTCTACGATCTCACCGCCCCAGCGTCAGCGTCGTCCGCCGGTCCGGCGCGATCGGGCACGTGATCCGAACCGTCCGGCCACGTCGGGCATCACCGCAGGTCCGCGCCCCGCTTCCGGGTCCGTCGGCGGGCCGGGTTTCTTCGCCCTCACCCAGATACGGCGGCCGTGGCAGCCGAATCGTCCGCGACCGGCCCCGAGCGTTGGTCCGGACCTGCACCATGGGAATCACGGCCTCGAACCACGACGGGGACCTCCGCGGCGAGTCTGGAGAGGCCCGGCTGCCGTGGCCGCGTCGGCCCGCTCCTTGTGATGCGGCGCGCCGGCTGACTCGACCGTCCGCGGCAGCATCGGAATTGTTCCGACCCGATGCGGCTGTGACGGCCGACCGCCCGGCGCCGGATATGTCAGCCAGGCAGCATCTGTCCAGGTTTATCCGCGGAGCCAGGATATAGCCGATATTGTTGGCAATCTTGTCGGTGCGGCCGTGCATGTGGGCCGCAGTCGTGGCGGCCGTCGTGCCCGGTCGGAAACTGACAGGAGAGGCCATCGCCGAAGACGGGCTCGGACAGGCGCGCCGGGCAGAACACGGCGACGGTAACGGTGACGGTGACGGTGACGGGACCGGGCGGGACCAGGTTGCCGAGTGCCCCGGATCGCCGGCGATCTGGACGAGGGCCAGATGGTCGCCCATGTGGCCCGCCACACGCGGGCGATGATGACGGCGGCCGGCTGCATCCGGGTCCAGCGCTGCCACACCAACACCTGCCCCACCAGGGTCGCCACCCACGCCGTCCGGAGAATCTGCGGGTGAGCGATGTGGGAGCCGAACAACCGAAGGCGCGTCGCCGGCGGGGAAGTCTCGTGTAATCTTGCGCGCGTCGTCCACGATGGGGGTGCGTGGTGAACGGTCTTCCTGGGTATCAGCGTCGGTGGCCGATGATCGGTCTGCCCGGTGGGAGCAAACCGGATTCCGGCCGTAGCTGACGTGGCGTTGCGGACACAACAGCTCGACGCAGCAGGAGACCTGTGGAAACGACAGCGGCAGACGCCGATTGGTTCTCGCGGCGGCATCAGCAGCTCGCCGCAAACATCTCCGGATTCTTCAAGGGCAATCCCGCGGTGGTCAAGCGGGCTTTGACCTGCATGTATGCTGAGGGCCACCTGCTGCTGGACGACGTTCCCGGCGTTGGCAAGACCTCGCTGGCAAAGGCGATCGCGCACTCGGTGAGCGGAGTGGTCCGGCGGGTGCAGTTCACCGCGGACCTGCTCCCGTCCGACGTCACCGGGGTGCGGATCTGGGATGCTGGGACCCGGACGTTCGAGTTCCACCACGGGCCGGTGTTCGCGAACGTCGTGCTCATCGACGAGATCAACCGCGCTTCGCCGAAGACTCAGTCCGCGCTGCTGGAGGTGATGGAGGAGCGACGCGTCACCGTCGACTCGATGTCCTACCTGGTCCCACGGCCGTTCATGGTCGTCGCGACGCAGAACCCGGTGGAGCACGGCGGGACCTACGAGTTACCCGAGGCACAGATCGACCGGTTCATGATGCGCTCCACCGTCGGGTATCCGGATCATGCCGCGGAGGTCGAGATCCTCAGTGCGGGCACGCGCGGCGCCGAGCCCGAGGACCTGGCGCCCGTCCTCACCGGCGAGGACCTGCTGCGCATGACCGAGCTCGCCCGCGGGGTGCACATCGCCGCCGAGGTGTTCGACTACATTGTCATGATCGTCGCGGACACTCGGCGGCATCCGGATCAGATCCGACTCGGGGTGAGCCCCCGCGGTGGGCTCGCCCTCGCCCGCGCCGCGCAGGCCTGGGCGGTGTCGGCGGGACGTCCGTTCGTCACTCCCGACGACGTCAAGGCGCTCGTGCCCGCGGTCCTCGGCCACCGGGTGATCATGCGGCCGGAAGCGGCGCTGGACGGATTGGCCAGCGCCGATGTGGTGGCTCGGATCGCCGCGTCGGTACGGGTCCCGGACCCCTTCGCCGCCCACGGTAGATGATCTCCCGGTCGGGTTGGGGGGCGTTTGTCGCCACCGTGCTGCTGCTGGCGAGCTGGCCGTTGCTGCACTACCCCGAGCTGCTCGGGCTTGGGGGGACCGGCGTGGTGGTGCTCGTCGGCGGGGCGCTGTGGATGCCTGCCCGGCCGCGGTTGCAGGTGGTTCGCCGGGTGGAGCCGGCCCGGGTCGCGCAGGACAGCCCGGCCCGCGGGGTGCTGACGGTCACGAACATCGGTCGGCGGCGCTGCCCGCCGTTCGTCGCCGTCGAGACGGTCGCCGGTGAGCGGGTGACGGTGACGTTGCCGAGTCTTGCGGCGGGTGCCACCGGGCAGGTCGAGTATCCGCTGCCGACGGCCCGCCGAGGCGTCCACCCGATCGGTCCGCTGACCGTGGGGCACAGCGACCCGCTCGGCCTGTTCCGCACCGGGCAGTCGTACCCGTCGACGACGCGGATGTGGGTGTACCCGACGCTGCATCCGATGGCGCCGCTGCCCACCGGGCGGTCCCCGGAGCTGGACGGGCGGACGTCCGCGGTGGCACCCGGCGGCGGGGTGGCGTTCCACAGTCTGCGGGAGTACGTCCGCGGCGACGATCTGCGGCTCATCCACTGGCCGTCGACGGCCCGCACCGGCACCCTCATGATCCGGCACAACGTGGTCCCGCACGAGCCCCGGATGCTGGTGCTGCTCGACACCAGCGCCGCGCCGTATACGGAGGAGTCGTTCGAGGCAGCGGTCCGGGTCGCGGCCTCCCTCGCGGTGGCAGCGTTCAACGGCGGCCATCCGGTGGAGGCACGCACCACGGCGGGCGCCCGGGCCGCCGCCGAACGGGGAGTCACCGGGCAGGGTGCGCTGCTGGCGCTGTTCGCCGAGGCCAGCTTCGGCGTGCCCGGCGACCGTGGCCTGGCCGTGCTCCCCGGGCTCGGGGCCACCGCCGAGGAGCTCAGCGACTACTACGCGGAGCTGGTCGGCGCCTACCCGATCGTCTCCATCGAGGACCCG
>NZ_JAMQQF010000062.1 GCF_023716945.1 Frankia sp. AiPs1 | reverse complement strand
GGCGAAGGCCAGGGCGATGGCCCGGCCCAGGCCGCGGCTGGCCCCGGTGACGATCGCGGTACGACCGGCGAGCCGGCCGGTGCCGGCGCTCACCTCGCCGCCCCGGACGGACGGCGGGGCTGCTGGCCTCGTCGGGTGTGACGTCGAATACGGTCCATGTCCGAGGTTGTAGGCGCGCCCGCGTCCACCCGTCAATCGATCCGCCCCGGGCGTGGGCGTTCGGCGCCGCCCCGGCCACCCGCCCTCGGTCCCTCGCCCAACCACGGTCCCGGGCGTCCGTTCCGCCCCGCGGAGAGGCATCCCCGCGGACAGGCATCCCTGCGGAGAGGCGAGAACGCGGCCGGGCGGTGGCGGCGGGTGGCGTCGTTACACTGCGGTGATGGCGGCCGGTGAGTTTCCGGGCGTGTCCGCGCAGAGCTGGGTGCCGCTGCTGATCGGCACCGCGCTGCCGGCGCGGCCGTTCGCGTCCGGTGCGGGCCTCGTCGACCTGCTCGCCACCGCCGGCTACGCGGCGGGGGCGACCCGGGTGGGGCTGTCGCGGCTGTGCGCGGACGGCTCGCTCGAACGCCGCCGCGACGGCCGGCAGACCAGCTACCGGCTCGGCCGGCAGATGGCCGAGACGGTGACCTCGGTCGGCGGCCGGGTGGAGAGCTTCGGCCGGTCGGTGGGGTGGGACGGCTCGTGGACGATCGTGCTCGCCTCGGTGCCCGACGAGCTGCGCTCGACCCGGCGGCGGATGAAAAGCGCGCTGGCCTATCTCGGTTTCGGCCGGCTGCGGGAGACGACCTGGGTCGCCGCGCGGGCCTGCGAGGACGAGGTCAAGGTGCTGGTCGAGTCGCTCGACCTGGCCGGGTTGGTCGACGTGTTCGTCGGTCGCCCCGCGGCGCTCGCCGACGTCGACGCGATCCTGCACCGCTGCTGGGACCTCGGTTCGCTCACCCAGCGTTACGGTGCGTTCGTCGCCCGGTTCGCCGCGCTGCGCGTCGCCGGCTCCCGCGACGCCCTGAGTCCGTCGGACGCGTTGCTGTGGTGGATGCGGCTCACCCATGACTACCGCGAACTCGTCTACCGGGATCCGGAGCTGCCGCCCGAGTTCCTGCCGGCCGCGGCCCGAGCCCTGCGCGAGCAGGTCGTCGACACCTACGCGACCGCCCACGGCGGCCTCGACGGACGCGCGACCGCCGAGGTGCGCCACGCGCTCGGCATCGACAGATAACAACCGATGGCTGCAGCGGCCGGGTTCTGTTAGCTTCCCTGTGGACGGACGGCTGCTGCCGGTGCCCGCCGGGGGTGCGCCCGGCGTGGAGGGATGCGGATGAAGATCGACGGAGCCCTGGGGGCGCTGGAGCAGGCGACGGGCAACGCCCGCGCGGCGCAGGAGGCCGGCTACGACGGTGTGTGGGCGTCCGAGGTCAATCAGGACCCGTTCCTGCCGCTGGCGCTCGCCGCCGACGCCACGTCGACGATCGAGCTGGGCACGTCGATCGCGGTGGCGCTGTCCCGCTCGCCGATGTCGCTCGCCTACACCGCGCACGACCTGGCGCGATTCTCCGGCGGCCGGTTCGTGCTGGGGCTGGGGTCCCAGGTCAAGGCGCACATCACCCGGCGCTTCTCGATGCCGTGGGGCCGCCCGGGGCCGCAGATGCGCGAGTTCATCCTGGCGATGCGGGCCGCGTGGTCGAGCTGGGCGGACGGGACGCCGCTGTCGTTCGAGGGCGAGTACTACCGGCACACCCTGATGCCGCCGACGTTCGTCCCGGCGCCGCATCCCTACGGGCCGCCGCGGGTGCTGCTGGCCGGCGTCGGCGAGGTGATGACCCGAGTCGCCGGCGAGGTCGCCGACGGTTTCCTCTGCCACGGCTTCACCACCGCGCGCTGGATCCGCGAGCACACCCTGCCGGCGCTGGCCGAGGGCCGCCGCCGCGCCGGGCTGGAGCTCGCCGGCTTCGACGTCGTCGCCGGCGCCTTCCTCGCCACCGGGACCGAGCAGGAGATCGTCGAGGGCCTGGCCAGGATCCGCGGGCAGATCTCCTTCTACGGCTCGACGCCCGCCTACCGCCCGGTGCTCGAGCTGCACGGCTGGGGTGACCTCGGGGCCGAGCTGACGGTGCTGTCGAAGCAGAACCGGTGGGCGGAGATGGCGACCCTGATCGACGACGACGTCGTCGAGGCGTTCGCCGTCGTCGCCCCGCCCGCCGAGGTTCCTGCCCGCATCGCCGAGCGCTTCGCCGGCCTGGCGACGCGGCTGTCGTTCACCCCGCCGCCGTCGTTCGGCGCGGGCGAGGTGCGCGAGCTGGTCGGTGCGCTGCGCGCCGTGCCCGCCCTCGGTGCCGACCCGGCGACCAGCGGCGCGATGCTGTGAGGTCGCCGGGCGGCGCGGTGGACGGGGGGAGCGGCGGGATGAGAGTGGGAGACGGCCGATGACGGCGGTGGACGGCGGCGCCGGGGTGGATCTGGTGCAGCGGGAGGTCGTCGAGGACGGCGTGCAGCTGCTGCGCCTGAACCGGCCGGCCCGGCTCAACGCCATCACCCCGGCGCTCGTCGACGCGCTGCACCGCCGCCTCGACGAGGTCGACGCGGACCGCTCCTGCCGGGTGGTGATCCTCACCGGCGCGGGCCGCGGCTTCTGCGCCGGCGCCGACCTGCGCGGCGGGGATCCGGACCTCCCGGAGCCGTTCGAGCCGCGGCCCGGCCCCGTCGGCACCTTCCAGATCCAGGAGCAGTACTCGCGGACGACGAGCCGGCTGCGGGCGCTGACCAAGCCGGTGATCGCGGCGGTCAACGGGCCGGCGACCGGCGGCGGGCTGGCGTTCACCCTCGGCTGCGACGTCCGCCTCGCCGCCGCGTCGGCGCGGTTCTCCGCGGCGTTCGCCCGCGTCGGGCTGTCCGGCTGCGACATGGGCACCGGCTGGCTGCTCAACCGGGTCGTCGGCGTCGGTCGGGCGCACGAGCTGCTGCTCACCGGCCGGATCATCGACGCGGCGGAGGCGCTGCGGATCGGCCTCGTCGTCGACGTCGTGCCCGACGACGCGCTGCTGGAGCGCGCGTTGGAGACGGCGCGGCTCATCCGCGCCAACTCGCCGTTCGGCGTCTACATGACCAAGCAGGTGATGTGGTCGACGCTGGAGATCCCCGGTCTGGAGGCGGCGATCAACCTGGAGAACCGTACGCAGGTCCTCGCCTCCACCACCGCGGACAACCCGGAGGCGGTGGCCGCGTTCCTCGAACGGCGCGAGCCCCGCTGGACCGACTCCTGAACCACGGCCACCGGGGCCAGGCGCCGATGGCGGGACGTCACGCGGGTCGTCAGACGCGCAGCAGCGTCTCGTCAGCGGTGGAGAAGTAGTTCGCCACGTAGGGGCGGACGGACTCGGCGGCGAGGCGGTTGTCCTCGACGGCCGGGTCGATCGGGCCGACGAGGGTGTCGCTGGCCTCGTCGTGGCGGAAGGTCCGGTAGCCGTGGCGGTCGAGCGCGTCGAAGACCTCCGACGGGGTGCCGCCCTCGCCGACGAGCGGGTCCTCGCTGATCTCGAAGCAGACGACGCCGATGCGCCGCTGCGCCAACAGCCCGGCCGCGCCGGTGAAGACCTGGCGCTCGAAGCCCTCGACGTCGACCTTGCACAGCGCCACCCGTGCGATCCCCTCCCGCTCGGCGAACCCGTCGAGGGTCAGCGCCGGCACCTCGACGACCTCGGTCGGTTGGATCGCCGTGCCGTCGTAGGTGAACATCGGATGGCTGCCGAGCGAGTTCCACCCGGACGCGGGGTCGGGGAACACGTTCATCGTCGCCGTGCCCGGGGCGTCGGTGACGGCGGCGCGCACGACCGTGACGTCCGCGGACCGGTTGAGCGCGAGGGTCTGGACGAGCCGGTCGGCGGTCGTGGGCACCGCCTCGAAGGCGTAGACCCGGCCGGTCTCGCCGGTGCGCCGCCGGGCGTGCACGCTGTAGACGCCGATGTTCGCGCCCACGTCGAACACCACATCGCCGGCGCCGAGCAGCCGGTCCATCAACGTGAACGCCGGCCGGTCGCCGGGACGCCGCATCAGCGAGCGCAGGTGGGCCCGTTCGTCGGCGGGGACCAACAGGGTGATGCCGTACTCGTCCTGCACGACGACCGTCCCGCGCCGCGCTGCGTCCAGCGAGACCCGGGCCTGCCATAACGCATCTTTCGCCGCGACGACACCGCCTCGCAGCCGCTTGTTCTGCCGCAGCGTCGCCCTGGCTTTCCCGGCAATGCGGTTCGCCATCTCCGTACCCGACATTTTCCACCTCCGGAAATCTGTGCCGCCTTCGCGAATCGGCGCCACTCGGCCGAATCGGTGCCACCCATGCACGTCGACGAAAGACTGTCGCGGTCATGTGGACGGGCGACGGAGGCGATGCCACGGGCAGACTAGGGCGGCCAGATCAATGCGTCCCGGGATATGGCTGTGATTCAGATCACAGTCATATCGGAGGGCCCATTCCGGTGATTGGTTCTGCTTGCTTTCCGCAAAGAAGGCGCGGTGGTCAGCGGGGGAGTCCGGCGGCGGCGAGGACATGCTCGGCGTAGCCGTCGATGGCGCGCTCGGCGCCGTCGGTGTCGTCGAGGTGGAACGTCGCCGTGAAGTGGCTGGCGCCGAGGTCGGCGAGTTCGACGAGGTGCTCGAGGTGCGCGCGGGCATCGAGTCCGTCGCGGCCGGCGGCGGCGCTGTCGCTGGTGGTCGCCCACAGGCCGACCTCGGCCGGGTCCCGCCCGGCGACGACCGTGTCGGCGCGCAGCGTCCGCGCGGCCCGGCGCAGGTCGTCTACGGTCGGGATCGACACCGACCGGATCGTGCGGGCGCCGAGATCGTCGATGGACAGCGGGGCCCACCCCTGCCCCCAGGCGGCCGCCCGGCGCCGGGCCCGGGCGCTGTTGCCGGCGATCCACAGCGGCGGGTGCGGCAACTGCACCGGCGCGGGCGCGAGGACCTGGTCGAGGCCGTCGAAATGCCGGCCCCGCGCCGAGACGCTGCCCGCCGTCCACGCCCCGCGCAGGACGGCGAGCGCCTCGTCGAACAGCTCGTTGCGCTCGTCGAAGTCCGCGCCGAGGGCCAGGAACTCCGAGCGCAGGTAGCCGACGGCGACCCCGAGGTCGAGCCGGCCGTCGGACAGGGCGTCGGTGGTCGCCACCGACTTGGCCAGCGCGAACGGGTTGCGGTGCGGGACGACGACGGCGAACGTCATCAGCCGCACCCGTTCGGTGACCGCGGCCAGGAAGGCCATCAGCCCGAACGGCTCGTAGGCGTCGTGGCCACCGGCCTCGTACCACTTGCGGGAGGGGGCAAGGTGATCGTTGACGGCGATGGCGTCGTAACCCGCCTCCTCGATGCGGCGGGCGAGCCGCGTCAGCCGGCGGGCCGAGAAGGCCCCGGGCCGGCATCCCGCGTCGAGCACTAACTCCGCGACGTACTTCATGGCGTTGACCTCCGCTGGCGCTTGCCGGTCCCCCCGCCCGACGCGGGGGCCCCGGCGCGGACCGTCGCCGGCCCCGTGCCGCTGCGCCGCCGCGCGCCCGTCGGATACCGAGCCCCGGACGTTCGACGTGTTGAGGTCACCGAGCCTTCCCGGCCAGCCGAGCATGGTCAAGGTCAGACCGCTCCGCGCGCCGATCGGCGGCTGCCGCGGGATGCCCCCGGCGCGCCCTTCGCCAGCGCCGGGGGCTCGGTACCCGGCCGGCCGGTACCGGGCCCCGCCGATTGGACGGTGGCCCACCGGCCGGACGCCGGCGCCCGCGGGTCGGACGCCCTAATCGGTCGGACGCCGTGGCCCGCCGATTGGACGCCGGCGCCGGCCGGTTACGGGACGACGTCGATGACGTAGCCGGCGGGCTGCGCACCGGGATAGACCGCCCGGACCGTGACCTCGACCCTGCCCAGGCGGTCGCCGGCGACCAGCGCGACGGCGGTGGCGATGCCCTCGGCGTCGGTGACCGCGAGGACCGTCGTGACCGGCCCCGGCGGGTCGGCGAAGTGCAGCCCGGACTCGACCGGCACCGAGAACTCGATCTCGGCGCCCGGCACCGGCGCGCCGCCGCGGCGGGCCACGGCTCGCAGCCCCCCGGCCATCCGCTGGCCGATCCGCACCTCCCGCTCCCGCCCGCCGAGGCCGGACACGGTGTCGACCTCGGGCGGCTCGGCCTGCGGCAACGCCCGGCGGCGGTGCACGCTGGCAGCCGGCACCACCCACCACAGCTGGTTGTTGGCGCCGTTCCACCCCCAGCCGACGAGCCCGGTCCGCGGGGCCGACGTCGCCCCCGGCAGGTCGAGCACCCGGTTGTGGGCGACGTTCACCAGCCGGTACGCGCCGTGCAGCGCCGGCTCGATCCGCCACTGCTGGTCGTCGTAGCCGGGCGTGTAGGTGAACACCGAATGGTCCTGCTTCCCACCGAACTTTCCGTTGTAGGCCAGGCACAGACCGCCGCCGCGGCTCGCCAGGCTGAACGAGCTCGGCTTGGTCCCGGCGACCAGTTCCCACTGCTGGGCCGTCGAGCCGTTGCCCGGGAACTGCTGCACGACGGCGGAGGACGTCGCCGCGTCGCGCACGTCGACGTACTGCCCACTGGCGACGCTGACCAGCGCGTAGACGCCGCCGGCGGCCCGCGGGGTGTAGCGGGTGAACCGGAATCGCTGGTTGCGCGACCCGTTGCGGGCGTGGGTGACGAGCGCGACCCCGGTGCCGGTCGCCCCGCCCGGCACGTCGAGCGCGCGTCCACTGGCGGCGACCAGCTCGTAGTAGCCCCCGGTGGACGTGCCCAGCCACCAGCGTGACTGCGCCCCCTGGGTCGACGTCGCCACCGCCGCGCCGGCCGACTCGCCGAGCAGCTTTCCGCTGGACCTCGCGCGCAGCTCGACCAGCCCACCGCCGACGGCGACCACCGTCCACTGCTGCCAGTCGTAGAAGGCCGGGTTCTGCTGCCGGACGACCGTGCCGTCGGACATCAGCGGCAGCCCGCTCGCCTCGCTGGTGATGATGTAGGACCCGCCAGCCGCGGGGATGAAGTCGACCTCGCCGAGCAGCCGCTTCGCCTCGTTGTCGACGATGGTCGCCAGGCGTTCCGCCGGCGGCATCGAGTCGAAGGCGGACTGCCAGGCCAGCCGGTCCGGGTCGAGCTGGGCGAACAGCTCCGCGACGACCGCGTCGACGTCGACGTCAACCGGGCGTCCGTGCAGCGCCGCCCTGATCGTCGTGCCGGCCTCGGCGCGGAAGGCGGCCATGTCGCGTTCGAGGATGGCGCGAGTCCGGCCGTAGCGGTAGGCGCGCTTCATTTCCGCGAGCTGGTCGTCGTACATGTAGTCGTTGCCGATGGCGACGCCCTCGGAGGTCCACTTGCCTTTGCGGACGTAGTCGAGGATCTGCCGGAAGTCCGCGGACGCGTTTGCGGCGAAGGCCCGCTCGGTCTCCGTCATCTCGTTGTGGAGCCTTTTCGCGATCAGTCCACGGTAGGTGTGCGGTTTGATCGCCGCGGTGACCTTGTCCTGAGCCCAGGAGTACGCCTCGTCGATCGCTCGGACCACCGTGCCCAGCACGTGCATGATCTCGTTGATGACCGGGGCGTCGACGTCGCAGGCCAGCCATCGGCCCAGCGTGGCACCGATGTAGATGACCTGCGCGACCTGGTCGCCGGCGAACGCATCCTCCTCGACCTTCGCCTGCAGATCCTTGTAGAAGGCGCACATCGTATCATCCCGGCGTATCTCCGGGAGGTACGGTGCAATCTCGGTCATGGCGTCATTTCCTTTCGGGCCGCTCATAGGGGGCGCGACTGCCTGGCCGGCCCCAAAGATCGGCCGGCCTGATCCCCATTTGGGCAACGTTAGGGAATGCCCGTCGGTCCCGTTTTGGTCTTGTGTCAAGTGGTGCGTTGCAGTGTGCCGCTGCACCGCTTTGTGCTTATTTCTGCCGCACTGCAGCCCGTGGTGACCGGCCTTTGGGCCGGCCGTTGTCCGCCGCCGTTGCCTGCCGCCGTTGCCCGCCGCCTGCTCTGCCGTCTTGGGTCTGCCGTCTTGGTCGTGCCGTCTTGATCTGCCGCCGGCAGGCGTTCGCCGCGCGACGTGCAGGCGATTGGTCGAGTGGGTATGCCGCTGGCGTGTATCGGGTCGTGCGCAGAGCGTGGTCGCGGGTGGGGGCTGTGATCGTGGTGCTCGTCGCCCTGATCGCCTTCGTCGGGCACGGCGGGCGCTCCAGCGTCCCGCCGGCCAGGGGCGAGCCGCCGGCCGCCGCGGGGGCGCTGTCCGTGGTGCCGGACGTCGTGGCCGACGTGGAGCCCTCCGTGGTCACCATCCTCGTGGGCGACGGTCTGGGCAGCGGGATCGTCTACCGCTCCAACGGCGTCATCGTCACCAACCAGCACGTCGTGGCCTCGGCCGCCGGCGGCGCGGTCGAGGTCGCGTTCGCGGACGGGCGCCACGTGCCGGGCCGGGTGCAGGCCGCGGACGCCGTCAGCGACCTCGCCGTGGTCAAGGTCGAACGCACCGGGCTGCCGGCGGCGAAGTTCCGCGAGCAGCAGCCCCGGCTCGGTGAGCTCGCGATCGCCATCGGCAGCCCGCTCGGCCTGGCAAACAGCGTCACCGCCGGGATCATCTCGGGTGTCAACCGCACGCTGCCCGGCGTCGACGGCCAGGGCGGTCAGGGCGGCTCCGGCGGCCAGGGCGGGTCCGAGGGGCAGGGCGGGGACAGCGGCCAGGGTGGTTCCGGCGGGCAGGGTGGTTCCGGCGGGCAGGCTGCGGTGGCGGGTCCGCGGGTCGACCTCATCCAGACCGACGCGGCGATCTCGCCGGGGAACTCCGGCGGCCCGCTGCTCGACGCCGAGGGACGGGTCGTCGGCGTCACCGAGGCGTACGTGCCGCCGCAGAGCGGCGCGGTCTCACTCGGGTTCGCGATCCCGTCGGCGACCGTCGTCGACGCCGTCGACCAGCTGCTGCGCACCGGTTCCGTGCGGCACGCGTTCATCGGGATCCAGACCGTCACCCTCACCCCGCAGATCGCCGACCAGCTCGGCCTGGCCGTCCGCAGCGGCGCGTTGGTGATCGGGGTGGTCGGCGGCGGTCCGGCGGACCGGGCCGGCCTCCAGCCCGGTGACGTCATCCGGTCGTTCGACGGCCGGGCGGTCACCTCCGTCGAGGACTTCTCGGCCGAGCTGCGGGCCGTCGACCCGGGACGGACGGTCATCCTGACCGTCAACCGCGACGGCAAGAACGTGAAACTCAAAGTCACCGTCACCGACCGCCCGACGTGACCTGACATGAGCTGACGTGACCTGACGTGACCGGCGACAACCGCCGAGCCCTGCCCCGACGGCGGGACCTTGCGGGAAAGGCGCCGTTCGCCTGCGTGAACGACCGACGTGTTTACGCATATTTCGGCCGGCGGCCATCTCGCCGTTGGGGTGCTCCGCAGGCGGCGGGCCTACGTTCAGCGCCATGCCAGTGAGTCCTCCCAACGAAGTGGTCGCTTCCGGCGTTCCGGCGAACATCGCCCAGGACATGACCATCGCGGAGCAGCACGAGTGGCTCCAGACCTTCCTGCGCCGCCGGCCGGTGAGCCGCCGCGGCATGCTGCTCGGCGGCCTTGCCGGCGCGGGCGCCGCGACCCTGGGCACCACCCCGTTCGGCCGGGCCGCCTACGCCGCCACCGCGGCGGACAGCCCCCTGCTGGTCGGCGGGCGGCACACCGCGTTCGGCATCGACCCGGCACGCCAGCTCCGCCTGGCCGCGCAGTTGACCCGTAACCCGGGCCGCGGCCGGATCCTCGTCGACATCGGCCCGACCCGCGGCCTCGGCGGCACGGTCGAGGCCGAGGTCCGCCCGCTGCTGTCGCAGGTGCCGCAGGTCGACGGGTCGATCCTCAGCGTCGAGCAGTTCTACGTGCACGCGGCGTTCGACCGCCTCGCCCCGGGCCGGGAGTACTACTACCGGTTCCGCGTCCCCGGCGGGGCGACGACCCCGGTGCAGGCGGTGCGCACCGGCCACGCGAAGGGCCGCCTCGGGGGACCGTTCCGGTTCACGATGATGGGCGACCACGGGTCGAACACCACCCCGCAGGGTGACCCGAAGGGCCTGTTCGACGACAACTACTACAAGCCGGACAACGAGCCGACCGTCGCGCACGCCTCCGCCATCACCGCGGCGATCGCCCGCCAGGACCCGGCGTTCCACCTGCTCGCCGGCGACATCTGCTACGCCGACCCGTCCGGCGCCGGCAAGCCCCCGCAGCGGACCACCACCGGCCAGCCCCCGGCCGGCTTCGACAACTACGACCCGACGGTCTGGGACGTCTACCTGGCTGACATCGAGCTCTCCAGCGCCCGCAGCCCGTGGATGTTCGCCACCGGCAACCACGACATGGAGGCGCTCTACTCGCCGCACGGTTACGGCGGCCACGCGGCCCGCCTCGACCTGCCCAGCGACGGGCCCAAGGGCTGCCCGAGCGTGTACTCGTTCGTCTACGGCAACGTCGCGGTGCTGTCCCTGGACGCCAACGACGTCAGCTTCGAGATCAAGACGAACACCGGCTACTCCGGCGGCGCGCAGACGTCCTGGGTGGAGCGGACGCTCAAGGGGTACCGCAACGACCCCGACATCGACTTCATCGTCTGCTTCTTCCACCACTGCGCCTACTCGACGACCACGCAGCACGCCAGCGACGGCGGGGTCCGTGGCGCGTGGGCGCCCCTGTTCGACCGCTACCAGGTCGACCTGGTGCTCCAGGGGCACAACCACCTCTTCGAGCGCTCCGACCCGATCCGCGGCAACGCCCCGACCCGCGAGGCGCCCGACGGCTCGACCATCGAGCCGGCCAAGGACGGCACCATCTACATCACCGCGGGCAGCGCCGGCCGGCCCCGCTACCAGTTCCAGACCGGTGAGGTGGAGAACTACCGCGGCAAGCCGGCCCCGGCGGGATCGAACGTCGTGCCCAACAGCTACGTCTGGGCGCCCGACGGCACGAAGACCCCCGAGGCGATCTCCTGGTCGCGGACCCGGTTCGACAACTACGCGTTCGTGGCCGTCGACTCGACGCCGGGGCAGCCCGGCGGCGCGTCCACGCTGACCGTGCGCGGCGTCGACGAGCACGGCACCGAGTTCGACCGCGTCGTCCTCAAGCGCCCCGTCCCCCAGCGCCCCTTCCCCCGTCAACGCTGACGGCAACGGGGATGTGGGGGGGGGGGGGGGGGGGGGGGGGGGGGGGGGGCGCGGGCGGGGGGGGGGGGGGGGGGGGGGGGGTGGGGGGGGGGGGGGGGGTTGGGGGGGGGGGGGGGGGGGGGGGGGGGCGGGCCGCCCCCCCCCCCCCCCCCCCCCCCCCGGCACCGCACCGCACCGCCTGCAAGAATCTTCGGGACCGTATACCGAGCTTAAATTGCCGGCGTTGTTGTAGACGGCGGACCCATGCCTCGGCGCCGGGGCCGTACTGGACCGGGGCGTCGACCCCGACGGGCACGTCCGCCTTCGTGCGCGTGCCGCAGCAGGCGCACTCCCGCTCGACGAGCCGGTGCTCGACCAACATCCGGCTCGACCACATCCGGCTCGACGACCGGCACGTCCACGACCTGCCGGCGTTCCACCCCGGTGACCTGCGCGAGGACCAGCGGCTCCCCGCAGCCCCGGCACGCCGCCGGCTCGTAGGTCACCCGTCCAAGTCGGGGCGTCGGTCATCGCCAGCGTCGAACCGGGAGGCCACCCCTGCCCACCGGGCTTACGGCCGCACTTCTTCCGCAGCGACTTCGGCTCGGGCCTGGCCAGCCCGTCCGAGCTCGGGGGCTTCGAGGAGTTCTGCGAGTTCATCCGAGCCGCGGGCACGCAGGTCCTCAGATCTCACCGGTCGCCGTCGCCAACGCCTTCGGCACCAGCGACACCCGGCCATCGTGAGCCCCCTCGTCACGGAACTCTGATCGCCTGGTTCAGGCGGCTGCGCGCCGGCGCGCCCGACCCACGACCTGCCACCGGGGCGCGGACGGCGGGTCACACCCGGCCGGCGGTCTGCCGGCACCCGGTCACCGGATCTTCCACGATGCATATATCGTGTGCTGATTAGTTCTGGGGGGCTGGGGTCCAGTGCACGTAGAAGAAGGGTGTCGGGGCGGCTGGCCGGCGCCCGCTCCGGATCGGATTCTCACGTCGAGCGAGCAGATCCTGGCCGCCTCCGACCGGGCCAGTGCGCCGCTGACCTGCGGATTGTTCGTGCAGACCATGGGCACCGTGGACATGGCGCGGCTTCGGCTCGCGGTGCGCGCGGCGATCAGCCGCCATCCCATGATGCGGGCGAGCCTCTACGGCGCGCGCCAGCACGCATGGCGGTTCACCGCCGAGCCGTCAGCGAACCCCGTCTGGCGGATCGACGACGGAAGTGACGGCTGGCGCATCCACGAGACGATGATGTCGGCGCCTTTCGACCTGCGCGCCAACCCGCCCCTGCGCATAGCTTTGGTGCACCAGCCGGACGGCGACCAGCTCTCCGTCGTCGCGCATCACCTCGCGGTCGACGGGATGAGCCTCGCCGCCGTCGTCACCGAGATCTTTTCCGCGTACGAACTGGCCGACGGGGTGGCCGACGAAGCCGCAGCGACGGACGGAACCAGCGACGGTCCCGTCAGGCTGCCCACCGCCATGCCGCCCGTCCCGAGGGCGGCAGCCCATGGCTGGACCGCCTTCACCCAGCGCTCCGGCCGGCACATCACACCCTTGGACGCGAGCCGGGACGCCGGCTACGGTTACCAATCCCTGAGCCTGCCGGTGCCCGCGCGGCGCGTGCTGCTGCCCGGCGGACGTCGACTGACCGTCAACGACCTGCTCGTCGCGGCGACCCACCTTGCCATCGACCGGTGGAACCGTCGGCACGGCGAGGAGGCCGGGACACTGCGCGTCAGGATGCCGATCGGTCTGCGGACCTCCCCTGGCACAAGTGGCAACAACACCGGCCAGGTCGTGATCGTCAGTGAGCCGGCCGACCGGGCGGACCTGGTCAGACTGGCTGGTCGAATCGTCGATCAGACCGAGCGGGCAAAGCGGGAGGCCGCCGCACCCGCCATCGCGGGAGTCGCCGGCCGAGTCGGCGCGGCCGCCACAGCGCGGATACCGGGGCCCTGGCGAGGCTCGGTCCTGCGGTGGGGGGTGCGCACGGCGCGCCCGCTCATCACCCCCGCCGCCGCCATCAGCAACCTCGGGCCGCTCGCTGCCATCGCCGCCGACAACCCGAAGATCTCGTCGGTCTACTTCACCGGCACCGCCGGCATGCCCCAAGGGCTGTTCATCGGCGCAACCAGGTACGGCGCCGGTCTGCACCTCGCGTTCGGCTACCACCGGCACCTTTTCGGACCCGCCGCCGCCGCGACCTTCGCCCAAATCTTCCAGGCGGCTTTCGTCGAGCTTACCGCTGTCGACGGGGAGGCTCGGCGGCCGAGCTGACCGTCGGCCGATCGCGCTCGACGCGCCTAAGCTAAGACCCGAGAGCCGAGAGCGGACCACAGGGAGTCGGATGCGAAGGTCGAGGGACGCAGATACTCACGTCTTCCGTAGCCTCTCCACATCGTGGTTCGCGGGTCTGTGTATGGCGTTGACAGCGGTTGTCGCCGGTGTCGACATCGGACCCATGGTGCATGAGTTTCCGAGCGAGTACTCATGCACCATGCCCTTTGTGTATCTTGCGGGGGCGGCTTTCATCTGGCGCACCGGGGTGCACGCCTGCGTGATCGCCACCAAGGCATCCCTGACCATCAGGAATCCGCTGAGATCCTATCGGCTTTCCTGGAACGAGATAGCAGGCCTTCGACTCGACGATCGAATCTACGTCCAGCCCGTCGGCCGGCCCGAAATTCGGTGCTCGGCGATCGTCCGGTCGAACGTCAGCATGATGCTGCGGCGGGCTGGATTCATCGAGACCGTCTTCTCGGACCTCGAAGGACTCCGCACGGAACGGCGCCAGGCGCAGGAAGCACCGACGCCGGACTGACCTCCGGCGGCCCGACCCCCGTGGACGGCACGGTCAGTCACGGCGGACCCCGCAGCGGCGGCAGTTGCCGCAACCAGGCGTAAGCAGGCCGGATCCCACTATACTGATCGAATCGCCTGTCCACGACATCTGCAGGCGGCGCCGATGCGACGCAGCCACGATCTTGTAGTGCCGCCACGGAGACCCGACGAAGGGATGGAAGGGAAATTGATGGCAGTGCCGTCTGTTCGCGACTCGGTTGCCGCCAGTACGTTGCTGGGAGTGGTCCTCGGAGCCGCCGCGATTCTGACCGAGCTCCTCGCGACCGGGGACTACTCCTGGCCCCCGGCAGTGATCGTCGCGGTTACTCCTGTCGGAACAGTTCTGTGGAAACGACAGGCCAGGAGCCCAGAAAAGGCAGCCCGCACCAACAGAAGTGAACACTAGCAGCCCGCCCAGAGAAGGAAGGGCTTCCGGTGCGGGCACGCGAAGTTCTGGCGGCGCTACGGACCGCGCTGGTCGACCCGCAAGCAGCGGGCAACTCACTTGCCAGCTGGCTTGACGGCGAGAGCGCGGCTCCAGCGGTCTGCGTCGTCTTTCGAAGCTGGTCATACGTCAGCCGAGACGTGCTGGGTCGCATCCCAGACCGCAGGTTCTACCACCCGCACCTACACCCTCGGCCCCGCCCGCCGCCTCCGATCCTGGACTGACGGCTCCACTACCAGCACCAACCATTACCCGACCGCGTCCGGCGACAGCCCCACCTGGATCGGCGTCACCGGCGGCACCTGGACCCGCAACATCACCGGAATCGGCGGCAACCTCGCCGCCCTCCAAACCGACACCGGCACCGGCACCGGCACCGGCACCCTTCAATTCGCCGACCTTCACGGCGACATCGTCGCCACCACCGACGACTCAACCTCAGCCACTTCCATCGCCACCTACGCCGAATCCAACGAGTTCGGCCTCCCCTACTTCCCCACCACCGCCTACGCCCGCTACGGCTGGCTCGGCACCGAACAACGCTCCCGCGATGCCCTCGCCGGCCTCACCCTCATGGTCGTCCACCTCTACAACCCCCACACCGGACGATTCCTCTCCACCGACCCAGTCCTCGGCGGTAACGCCAGCCCCTACGACTACGACTACGACTACGACTACCAAGACCCGTACAACACCTTCGACCTCAACGGCCAGCTGTCGTTTTTCTGGAAGAAGCCGAGCTGGTGGTATTACGGAGCCCGCGCATACCGGGCCATCGCCAGCTCGACACGAAGATTTACACGATGGTTTTGCACAAACACCTACGTAATCTGGGTCACCGTCATCGTCGGATTCCGCTACCCAATAACCATCGCCATCTACACTGTCGTCTGCGCCCGGTATTACCGAAGTCGACAATCGCCTCCTCCACGAGACAAACAAGGAATCATCAGAATGCGGAGTCCAGCAATCCACGCTAGAGCAGAAGGCGAGCCAAGGTGGTTTCGCCCCACCGTCGTCTCCCTCTACGCAATCGTGATCGGTGGGCTGATGGCGGCAGCCTTTCTGGGTGTCGCTGCCCCCATAGTCTCGGGGACTGCGGTGATTTCCGGAATCCTTATTCGGACGTGGCGTAGGAATCGGCCGTGGAGACGCGGATCCAGGCAATAAAGAAGGCTCGAATCCAGTAGGTTTCTGAAATCACTCAAGAGCTCTGCGACTGAAATCGAGATCTACCACGAAGTCCGCTTCCGATTCCCCGAAAATCCGCCGCCATTTTTCCCCTCTGGCAGCAGAACGCAACGACCACAGGCGATAATTCGAATCACTCTTCCGAGCCATTTCGATCGTTCAAGTCGGAGTGACTCGGGTTTTCTAGGAATGCCGTCAGGAATTCCTACTAAGCCTTTTGTTGTTTCAGGCCAACGAGCTGGTCGCATCTCAGACCGCAGGCGCCACCACCCGCACCTACACCCTCGACCCCGCCCGCCGTCTCCGGTCCTGGACCGACGGCTCCACCGTGATCCGGATCAGGGCGAGCGCCCGTACCGTCTCCCGCCGCCTGGAGCGGCCGGACACCGCGAGGAGACCGGCGGGACAATGCGAGGCGTGACCCGACGGATCAACGAGATCGTGTTCGACTGCGCCGACCCGGCGACCCTGGCACGGTTCTGGTCCGCGCTGCTGGGCGCGCCGGTGGAGGTCCGGGACCCGGACTGGGCCACGGTGGCCGCCGATCCGGTGCTGATCGGGTTCCAGCGGGTGCCGGAGGGCAAGCAGTCGCCGAAGAACCGGCTGCACCTCGACGTCGAGGACGCCGACCTGCTCGGCGCCGCCGCGGCGGCCGAGGCCCTCGGGGCCACCCGCCTCGGGGACGTGATCGAGGACGAGGGCGGCGGCTTCCTCGTCCTGGCCGACCCGGAGGGCAACGAGTTCTGCTTCGTCACCGGCTGACGTCGGCAACGGCCATCCGATCTACCGCCATCCGACCTCACACCATCCGACCTCACGCCTGCGGCCTGCCCTCCGTCCCCGTGGGCACGGACCGCAGCCGGCCGGGTGGGGCCAGACGCCCACTCTGGCCGTTGCGGCGCACACCCGATGCACGGAGCAATTCAGAGCAGTCCTGACTGTCGCGGCGTATAGCGTCGAACCCGTCGCGACGGCGCGAAACCTCGGGGTGGCTCTCCGCCCGCCCGGCGCCGCTCGTCGGCGGCGCAGGAGAGGACGCACGATGTTCCCGCTGGGGATGCTGTCGGGCCTGGTCGTACTCACCGCGGCGGCGGTCGTCGCCGCGGTGTTCTGGTCGGCGGGCTGGTGGGTGGCGGTCGCGGTGTTCGCCGCGCTGCTGGCGCTCGCGGTCCACGACGTCGTCCAGCGCCGGCACGCGATCCTGCGCACCTTCCCGGTGGCCGGGCACTTCCGCTACCTGCTGGAAGGCATCCGGCCCGAGATCCAGCAGTACTTCGTCGAGCGCAACGTCGACGGCCGACCGTTCGACCGGGAAATCCGCACGACGATCTACGAGCGGGCCAAGGGCATCCACAGCGACCAGGCGTTCGGCACCGAGCGGGACGTCAACGCCGTCGGCTACGAGTTCCTGCCGCACACGACCGTCCCGGTCCCCGTCGCAGCGGACGCGCCGCCTCCGCGGGTGCGCGTCGGCGGGCCGGACTGCACCCAGCCGTACGACATCGCCCTGCTCAACGTCTCCGCGATGAGTTTCGGCTCGCTGTCCGGCAACGCGGTGCTGGCGATGAACCGCGGCGCCGCCGCCGGAGGGTTCGCCCACGACACCGGCGAGGGCGGGCTGACCGAGCATCACCTGCGCCACGGCGCCGATCTCGTCTGGGAGATCGGCAGCGGCTACTTCGGCGCGCGCAGCGCCGACGGTGACTTCGACCCGGCAATGTTCAAGGACAAGGCGACGCTGCCGGCCGTGAAGATGGTGGAGCTCAAGCTGAGCCAGGGCGCCAAGCCGGGGCTCGGCGGCATCCTGCCGGCGGCGAAGGTCAGCGCCGAGATCGCCGCGGCCCGCGGCGTGCCCGCCGGGGTGACCTGCGAGAGCCCGCCGGGGCACCGGGTGTTCGCCACCCCGCGGGAGCTGGTGCTGTTCGTGGCGCGGATGCGGGAGCTCGCCGGGGGCAAGCCGACCGGGTTCAAGTTGTGCGTGGGCTCGCGCCGGGAGCTGCTCGCGATCTGCCAGGCGATGCTGGCCGAGGGCGTCACCCCGGACTTCATCGTCGTCGACGGTTCCGAGGGCGGCACCGGGGCCGCGCCGCTGGAATACGAGGACAACGTCGGCACCCCGCTCACCGAGGGGCTGATCACGGTGCACAACGCGCTGGTCGGCGTCGGGCTGCGGGACCGGATCCGGATCGGGGTCAGCGGCAAGGTCGCCACCGGCACGGACATCGTCAAGCGGCTCGCGCAGGGCGCGGACTACACCAACTCGGCCCGCGCGATGATGATGGCGGTCGGCTGCATCCAGGCGTTGCGCTGCCACACCAACACCTGCCCGACCGGGGTGGCCACCCAGGATCCGCGCCGCGCCCGCGCCCTCGACGTCGCGGACAAGGGCGAGCGGGTCCGTCGCTACCAGCAGGCCACGGTCGCCACCGCCGTGCAGCTCATGGCCTCGCTGGGCTGCTCGCACCCGGACGAGCTGCATCCCGGGATGCTGATGCGCCGGCTCACCCACACCGACACCCGCAGCTACGCCGAGCTGTACTCCTGGCTGGAGCCCGGCGAGCTGCTCGCCGAGCCGCCCGCGGCCTGGGCCGCCGACTGGGCCGCGGCCGACCCCGACCGCTTCCGGGCCTAGCAGCGGACATCTTCCGGGCCTGGCAGTAGGCATCGAGCAACCCCGCCTGGCCCCGTTCCTGCTCACCCGACGATGCGGACCTGGCCCGCCAGCTGTGGGAACGCAGCGAAGCCATGATCGCCAAAGCCGCCTGACCGGGACCGGTCCGCCCCCGCGGCAGGGTCGCCGGCGGCGACCGGGCGGCGGCGACCGGCGGCTTTCTTGCCCTTTGGGGGGGCTTCGCGTCTGATTCGTCCCCCCCGAAGGGCAAGGCAACCCCGCCCACGGGAGGTCGGCGGAGTTTCGCCGTCGGGCCGGGTGGTGTAGGCAGGGACCCGGACGTCCCAGTGGGCTGGTGGACCCGGCCCGGGAGCTGGAAAGTCGGGTGCCTGGAAGTCGGGTGTCTGGAGGAGGCCCGATGGACGGCGTGCGGGGCGACGGCGTGCGGGTCGACAGCTTGCGGGTCGACAGCTTGCGGGTCGACAGCGCGGCCGGCCGTTGGGTGCTCGCCGCCACGGTGCTCGGCTCGGCGATCGCCTCGATCGACGCGACCGTGGTGGGCATCGCGCTGCCGGCGATCGGCCGGGACTTCGACGCCGGCCTGGCGTCGTTGCAGTGGGTGGTGACCGGATACACGCTGACCCTGGCCGGGTTGCTGCTGGTCGCCGGGGACCTCGGGGACCGCTACGGACGACGCCGGGTCTTTCTGATCGGCGTGGTGTGGTTCGTCGTCGCGTCGATGGGCGCCGCCGTGGCGCCGAACGCCCCCGTGCTCATCGGTTCCCGGGCGTTGCAGGGGGTGGGCGCGGCCCTGCTGACCCCGGGCAGCCTGGCGATCCTGGAGGCGAGTTTCGCGCCACAGGACCGCAGCCGGGCGATCGGCGCCTGGTCGGGCCTCAGCGGGGTGGCCCTGGCGATCGGGCCGTTCCTGGGCGGCTGGCTGGTCGAGGTCTGGTCCTGGCGGCTGATCTTCCTGATCAACCTGCCGGTGGCCGCCGTGGTCCTCGTGCTGACCTGGCGGCACGTGCCCGAGTCCCGCGACCCGCAGGTCGGTGGCCGGGTCGACGTGGTCGGCGGGGCGCTGGTCACCCTCGGCCTGGTCGGGGTGACCTACGGGCTCATCGAGGGTCCGGGGGCGGGCTGGAGCAAGCCGGCCGTGGGCGTCGCTCTGGTCGGCGGCGCGCTGCTGCTGGCCGCCTTCGTCGGCTGGGAACGCGGGGCACCGGCGCCGATGCTGCCGCTGGAGTTGTTCGCCGCCCGTCAGTTCGCCGCGACGAACCTGGTCACCTTCGCCGTGTATGCGGCACTCGGCGGCGCCCTGTTCCTGCTGCCGATCCAGCTTCAGCAGGTCTGCGGCTACAGCCCGCTGCAGTCCGGTGTCGCACTGCTCCCGGTAACGGTGATCATGCTGCTGCTGTCCGCCCGGTCGGGGGCGCTCGCCACCCGGATCGGCCCGCGGCTGCAGATGAGCGCGGGGCCGGTCCTCGTCGGAGTGGGCCTGGCCCTGTTCACCCGGGTCGACGCGGCCGGGAACTATGTGACCTCGGTGCTGCCCGCCGTGACCGTGTTCGGCCTGGGCCTGGCCACCACGGTGGCACCGCTGACGGCGACCGCGCTGGCCGCGGTGCCCGCACGACACGCGGGCATCGCCTCGGCGGTGAACAACGACGTGGCCCGCGCGGCCGGCCTGATCGCCGTCGCGGTCCTGCCCGCGGCCGCCGGCATCACCGGCGCCTCCTACCTGCGCCCGGCGGAGTTCTCCCGCGGCTTCCACACCGCGGCCCTGCTCGCGGCGGGGCTCTGCGGGCTCGGCGGAGTGCTCGCCGCGGTAACCATCCGTAACCCATCCAGACGCCCCGCCACGCCGCAGGTGGCAGTCATGCCGCCGTCAGCGCCATCGACGCCGTCAGCGCCATCGACGCCGTCAGCGCCGTCAGCGCCGTCAGCGCCGGCCGCCGCGGTGCCGCGGTGGAGCCACTGCTGCCTGGACGCCCCGCCGCTGCCGGATCCGAGCTCCCCGCACCTGCGC
>NZ_JAMQQF010000629.1 GCF_023716945.1 Frankia sp. AiPs1 | reverse complement strand
CAACTCCCCCGGCGGGCCCCCCACAAAGGAGGTGATTTTCTGAGCGGGGCGGGTCGCGCGGGCGCCCCCTGCACCGTAGGGGCCCCGGCGCGACCGGTGCCCCTACGCCGCGGTGGCGGCGTCCTTGGCGCGGGCCGCCAGTGCCCGAACGAGGCCGTCGCGACCCTCGAGCAGGGCGCGGCGCAGCGGCGGCGTCGGGTTGCGGTCGGCGAGGTACGCATCGACCCTGGCCACCGTCTCCGGCTCGATGACGGAGGACGGGAAGAGCATCTGGGTGATGGTCGAGGCCGTGTCGAAGCTACGGGTCTCCCAGATTCCGCCGATCTCGTCGAAGTAGCGGGCGACGTAGGGGCGGGTCAGCTCGAGCTGACCGGAGATCCAGAAGCCGCTCATCGTCGCGACGGCCAGGTGGTTGGACAGCTCGTCGGAGTCCATCACCGCGCTCCACGCGGCGGCCTTCGCCTCGGCGCTCGGGCGGGCGGCCCGCGCGGTCGCGGCGCGCTTCTCGCCGGTGGCGGTGCGGTCGCGGGCGAGTTCGGCGTCGATCTCGGCGGCGCCGTAGACGCCCCGCGCCACGAGCTGGGTCAGCAACGTCCAGCGCAGCTCGGTGTCCAGGACGAGACCCTCGATGACGTCGGTGCCCTCGAACAGCGCCCGCACCCGGCCCACCTGGTCGGCGTCCTCGGCCCGGGCGAACGTGGTCGTGTAGACGAGCTGCACGTCGCTGCCGGGCGGCGCGGAGCGGGCCAGTTCCTCGGCGCGCTCGGTCAGCGCCCGCAACGCCGGCGCGCGGTTCGCCGGCTCGCCGTAGGCGTCGATGGTCAGGTCGGCCTTGGCCAGCAGCGACTGCACCACGCCGATGTCGTCCTCGGCGGTCACGCCGGACAGCACGAGCCGGACGTACTCCCGCGCGGCGAGCTCCGCGTCGCGGGTCATGTCCCACGCCGCCGCCCAGCACAGCGTCCGCGGCAGCGACTGGGAGATTGCGCCGATCGACTCGACGAGGGTGGCCAGCGACCGATCGTCGAGGCGGACCTTGGCGTAGGTGAGGTCGTCGTCGTTGAGCAGGATGAGGTCCGGCTGGCGGGCGCCGACGAGCTTCGGCACCTCGGTGAGCTCGCCGGTCACGTCCAGTTCGATCCGCTCGCGGCGGACCAGCGCACCAGTGGTGTCGCGGTCGTACAGGCCGATGGCGAGCCGGTGCGGGCGCAGCGCCTTCGACGCGGTCGGCGGGGCGCTCGGCGGCTCCTGCACCACGTCGAACGAGGTGAACAGGCCGGAGGAGTCGGTGAAGAAGCGCGGGCGCAACGTGTTGACGCCCGTGGTCTCCAGCCACTCGGCCGACCAGGTCGTCAGGTCCCGGCCGCTGGCGTTCTCCAGCTCGTCGAGCAGGTCGCGCAGGGAGGTGTTCGCGTACTCGTAGCGGCGGAAGTACGTCCGCAGCCCGGACAGGAACTCCTCCTGCCCGACCCAGGCGACGAGCTGCTTGAGCACGGAGGCGCCCTTGGCGTACGTGATGCCGTCGAAGTTCGTGCGCACCGCGTCCATGTCGGGGGCGTCGGCGACGATGGGGTGGGTCGAGGAAAGCTGGTCCTGCCGGTAGGCCCAGCCCTTCTCCGCATTGGCGAAGGTCGTCCAGCCGTTGGTGAACCGGGTGGAACTCACCTGCGCCAGCACCGACATGTACGTGGCGAACGACTCGTTCAGCCACAGGTCGTCCCACCAGCGCATGGTGACCAGGTCGCCGAACCACATGTGCGCCATCTCGTGCAGGATCGTCTCGGCGCGGCGCTCGCGGCGGGCCTCGGTGACCTTGGCCCGGAAGACGTACTCCTCCAGGAACGTCACGCAGCCGGCGTTCTCCATCGCGCCGGCATTGAACTCCGGCACGAAGAGCTGGTCGTACTTGCCGAACGGGTACCGGTAGTCGAACACGCGGTGGTAGAAGTCGAAGCCGGCCCTGGTGATCTCGAAGATCTCCGCCGGGTCGAGGAACTCGGCCAGCGAGCGCCGGCAGTACAACCCGAGGTCGATGCCGTCGTGGTGATCGCGGACCTCGTGGTACGGACCGGCGACGAGCGCGGTGATGTAGGTGGACATCACCGGCGTGGTGAGGAACCGGATGGTGCGCACCCCGATGGCGGCCTCCGCGACCGCCGCGACCGCGCTGTTGGAGATGGCCGACCAGTCCGCCGGCACCGTCACCGTCAGCGTGAACGTCGACTTCAGGTCGGGCTGGTCGAAACAGGCGTACATCCGATGCGCGTCGTAGGTCTCGAACTGGGTGTAGAGGTAGACCGCCTCGTCGACCGGGTCGACGAAGCGGTGCAGCCCCTCGCCGGTGCGCGAGTACACGCCGTCGCCCACCACGGTGAGCCGGTTGGACTCGGCGAGGTCGTCGAGCCGGATGCGCTCGCCGTCGAACACGGCGGCGGGGTCCAGCGAGGCGCCGTTGAGCACGACCTCGTCGACCTTGGCGGCGGCGAGCTCGATGAACGTCGACGCCCCCGGCTCGCGGGCGGTGAACGTGACCACGGTCGACGTGCGGAAGGTCCCGGGGCCGGTCGTCAGGTCGAGTTCGACGTCGTAGGACGCCACGTTGAGCAGGCGGGCGCGCTCGCGCGCCTCGTCGCGGGTGAGATTGTTGGGCACCCGGTTCCTCTCGGCAGGCACGGACTTCTCGGCTGGCTCGGACTTCTCGGCAGGCACTGCATTCCCGCGAAACGTACCCGGGAACGGGTGCGTTTCGCGTGTTGTCGGGCACGCGACCCGGCCGGCCGGGGCCGACCGCCCGGCTGTTCGCAGCTCCGGATCCGCACCCCGCGAGGCGCGCCGGGCGGAACCCGTCAGCGCACGGACCCGTCGGCACACGGACCTGTCAGCGCACGAACCCGTAGGCGCACGAACCCGTAGGCAGACGGACCCATAGGCAGACGGACCCGTCGGCGTGGTCGGCCCAGGTGGCCGCAGGCAGGTCGTTGCCGTCGGCTCAGTCTCCCATGTGACGGCCCGGGTCTCCCATGTGACGGTCCGGGTCTGCCCCGCGACGGGCGGGTCCGGACACCGCCGGTGGAGGTGCTCCACCCGGGCCGGGCCGGGCGGCGGTTACCGAGGGGGACTCCGGATTGTGGTGATTCGCGCGGGGTAGGTCCTCCGTCCCCGGGGCCGGTGCGGCACGATGGGTCGACTGCGGCCGTGATGGGGCTTGCGGCCGTGGTGGGAGTGTGTGGCCGTGGTGGGGTGTGCGGGCGTCGGGAAGTGCCGTCGTCCGGAGTGTCGGCAGTAGGGACGCAGCGGGCGTCGTAGCCGGAGGGGGCGCGGGTGAGGCGGGTGGCCGGGCTGGGTCGCGTGCCCGTGCGTCGGCGTGCGGCCGGGTCCGGGACGGGCGCCGGGGG
>NZ_JAMQQF010000628.1 GCF_023716945.1 Frankia sp. AiPs1 | reverse complement strand
ATCGGCGGCTGACCACGTCGCGACCGACTGCGGCGCCCGCGGCGCCCGCGGACCGACCGCGCTGCCGTCCGCGGCATCCCTTTTTTCTCCCCTCATGCCGATGGCGTGGGGGGAGGCGCTGGATACGACAACCCGTTGAAGAAGAAGGGCACCTGTGTGAAGCGCCAGATATTACGACCGGCTGTGTGTCTCGTGGCACTGGTCCTCGCGGTCGCCGCGTGCGGCAGCTCCGGCAGCTCCGGGGGCAGCTCGGGCGGCGGTTCCGGGGGCGGCGCCTCGGCGGCCCCGGCGGCACCGAAGTCGCCGGCACCGACCGGCAGCCCGCTGGTCATCGGCACGGTGGGCCAGTTCAGCGGCTTCGCCGGCGTGATCTCCAAGGCGACGGCGGACGCCGTGCAGGCCTGGGCGCAGTGGACCAACGACCGGGGTGGCATCAACGGGCACCCGATCAAGGTCGTCGTCCGCGACGACGCCAACGACCCGGCCAAGTCGCTGGCCGCCGTCAAGGGCATGGTCGAGAACGATAAGATCATCGCGCTCGTCGGCACGCACGAGTCCGGGCTGGAGTCGGCCTGGAAGGACTACGTCGACGCGAAGAAGATTCCGGTGATCGGCGGATCCGCCACCGCGGCGCTGTGGCTGACCGACCCGAACTTCTTCCCGACCTCGGACACCGCCGTCAACTACGTCGTCTCCGAGGTGAACGCCGCCAAGATCGCCGGCAAGAAGAAGCTCGGCATGGTCGTCTGCGCCGAGCTGCCCGCCTGCGCGCAGGGACTCACCCTTGCCGGCGGCATCGCCACGAAGCTGGGCCTGCAGTTCGCCGCCGGCCTGGCGATCTCGTCGTCGTCGCCGAACTACACCTCCCAGTGCCTCAACATGCGCTCGGCCGGGGTGGAATCGATCATCCTCAACAGCTCGGGTGAGGTCAGCGAGCGCTTCGTCGCCGACTGCGCGAAGCAGAACTACCGGCCGCAGCTGATCTCGCCGGGGCAGAGCTTCCTCGACAAGCTGCTGGACAACGCCAACTACAACGGCGCGTACATCGCGAACGACTCGTTCAACTGGTTCGGTGACGCCCCGGGAACGGAGGACTTCCTGCAGGCGATGAAGTCCTACAAGTCGAGCACCCCGCTGAACGCCAGCGCCAGCGCCGGCTGGGCCGCGGGCGTCATGTTCGGCAAGGCGGCCGCGAAGATCGGGCCCAGCCCGACCTCCGCCGACCTCTACACCGGGCTCTACGCCCAGCCGGCGAAGAACACCCTCGGCGGCCTGATCCCGCCGACCACCTACACCAAGGACAAGCCGGCGGTCTCCGTCCCGTGCGGCTGGTACGGCGTGATCAAGAACGGCAAGCTCACCGCTCCCCACGGCGCGAACGCCATCTGCGTCGAGTAGCGGCCGCGCCAAGCGGGGCCGTGTCGAGTAAGGGCCGCGTCGAGTAGCGGCCGGCCCCGTGCCGGTCGCGTCGGGTGGCGGTCGGCATCGGGTGGCGGTCGGCATCGGGTGGCGGTCGGCGTCGAGTGGCGGCACGGCAACGAGCCCGTGCCGGCGGGAATGCCCGTCGGCACGGGCTCGTGCCCGCCAGCCCCCTCTTGGTGGTGCGCGTCGGACGCTGCATAGTCGTCATGTCAGATTTGTGCCGCTCCGCGGATGGGACCGAGGGACGTCGGCTCGCTTCGCCGGCCGCGGGAGGCGGCGGTGCCCGGCCTGCTCACCGGCCGAGGCATGGGAGTGGTAGGTGCAATCGCGCTGGCGTGCTGGATACCCCGGCGGGCCCGGCTGCCGAGGGTGACGGCGTCGGCAGGAATGTGAGGTGAGCCGGCGCCGCTCGGCAGGCGGTGACGGATCTGTTAGAAATGGAAGGGGTCGGTGGCTAATCGGCCCGCGGGCCGCGGCTGCCATCCGGGTACAGAGCCGCGGCCCGCTCATCGCTTGTCGCTCGACCACGGTCAGGTCGCGGCTCGGTCGGGCCGAGGCAGGTCAGGTCAGGTCGTGGCTCGGCCACGGTCAGGTGGCGGCTCGGTCGGGTCGTGCCTCGGTCGGGTCGTGCCTCGGCCAGGTGGTGCCTCGGTCAGGTGGCGGCGGGGAGCAGCTCGGCGAGGAGCCGGTCGACGCGGGCGCGGATCTCGTCGCGGATGGGGCGGACGGCGTCGATGCCCTGGCCGGCGGGATCGTCGAGCTGCCAGTCCTCGTAGCGCTTGCCCGGGAAGATCGGGCAGGCGTCGCCACAACCCATGGTGATGACGACGTCGGAGGATTCGACCGCGTCGACGGTGAGGATCTTCGGAGCCTGGTCGGTGAGGTCGATGCCGACCTCGGCCATGGCGGCGATGGCGGCGGGGTTGATCTGCGCGGCGGGCGCGGAGCCGGCCGAGCGGACCTCGACGCGGTCGCCGGCGAGGTGGGTGAGCCAGCCGGCGGCCATCTGGGACCGGCCGGCGTTGTGGACGCAGACGAACAGCACCGACGGTTTCGCGGTCATCGAGGTGTGCTCCTTTCCCGGGAGGGGTGGGTCGCGTCGGCCGCCCGACGTGGGTCGCTCACGAGGCGTCCCGCTGCGGCCGTGGGCGGGTAGAACAGCCGGACCAGCCCGCAGCCGACTGCCCCGCCGACGGCCTGCGCGGCGATGAACGCCGGAGCGGAGGCGGGGGCGATCCCGGCGAAGCTGTCGGAGAACATCCGTCCGACGGTGATCGCGGGGTTCGCGAAACTCGTCGAGCTGGTGAACCAGTAGGCCGCGCCGATGTAGGCGCCGACCGCCGCGGGGGCCCGCTCGGCCCGTCCCGACCGGGCCAGCGCGAAGATCAGCAGGATGAGTCCGGCGGTGGCGACGACCTCGGCGAGCAGGTGCGCTCCGGACGCGCGGTGGTGCGTCGCGACCGAAAGGGCCGACCGGTCGAACATCAGGTTCGCCAGCACCGCCCCACCGATGCAGCCGGCGACCTGCGCGGGCAGGTAGGCGGCGGCGTCCCGCCACGACAGACCGCCGAACGCGGCGTCGACCAGGCTGACAACCGGGTTGAAGTGCGCCCCGGACACCGGGCCGACCATGAGGATGACGGCGAACAGGCCGGCGGCGGTCGCCGCGGCGTTCTCCAGCAGCTCCAACCCGACCTGGCCGGGGCTGAGCTGGACCGCGGCGATCCCCGAGCCGACGACCACTCCGGTGAGCAGCATGCTGCCCACCGCCTCCGCGGCCAGCCGCCGCCCCAACGCCGGCCGGCCACCCGGCTCGATGTTCGCCACAGGGTTCAGCGGGTCCCGGCGGGCGCCGGCTCGATGGCGGCGTCGACAGCGCCATCGACAGCGCCCTCGACGGTGGCGGTGGCGGTGGCGATGACGGCGGTGGTGCGGGTGGCGGCGATGGTGCCGGTGGCCGGGCCGCAGTCCACCCC
>NZ_JAMQQF010000627.1 GCF_023716945.1 Frankia sp. AiPs1 | reverse complement strand
GCTCTGGGCCGCCCCGGCGGCGAGGAAGGCGCAGGTCGGCCCCGAACCGCTCACGATGGCCCCGACGGCGCCGAGCTCGCGGCCGGTGTCCAGGACCCGGCGCAGCGCTGGCCGCAGCCGCAGCGCCGCCGGCTGTAGGTCATTGACGAGGGCCGCCCCGAGCTGGGCGGGATCGCCGGTGCGCAGCGCCGCCAACACGTCGTCGGCGGGGGTGGGCCCGGTGCGCAGCCGGCCCTCGGACAGCTTGTCGAACTCGGCGTAGACGGCCGGGGTGGACAGGCCGCCGTCGGCAAGCGCGAACACCCAGTGGTACTCGCCGGTGGCCAGGACGTCGGTGAGCTGCTCGCCTCGGCCGGTGCCCAGCGCGGTCCCGCCGGTCAGCGGGAACGGGACGTCGCTGCCGAGCCGGGCGGCGAGGCCGGCGAGGGCGACCCGGTCGAGGCCGGCCTGCCACAGCGCGTCGAAGGCGACCAGCGCCGCCGCCGCGTCCGCGCTGCCGCCGGCCATGCCCGCGGCGACCGGGATGCCCTTGGCGAGGGTCAGGTGCACCCGCTCCGAGGTGATACCAGCGGCCTCGGCGACCAGGTGCGCCGCGCGGACGGCGATGTTGTCGCGGCCGGTGGGGACGATGGACACGTCGGGGGTGGTCGTGGCCGGGCCCTGCGCGGTCGGGTCGGCGCCCTCGCCGGAGACCTCGACGGTGACCACAACCCCGTCCTGGTCGCCGGGGTACACACCGTCGAGCGCAGTGGGGTCGGGCGCGGTGGGGTCGAGCGCGGTGGCGGTCAGGTCGTCGAACAACGAGACGGCCTGGAGCACGGTGATCACATCGTGGTAGCCGTCCGGCCGCAGCGGGCCGACGCCGAGATGCAGGTTGACCTTCGCCGGGGCCCGGACGGTCACGGTGGCGGTGCCGGCTCCCGCGCCTTGGCGCGGGCCCGGGTGGGATCGAGGCAGCGGATGCTCCTTCGCTCGGACTCACTCAGGCTTGTTCGTGCGGGCGCCTCTACTCGGACGGGCGGCCTCTACTCGGACGGGCGGTCGTGTACTCGGACGGGCGGTCGTGCTCGTGCGGGCGGCCCCGCCCGTCTGGGCGGGGCGACCGGCCGGATCCAACCTATCCGCGGGTCCGGAGCGTATGACCGCCCACCCGCGGGGTACATGGGAGAACGGGATGCCTGGCTGGTGAAATCGGGCGGCTCGCGGCGTGGGTGACCCCGTCGGGGAGGGCCCGCAGGTGCTCAAAGCGCCGCCCCGCCCGATCGGACCTGGCCCTTCACACCTTTCCCAGCTCCCATGACGTCCGGCCTGTGCGGGAGTCGTCGCCGTGGTCGAGCTGACCCGCGATGACCCGGTCGGACCCGGCCTCAGCGGGCGGCGGCCTGTCGGCGAGTGCACCGCGACGGCGGCCCGCCTGGGCGCCGCAACAGCAAAGGGGAGCAGCATGACCACGACCACCAGTACCGGAACCACGACCACTGGCGGCGGGACCTCGACCAGTGCCGGCCAGGCCGATTCGTCGGCAACCGGCGTCGGGGGTGCCAGCCGGACCACCGTGCCGGACCGGAAGCACTCCACGGAGCTCACCAGCGAACGGGGCCGCACATCGATCGCGGATGCCGTGGTCCGCAAGATCGCCGGGGTGGCGGCCCGCGAGGTCTCGGGCGTGCACAAGCTGGGCACCGGCGGCGCTCGGGCGGTCGGCTCGGTGAAGGCCCGCATCCCCGGCGCGTCGGCGAGCGTCGCGCAGGGCGTCGCGGTCGAGGTCGGCCAACGGCAGGCCGCCATCGATCTGGACGTGGTCTGCGACTACGGCGTCTCCATCGTCGATCTGTCGCAGTCGATCCGGCGCAACGTCGTCAGCTCCGTGGAGGGGATGACCGGGCTGGAGGTTACCGAGGTCAACGTCGCCATTGACGACGTCTATATCGGCGACGACGGCCAGGAAGACACCCGGCGGGTCGAGTGAGCCTGGTCGGGATGGGGGGTGCGACCACCTGGTTCCGCTGGGACCCCGATCGGGTGGCGGCGGCGGTGGCCGCGTGTCCGGAGGTGGCCCGGCTCGTCGCCGCCCCCACGCCCGCGCCCCTGCACATCCCCGCGTGCCCCCGGGGGGCGGTCGCGGCCGAGTACCTCGGGGCGGACGCGGCCGAGGACCTCGGGGCGGACGACGCGGCGCGGGGACGGTTCGAGGTGGCCGAGGTGGCCGAGGTGGCGACGTACCTGCCGGGTCGGCGGGTCGCGGGGGTGCGGGTGCGGGCGGACCGAATCCTCGTTCAGGTCGACTGCCGCTATGGCAAACCGTTGGCCGACCTCGCCGGCCGTATCCGGGCCGCGGTGCTCCACGCCGCGCCCGACTGCCCTCGGGTGGATGTGATCATCCGCGATCTGGACCTTCCGGACGGCCCGGCCTCGAACGACCAACGAGTCTCGGTCGGTCCGCCGCAGACCGGGAATGGTGGCGGTCCGCCGCAGACCGGGAATGGTGGGGCGCCGTCGGTCTGGCCGCCGTGACCCAGCACGAGGTGGGTGAGGCGCCCCGCCCGGATTCCCGAACGGAGGCTGACGCGGCCCGGCGCCGGGCGGAAATCCGCGCGTTCGTCCGGACGCATCACCCGGACCGTGGCGGAGACCCGCAGGTCTTCGCCGAGGGCCTGCGGGCGCTGCGGGCAGGACCGTCGAGCCCGGGCCGGTCGCCCACGGGCCCGTCGGCCGACGCCGGCTCGCGTCCCACGGCCTACCGTCGGCGCACTGCTGCCGAGGATCTGGCCGGCTGGGTGGCGGCCCGCGGCCGGGGATGGTGCGGCGCCGGCACGCGTTGGGGCCATCGGTTCGGCGTCCGCTGGGTACATCGGCGTCAGCACGCGGGAGCACAGCGTGGCCGCCGCGTCAGGTGACGCGACACCGCCCGGATGACGCGTGTCGGTTCCTTCACCTCATGTGACGATCACACCCGCGGCCCCCTCCCGGCCCGTCCGAGGGGCCCGCCGGACGTACCACCCGACCGGACGGGTCGAGAATCGGAAGGGGCGTCACCATGCGAGCAGCAGCACTCGGTCTGATCACCGGCCTGATCGCCGGGCTCGCGCTCGCCTTCGGCGGGTTCAGCGAGTTTCTGATCGTCCTGGTCTTCGGGGCGATCGGGCTCGTCGTCGGCAAGGTCGTCGACGGCGATCTCGACCTCACCCGATACGTCGGCGGGGACCGGCGCCGGAGCCGGCGGTGACGACGCCGTCCCGGTCCGACGCCTGCGCCGAACCGGGCGATCCCCGGCGCGCCGGCGCGGGGGCGGGTTCGCTGCGCGTCGCCGACCGGGTCGTGGAAAAGATCGCCGCAGTCGCCGCAGCGGAGGTGCCCGGGGTCACCGGGCCGCCGCGGCGGCTCTCGCGCCATGGCGGTG
>NZ_JAMQQF010000626.1 GCF_023716945.1 Frankia sp. AiPs1 | reverse complement strand
GGTCGCGTCAGTCCGCCGGCCGCGCCGGCCGCGCCCGGACGGCCGCCGCGACGATCCGCTCGGTGCTGGTGATCCTCCATGTCGATCCCTTCGATGACCGCCGCGCCGAACGTGAGCATCCGGCGCGCCGAGCAGAGGGTGGCAGCGTCGGATGAACGTCCGGCCAACAGGAGAGGGCCACATCGTTGTGACCACATCCTTTCTAGTCAGAAAACGGCTTTGCGACTCGCCATGTAGCCCATCTCGGCTATGACAATGAGGCCGTTCCTAGTCACCTGACCTATTGGTCAGTAGTTCCACGGATTCCGCTGGCCGGCGGGGGGGCACGATCGGGTGATCCGGGCCGGCCGCGCCACCGTGCGTCTGGTGGCACGTCCATTCGGCGCGCAACGCAATGGCGTCGCCGCGACACCGGGTGTTCGCTGGAGCCGGTGCACACGATCGAGCGGCGGCTCGGCCGGCAGGAGGGGACCCGTCTCCCGTTCAGGTCTCTGCCCAGCCGAGCAGCCGGGCAGCCGCGCCGCGGCTCCCACCGCCGCCGCGAAGGGAGACCGATGACCGGCCGAGATGGGCGCCCCGACGTGGACCTACCGCTGGCCGGGGTGCGGGTGCTGGACCTGGCCGACGGCCGCTGCGAGTCGACCGGCCGCTACCTGGCCGACCTCGGCGCCGAGGTGCTGCGGATCGAACCGCCGGGCGGCGCGGCGGCGCGGCGGGTGGGACCGTTCGCCGAGGACGGGACGAGCCTGTCGTTCGCGGTTCACTCGATCAACAAACGCGGCGCGGTGGTGGACCTGACCACGGCGGCGGGCCGGGAGCTCCTGGGCACGCTGGCGGCGACCGCGGACATCCTGCTGCACACCGCCCGTCCGGACCAGCAGGCCGCGCTCGGCCTCGTCCCCGAGGGCCTGCTCGCCGTCCGGCCGGGCCTCGTCGTCGTCTCCATCACCGACTTCGGGCTGACCGGCCCGTACCGGGACTGGACGGGCAGCGCCGACGTGCACGTGGCGATCGGCGGCCTGCTGTCCCGCTCGGGACTGCCCGGCCTGCCGCCGCTGCTGCCACCGGCGTTCCTGGCCGACGAATGCGCCGCCGCGCAGGCCGCCTGGGCCGCGCTGGTCGCGTACGCCAACCGGCTGGACACGGGACGCGGCGATGTCGTCGACTTCTCGGTGCTCGAGGCCGTCGCCCAGGTCCTCGACCCGGGCTACGGCATCTCGGGCAGCGCCCGCGCGGGGGCGACGGTGCGCGACCTCCCGCGGGGGCGACCCGATGCCCGCCACCTGTACCCGATCTTCCCCGCGGCCGACGGCTGGGTGCGGATCTGCCTGCTCGCGGCGCGGCAGTGGCAGGGGATGTTCCGCTGGCTCGGCGAGCCGGCCCAGTTCGCCGCTGCGAAGTACGACAACATCGTCGCCCGCTTCGCTGCCGCCGGCGAACTTTACCCGCTGATCGGGAAGCTGTTCGCCGAGCGCACGATGGAGACGATCGTGGCCGAGGCGATCGGGTTCGGCGTGCCCGCCGCCGCCCTGCTCGACGCCGCCTCGATGGTGGCGGGCGAGCACTTCCGCGCCCGGGGGACCTTCGTGCCCGTCGAGGTCGCCCCGGGCGTGACGGTGCCCGTTGCCGACGGCCTGGTGGAGCTCGACGGAGTCCGGGCCGGGCGGCGCCACGGCCCGCCGCCTCTCGGCGAGTGCGACCCCACGGTCCTCGCCACCGCCGCGCCCACCCCAGGCCCGGGTACCGGCATCCCAAGGCTGGATACCAACAGCCTCGGCGGCGGACACGCCCCAGCCCCAGGGTGGGGTACCGGCGTCTCGGGGCCGGACGCCGAGCGAGTGGACGACCCGGCCGGGCAGGTGGCGGCACCGCGCCATCCGTTCACCGGGCTGCGGGTGCTCGACCTCGGGGTGATCGTCGTCGGCGCGGAACTGGGCCGGCTGTTCGCCGATCACGGCGCCGAGGTCATCAAGGTCGAGAACAGGGCGTTCCCGGACGGTTCACGGCAGAACCGCAGCGGCGCCCAGATCAGCGAGAGCTTCGCCTGGGGCCACCGCAACAAGTCGAGCCTGGGGTTGAACCTGCGCGACCCGCGCGGCCGGGAGCTCTTCCTGCGGCTGGCCGCGTCCGCCGACGTCGTGCTGTCGAACTTCAAGCCGGGCACCATGGAGTCGCTCGGACTCGGCCACGCCGAGCTCGCCCGGGTGAACCCGGGGATCATCGTCGCCGACAGCAGCGCGTTCGGCTCGACCGGGCCGTGGAGCCGCCGCCTCGGCTACGGGCCGCTGGTGCGGGCCACCGCCGGCCTGAGCAAGCTGTGGCGCTACCCGGACCTCCCGGACGGCTTCTGTGACGCGATCACGATCTATCCCGATCACGTCGCCGGCCGGGTGAGCGCGGTGGCGGTGCTCGCGCTGCTGCTGCGCCGGCGGCGCACCGGCCGCGGCGGCACGGTGAGCGCCGCCCAGATCGAGACGATCTTCTACCAGATGGGGGCCGGGCTCGCCGAGGAGTATCTGCGGCCGGGGTCGGTCCGCGCCGAGGGCAACGACCGGCGCGGCGACGCCCCGCGCGGCCTGTTCGCCTGCGCCGGGGACGACGAGTGGTGCGTCGTCGACATCGGCGGGGACGTCAGCGGTGACATCGACGGGGCGTTCGGCCGGCTCGCCGACGTCGTGGGCGAGCCGCGGTGGCGCGACGACCCCCGGTTCGCCACCGCCGCCGGCCGCGACGCCCACCGGGCGGAGATCAACGCCGCGGTGGGCCGCTGGACCGCGACCTGCACCCCGGCGCAGGCCGCCCGCCGGCTGCAGGAGCACGGCGTCCCCGCGGGGCAGATGCTGCGGGTGCACGAGTTGCCGGCCGATCCGCAGCTCGCCGCCCGCCGCCTGCTCGTCGAGCAGGACCAACCCCAGCTCCCGGCGCCGCTGCTGACGCTGGGCGGCGAGGCTCACTACCGGGGCGTCGCCGACCCGCTCACCGGCCCGGCGCCGCTGGTGGCCGAGCACACCCGCCTGCTGGCCGAACGCCTGCTGGGCCGGTCCCCCGCGGAGGTGGACGAGCTGGTCGCTGCGGGCGTCCTCGAGGCGCCGCGCACCACCGCGCCCGTGGCCTGACGCGGGAGCGGCTCGCATCCGCCGCGACCGCCGACCCAGCCACGACCGCCAGCCCAGCCGCGACGGCCGGCCCGGCCGCGACCGCCGACCCAGCAGAGTGACCGGCACGTTCGGCACAATCAGGAGAAGTGATGAGCGCCCCTGACGACCTCGATCCTGCGACGCCGGTGCTGGTCGGTGTCGGCCAGCACGCCGAGCAGCCCGACCGGCCCGGCTACGCGCGGCTGTCCGCGGTGGAACTGGCGGCGGCGGCGGCCCGGCGGGCGGTCACCGACGCCGGCATCG
>NZ_JAMQQF010000625.1 GCF_023716945.1 Frankia sp. AiPs1 | reverse complement strand
GCCCGGGTCCGCCGCCAACGCCGGCTCGGGCGGGCCCACGGGTTCGGCTGCGTCCGCCACGTCGGCTGCGTCCGCTACGTCGGCCGTGTCGGCTGCGTCGGCCACGGCAGGTCCGCGCGCGGCGGCGTCAGCTGCAGCCGCCGCGCCGCAGCCGCGCGTGGACTATGGCTCGGCGGCGCAGTTCACGCCCGGTGACGCCGGGGCCGCCCGGTCCGGCCAGAGCAGGCCCCGCGGGGGCATGCTCCGCGCCCGCCGGAGCTGATCGACGTGGCCGCCGCCGCACCGCATATCGCCCCAGACGACGTCCAGGCCGGGCCGTCCCGACACGGTGGGCTCGGGCGTCGCCGCCCGGGTCACGGCTGGCCGGTCGCCCCGTCCCGCTGGTCGTTGCGGACGCGGCTGCTCGCCCTGCTCATGGTGCTGCTCGCGACCGTGTCGCTGGCGATCGTGTTCGTCACCGCGGTGGCGTTGCGCGGCGTCCTGCTTGACCAGCTCGACCGGCGGCTGCACGACGCGGACAGACGGTGGGAACGTGTCCTGCCGGGCTACTCCGGGCCGCCGCTGCCGCAACTCCCCGGCGGCGGCTCGGGCTCCAGGTCGGGCTCGGTGCCCGGGTCGGGCTACGGGTACGGCTACGGCACGAGGACCTCCTGGCAGCCGCGCACCGCAGCGGTGGTCCCGAACTCGACCTCGGCGACCTCGACCTCGGCGACGTCCACCGTGGCGACGTCCACCGTGGCGACGTCCACCGTGGCGACGTCGTACGGGGTGAGCGGCGCCGACCTGGTCAGCAGTTTCTTCACGGGGCCGGTCGAGCCCGGCACCCTGGCCGCGGTCATCGACAGTTCCAGCGCATTCGGCGCCTACATCGACACGACCTTCACTCCGCAGGAGCTCACCGCGGGGCAGACCGCCACGGTCGCAGCCGTCCCCCGCGACGGCGACACCCACACCCGCGGCCTCGGCGACGCCGGGGACTACCGACTGCTCAGCAGCACCTTGCCCGACGGCAGCACCGTCGTCACCGGCCTGCCGATGAAGCAGGTGAACGCGACCCTGACCAAGATGGCCGCGATCGCCGGCGCCGTCGCCCTGGCGGGGGTGGCCGCGGCGGCGCTCGCCGGCACGGTGATCGTCCGGGTGACCCTGCGCCCGCTGCGCCGGGTCGCGGCGACCGCGTCCCGCGTCGCGGAGATCCCACTCGACCGGGGCGAGGTGGCGCTGTCGGTCCGCGTGCCGGATGTCGACACCGACCCGAGAACCGAGGTCGGCCAGGTGGGCTCGGCGCTCAACCGGATGCTCGGTCACATCGGGGCGGCGCTGGCGGCCCGGCACGCCAGCGAGACGCGGATGCGGCAGTTCCTCGCCGACGTCAGCCACGAGCTGCGTACCCCGCTCGCCGCGATCAGCGGCTACGCGGAGCTCACCCGGCGCACCCGCGAACCCGTCCCACCCGACGTCACCTACGCGATGAGCCGGGTCGAGTCGGAGAGTGCGCGGATGACGGCCCTGGTCTCGGACCTGCTGCTGCTCGCGCGGCTCGACTCCGGACGGCCGTTGGAGCACGAGCCGGTGGACATTTCCCGGATGGTCGTCGACGCCGTCAGCGACGCGCACGTTGCCGCCCCCGACCACCGCTTCGCGCTCGACCTGCCCGAGGAGCCGGTCACCGTCACCGGCGACGCGGCCCGGCTGCACCAGGTGCTGGCGAATCTGCTGGCCAACGCCCGCGCCCACACCCCGCCGGGGACCCGGGTGACGGCCAGCCTGGCCGTCACCGACGGCGAGGTCACCGTCGCCATCGTGGACGACGGCCCCGGCATCCCGCCCGACCTGCTACCCGAGGTCTTCGAGCGCTTCGCCCGCGGGGACAGCTCCCGATCCCGGGCGGCGGGCAGCACCGGCCTCGGCCTCGCCATCGTCGCCGCCGTCGTCGAGGCCCACCACGGCCGGGTGGAGGCGACCAGCCAACCGGGACGCACAGCCTTCGTCGTCGCATTGCCACGCTGGTCGGCCGCGGTCTGCGCGCAGGGCGAGCCGCCCGACCCGGCGACCATGGCCCCGGTCCTGACCGCGGTGCCAGGACCGACGCCGTCGACGCCACCGACCCCGCCCGCACCGCCCGCACCGCCCGCGCCGACGGCTCCGATGGCACCGATGGCACCGATGGCACCGCCCGCGGGCCTTGCTGGGCCGATGCGCCGCGCCTGAGCACGGTCTCCTGCGCACCCATCCTCCGCGCCCGGCATCCGGGGCACCGTGGCGGACGAGGGTCGTCGGCGGCCTTCACAGGTTGCGCACAGGCGGAACACAAGGACTCGAAAGGTCTATGTCCCAGGGTGATCCCTATGTCGCCCACTCTCACCGACCCGATCCCGCACGCCGGGGGTCGGCGTGCTCAGGGACACCGTCGCCGGCTGCCGTGGAGCAGGACGGACCCCGCTGCCCCGACGGACCACGACGCGCCGGCGGATCACGACGCGCCCACCGTTCTCGGGCCCGTCGCCGAGGAGGCCGCGCCGCCCGTCGCCGCGGAGCCGGACCCGCGTTGGGTCCACCCGGCGCTGATCGTCCTGCTGGTCGGCACCGGCGTGCTGTACCTGTGGGACCTGAGCGCCTCGGGCTGGGCCAACGCCTTCTACTCGGCCGCGGTCCAGGCGGGCTCGGTGAGCTGGAAGGCGTTCTTCTACGGCTCGTCCGACGCCGGTAACTCGATCACCGTCGACAAGCCGCCGGCCTCCCTGTGGGTGATGGCGCTCTCGGCGCGCATCTTCGGGCTGAACGCCTGGAGCCTGCTCGTCCCGCAGGCGCTGATGGGCGTCGGCACCGTCGGGCTGCTCTACGCGACGGTGCGCCGCCAGCTCTCCGCCGGGGCGGGACTGATCGCCGGCGCGGTACTCGCGCTCACCCCGGTCGCGGCGCTGATGTTCCGGTTCAACAACCCGGATGCGCTGCTGGTCCTGCTGCTCGTCGCCGGCGCGTACGCGACGCTGCGCGCCGTGGAGCAGGCCAGTACCCGCTGGATGGTGCTGGCCGGCGTGTTCGTCAGCTTCGCGTTCCTGACGAAGCTGCTGCAGGCGCTGGTCGTGGTGCCGATCTTCGCGCTGGTCTACCTGGCCTGTGCGCCGACGTCGTTCTGGCGTCGGGTCCGCCAGACGCTGGCCGGTGGCCTCGGGCTGCTGGTCCCCGCCGGCCTGTTCATCGCGATCGTGGAACTGGTCCCCGACTCGTCGCGGCCGTACATCGGCGGCTCGCAGCACAACAGCCTGCTGGAGCTCACTCTCGGTTACAACGGGCTCGGTCGGCTCACCGGCAACGAGACCGGCAGCGTCGGCGGCGGCGGGGCCGGCGGTCGCCGCGGCTTCGGCCTGCTCCAGGACGGCGCGACCGCGGCGCTGCCG
>NZ_JAMQQF010000624.1 GCF_023716945.1 Frankia sp. AiPs1 | reverse complement strand
GCGCCCCCCCCCGCCGGTGCCCCGCCGGTTCCCGCCGTCCCCGACGCGGCACCACCGGTCGACTCCCTCGGCGCTGGCGCTGACTCCCTCAGCGCTGACTCCCTCAGCGCACAGGCGCCCGAGGTCGGCGCGCCCGATGCCGAGCCGCACGGTCGGGGTGACTTGACGCACACCCGCGGAGGCGAGGCCGGGATCGCTGGCGTTCCCGGAGCGGGAAGCAGAACGTAGAGGCATCGGTCCCAACCTTCTGACCAGCGGGGGGATGCACACCGCCCCATCGGTCCGGCCGCATCGGCCGGCCGGCGGGCCGCGCGAAGCAGCGCCCCGCGCGCAGCCACGCCGCCGACGGCCCCACGGCGGCGGCAGTCCCGCGACCAGCCGCGTCCCGCTTACGGACGCCGGACCGGGTAAGCCCGAGACACGCCCGCCCACCACCCATCCCGCCCGCAAGGCAGACCGCCCGCCCGTACCGCCCGGCGATCGGCGTCGGGGCGGCTCGCCGGGCCGACACGTCGCGAACCCCAACTTGATCATCCGTCACGTCCGAGGAGAACGCGGTGGCCTACCAGACCGAGAACCGGCGCAACCTGATGCTCTTCGCGGGACGCTCGCACCCCGGCCTCGCGGCGGAGGTGGCGGCCGCACTCGACGTCGAGCCCGTGCCGACGAACGCCTACGAGTTCGCCAGCGGCGAGATCTTCGTTCGCTTCTCCGAATCGGTCCGCGGCTGCGACGCCTTCGTCCTGCAGTGCCATTCGGCGCCGGTCAACACCTGGCTGATGGAGCAACTGATCATGGTGGACGCCCTGAAGCGGGCGAGCGCCAAGCGGATCACCGTGGTCGCGCCCTTCTACCCGTACGCCCGCCAGGACAAGAAGCACCGCGGCCGCGAACCGATCTCGGCCCGGCTCGTCGCCGACCTGTTCAAGACCGCCGGTGCGCACCGGCTCATGTCGGTCGACCTGCACACCGCGCAGATCCAGGGCTTCTTCGACGGCCCGGTGGACCACCTGTTCGCGCTGCCGTTGCTCGCCGACTACATCGAGAACAAGCTGGACACCTCCGAGGTCACCGTCGTCGCACCCGACTCGGGCCGGGTGCGGGTGGCCGAGCGCTGGACCGATCGGCTGGGCTGCCCGCTGGCCATCATCCACAAGCGGCGTGACCCGGACGTGCCCAACCAGGTGAAGATGTTCGACGTGGTCGGCGAGGTCCGCGGCCGCACCTGCGTCATCGTCGACGACATGATCGACACGGCCGGCACCATCACGAAGGCGGCGGAGTCGCTCAAGGCGCACGGTGCAACCGACGTCATCGCGGCGGCGACGCACGGCGTGCTGTCCGGACCGGCGGCCGACCGGCTGAAGAACTCCGAGATCAGCGAGGTCGTCCTCACGAACACCCTGCCGCTGCCCAGCGAGGCCCGGATAGACAAGATCACCGAGCTGTCGATCGCCCCGCTGCTGGCCGCGGCGATCAAGGCGGTCTTCGAGGACGGCTCCGTGACCGGCCTGTTCGGCGGCGACGCCTGACAGAGGCGCCTGCCGGCGACGCCTGACGGAGGCGCCCCGGGCCGCCGGCTCGGGGCGCCTCCGTAGACTGCGCAGCTATGGCAGCGCAACAGCCGAAGGTCTCGCTGACCGGCATCAAGCCGACGGGCGAGCCGCATCTCGGGAACTACATCGGAGCGATCCGGCCTTCGCTGGAGCTCACCTCGACCTACGAGTCGATCTACTTCATCGCCGACTATCACGCCCTGACGTCGATTCGCGACCGCAGGGAGCTGGCGAGCTACACCCGGTCGGTGGCGGCCACCTGGATCACGCTCGGCCTCGACCCGGCGCGCACGGTCTTCTACCGCCAGTCCGACGTCCCCGAGATCTTCGAGCTGTCCTGGGTGCTGTCCTGCGTCACCGGCAAGGGCCTGATGAACCGGGCGCACGCCTACAAGGCCGCCCGCGACCGCAACGCCGAGTCCGGCGTTGCGGATCTGGACGCCGGGATCAACATGGGCCTGTTCAACTATCCGATTCTGATGGCCGTCGACATTCTCATCATGAACACCGACGTGGTGCCCGTCGGGCAGGACCAGTCGCAGCACGTCGAATACGCCGCCGACATCGCCGGCTCGTTCAATCACCTCTTCGGCGACGTGTTCCGCCTGAAGGTTCCGGAGGGAATTTATCCGGCCGGCATCTCGGCCCGGGCACTACCCGGCACCGACGGCCGCAAGATGAGCAAGTCCTACAAGAACACAATTCCCCTGTTCGCTCCCGAGAAGCAGCTACGGAAGCTCATCCGCGGCATCGTGAGCGACAGCACACCGGTGGAGCAGCCGAAGGACCCGGACGCCTCGGCGGCGTTCGCGCTGTTCGAGAACTTCGCCACCCCCGAGGCGATCAAGGAGATGCGGATCCGCCTGGAGCAGGGCGGCACCGGCTGGGGCGAACTGAAGAACGCCCTGTTCGAGACCGTCAACGCCTGGCTGTCGCCGCTGCGCGAGCAGTACGAGGCCCTCGTCGCCCCCGGCAGCGAACTCGACGCGATCCTCGACGCCGGCGCCGAGCAGGCCCGCGACCGCGCCCGCCCCGTCCTCGAAGGCGTCCGCCGCGCCGTCGGCATCGCCGCCCCCTGACCGCGCCCCGGAAGCCAGCGCCATCCAGCGCCGAGAGATGGCGGATGCACCGCGGCCGCACGGGGCGTTCACCGGCAACGGCCGAATTGCGGTGCGGTGAGCACGGTTGCCGGGTTGGAACCGTACAGAACGCACCGCAATCGGCCCGTCCGAGTCCGGACCTACTCGTCTCGTGGGATCGGCCCGCGATCTGCGGGTCGAGGTGCGGCGCCAGCGGCAGCGGTGCCGGCGGTGACACGGGCGGCGGCGAGGCGGCAGAAGGCGTCGACATCGAGGGTCTCGCCGCGGGCGCCGGGGTCGACTCCGGCCGCCTGCGCCAGTGCCGTCGCGGCCTCACGCGAGCCGGCCCAGGGCACCAGGGCGGTGCGCAGCGTCTTGCGGCGCTGGGCGAACGCGGCGTCGACGGCGGCGAAGACCTCGGCGCGCAGCTCCACCGGTGCCGGCGGGGTCCGGCGGGTGAAGGCGACCAGCCCGGAGTCGACGTTCGGCTGCGGCCAGAAGACCGGACGGGGCACGCCGCCCGCCGACCGCGAGTGCGCATACCAGGCCAGCTTCACGCTGGGCGCGCCGTACACCCGGCTGCCGGGTGGCGCCGTCAGCCGGTCGGCGACCTCCGCCTGCACCATGACCAGGCCGCGGCGCAGCGACGGCAGCCGTTCGAGCACGCCCAGCAGCAGCGGCACCGCGATGTTGTAGGGCAGGTTCGCGGCGAGCACGTCCGGGGCGGGCACGCCCGCGGGCAGGTCCGCCACGCCCAGCCGCAGCC
>NZ_JAMQQF010000623.1 GCF_023716945.1 Frankia sp. AiPs1 | reverse complement strand
GGGCGGGGCGGGTCCCGGTGCCGGCTGGACCCCGCCAGGCTGGTCGGGCCCGCCGCCGTCGACGACGTGGGGCGCCCCGCCCGGCAGGCGGCGTGACCATCCGCGACCGGCGGTTGCCCACGCCACCCCGCAGAGGCGGACCGTTGAACCACGCCGTATCTGATCCGGCCTTTTCATTGAATTCCCCCGAAGCCGATCCCGCAATGTCCTTTTACCGCTCTCCGGACCGGCTGTTGCCGGCCCACCCGCCGCCGCCTCTGCCGGCCCGGCCGGCCCCACCCACGCCGATCTCCGCGCTATCCGAACCTAACGTGGGCCCAGTTCGCAGGGTATCCGATGCCCGACTTTCCGGCGGCATCGGCTCAGCCGTCCGGTGTCCCCCGACACGCTCCCGCGACCATCTGGTCCTAATCCCCGGGAAGGCGTTGTCGAATTCCACTCCGCTACCCGGTGGGATCAGCCCGCCGCCATTTCGCCTCATCCGCTGGTCCAGCGATGGAGGCGCGGCGGCGGACGGCCCGCCGCCATCGGGTGGACCTCCATCAGTCACCCAGTGTGACTCGTCCGTTCGGCAGGATCGTCTCCACCGCGGGAAAGACCACGAACATCAACAAGGCGACAACGGCAAGTACCGCAACGACTGCCAGGGTGAGCCGGAGCCGGGGTGGACCGGGCAGGTGTCGGTAGACCCACGCGTACATCGCTCACTCTCCCCTGAGCGCCGGGGGCACCCCGGCGGACTTCGCGGTGGTGTCCACCAGCTCGCCGTACACGATCAGTCGATGGCTCGCCGAGAACTTCGGATGGCAGGTGGTCAGGGTGATCAGGTCCTTGGTCGGCGCCACTCCCGGTCGTTTGGGGACCGGATAGGTGACATCCACCCGGTTCGGCGCCACAACCTCCGAGCCAGTCACCCGGTAGGTGTAGTAGCGGTCCCGCACCTCGACGACAAGGGGATCGCCAACCTTCAATTCATCAAGACGACTAAACGGTTTGCCATACGTCGTCCGATGCCCCGAAACGACGAAGTTGCCGAGCTGGCCGGGCATCGCCGTACCCGGAATATGGCCTGGTCCGCGCCGCAGGTCGGCGGCGGCGACACCCTCCACGACGACCGGGAAATAGTCCCGACCGAATCGCGGCACCCGCAGGATCGCCAACCCGTCGCCAAGATCGACCGGCGGCAGCGGAGCCGGTCGCACCCGATCGCCGGCAGGCGCCCGCGGCGCGGGTGGCCGCTGCCAGACCTGGTCGAGCTGGTGGTGCAGGCGATCCTGGGTCCGCGCGGCGAACAGGTCGGTGACCCACAGCTGGTAGGCAAGGAACAGCGCGACGACGATCCCGGCGGTGATCAGCAGCTCGCCGAGCCCGCGGGCCAGCCGGCCGGCGAGCATCCGCCGCTGCCCGGCGGCGGGATCGCGCTCGCCGCCGGACAGCGGGTCCCCGACAAGCGCCGGGTCCCCGACAAGCGCCGGGTTCTCGACGAGCAGGCGGTCCCCGCCGGGCAGCGAGTCCCCGACGAGCACCGTGGGCGCGTCGGCCGCCGGATCGGCCGGACGACCGGGTCCGGGTATCCCACCCGTCGCCGCACCGCTCGACGCGGTTCCCTGCTCGTCTTCGGCCGCCGGGACCGAGGATGCTCCAGCCACGCCATCACTCTAAGGCATGCTTCAACTACTTCTAGTAATCAGACGGAGATCGGTCGAGCGCCCCATCCCCGCCGCGACGAGCCGACACCTCCACCTTGCCATACAGCGTGACACGTTACTGCTACTCTCAGCACCCAATCGGTGGCGTCGTCACGTAGCCGGCATGACTCACGCTCCGCTCGACCGAAACAGGGGGGCCGATGAAAACCGTGGCGGTCATCGTCCACTGGGGCCCGCACCAGCCCACGGTCGAACTCGCGGAACGCCTGGATGCGAGCCCGTCGATCGCCCAGGTCACCGTCGTGGCCAACGACCGTTCGACCCGACCGGCGGAGCTGGCGACCTCCGTGGCGTGGATACTGCCGCCGCGCAACCTCGGCTTCGGCGGCGGTTTCCAGCTCGCCGTCCGGGACTACCCTGCGGCCGGCGCCTACCTGCTGGTCAACAACGACATCCGGATCGACGAGGCGACGATCCGGGCGTGTCTGGACCTGCTGACCGGCACCAACATCGGGGTTGTCGCCCCCACCCTCATCAACGGGGACGGCCTGCAGTCCGGCTCGGCACGACTGAGCCCGGTCCTCGTCGCGCCGCGGGCCCGCCGCCCCCCCGACGACCGGCCCTGCGAGGCGGACTGGGTCACCGGCGCGGTGATGTTCATCAAGGCCGAATGCCTGCGGCGGGTCCCGTTCGACGGCCGGTACTTCCTCGGGTTCGAGGACGTCGACTTCTGCTACCGGGTCCGGGAGGCCGGGTGGAGTGTCGTGCTCAGCCCGCACCGGGCCTGGCATACCGGCAGCACCACGATCCCCCGCCGCGCCAACGCCTACTACCTCGTGCGCAACCGGTTGTGGTTCACCCGCATCCGCGGTTGGCGGCTGCGTACGACGCTGGTCGCCGCCGTCACCGCGACCGTCGTCCTGCCCCGCAGTGTGGTTCTGGACGTGGTGCGCGGGCGGGGACTCGAGACGACGGCGCTGGTCCGCCACGGCCTGCTCGACGGTCTCGGTCCCCTGCCACCCCCGGGTGACCCGACGGCCGACGAGCCGCGCGCGGCCCACTGGACGGCATGGCGGTAGCCGAACCGTACGTCCCCCACCCACCGGGGACACTGCCCGCGCTGGGTGGCCCCCCCCGCTCGTGCTCGCGGCGGTCGCCGCCGGGCTGCCCGGCGGCTGGTGCGTCGCCGTCGCCGCGGCGGGTGCGCTCGCCGCCCGCCGCGCGCTGTCCCGGTTCAGCGCCACCTACCTGGTCATGGTGGTGTTCTGTCTCGTCCTCGCCGGGCGGGTGGCACCGGCCCGCGACGTCCTGCTGCCGGGTACCGGGGCGATCGACGGCGGCCGGGCGCCGGGCCACACCGACACCGCACCCGCCGACACCGAACCTGGGGATGGCGAACCTGGGGATGGCGCTCGGCTCGATGGCGGTCTCCGCGGCCGCCCTGGTCGTCGAGATTCTCATGATCATATCCGGCTCGGTCGGGGTGGTGGGACAGGTCAGCGGCAGCGGCGGCGGGTACGCCGGGCTGTTCGGTGCCCTCGGGCCCGTCCTCGCCGCCGCGGCCACCGTCGTGCTGTACCGCACCGCCGCCCGCCACCGTCGCCGCCGCCGGCCTGCTCGGGCTGCACCTGCTCACGCTGCCGTTCACCGGCTTCCGCGGCGCGGCGCCGGTGATGTGCCTGACGGTGGCGATCGCCGCAGGGCGACGGCAGGGCCCGGCCGGCTCGGACCCGCCCGGACCCGCCGCGGTGGAC
>NZ_JAMQQF010000622.1 GCF_023716945.1 Frankia sp. AiPs1 | reverse complement strand
CCCCCCCCCCCCCCCCCCCCCCCCCCCCCCCCCCCCCCCCCCCCCCCCCCCCCCCCCCCCCCCCCCCCCCCCCCCGGCCGGGTCCGCCGCGCCGACGGTGCTCAGGGCGATGTCGACGTAACGCCTGCTGATCTCCGCCGGCGTGAGTGGCCCGTCCGGGTGGTACCAGCCGGTGATCGAGCGCAGCATGCCGAGCAGCGCCCGGGAAGTGTCCGCGGGGTTGGTCATCCGGAACACCCCGCTGCTGTTGCCGTCGACGAGAATGTCGAGCAGCAGGGTCTCGAGCTCCTTGCGCTTGGCGGCGTAGCCGCGGCGGTTGGCCGGCTCCAGGTAACGCAGCTCGGAGTCGAGGACGGCCATGCTCACCCGATGCGCCATGAAGAGCGTGATCGACTCGACGAACGCGACGAACCGGTCCCGGGCGGGGGCGTTCTCGCCCAGCTCGGCCAGCGCGGCGCGGGCCCGACCGAGCGCATCCTCGATCCCCAGGTCCAGCAGCGCCACGAGGATGCCCTGCTTGTTGGCGAAGTGGTAGTAGAGGGCGGGCACGGTGACGCCCGCGCGGCGGGCGATGTCCCGCACCGTCGTGCCGTGGTAGCCATGCTCGTAGAGCGCCTCCATCGCGCCCTGCAGGATCGGGGTGAGCTGGGGTGGGGCGAACTCGCGCCAGTTCGTCGCCGCCAGCACGGGTCCTGCCGTCACGATGGGCCTCCCGGGTGTGGCTGGTCCTGACCAGTGTGGACCGGCCCGCCCACGGGTGGATCCGGACCACGCGCAGGGTGACCGAAACGCCGCGAGCCCGCGTGCTCGGGGCGGATCGGTCGACAGGCCGGTGCCGTCGACGGGCCAAGCCGCCGACGGCACCGCGTCACCAGGTCGGCCGGAGCCGTTCGGACGTCGGAGCCGTTCCGGACAGAGCCGTTCCGGACGTCGGAGCCGTTCCGGACGTCAGAGCCGTTCCGAACGTCAGAGCCGCTCGATGATGGTGGCGTTGGCCATGCCGCCGCCCTCGCACATCGTCTGCAGGCCGTAGCGACCGCCGGTCGCCTCCAGGTAGTTGACCATGGTGGTCAGCAGGCGGGTGCCCGACCCGCCCAGGGCGTGGCCGAGTGCGATCGCCCCGCCGCGCGGGTTGAGCCTGGCCGGGTCGGCCCCGGTGTCGCGGGCCCAGGCCAGGGGCACCGGCGCGAACGCCTCGTTCACCTCGAAGGCGTCGATGTCGTCGATGGACAGCCCGGAGCGCTGGAGGGCCTTGCGGGTCGCCGGGATGGGGGCGGTCAGCATGAGCAGCGGGTCGTCGCCGGCCAGGGCGAAGGTGTGGAACCGGGCCCGGGGCCGCAGGCCGAGTTCGTTGGCCTTGGTCTCGCTCATGATCAGCACGGCGGAGGCGCCGTCGGTCAGCGGCGAGGAGTTACCCGGGGTGATGCTCCAGGTGATCTCCGGGAAGCGGGCCGCCCACTCCTCGCTGTAGAAGGAGGGCTTGAGCTGCTGCAGGCCCTCGAAGGTGGTCGTGGGCCGGACGGTCTGGTCGGCAAGGTGCTGGATCTTCGTGCCGTCCGGCAGGGTGATCTCCACCGGGACGATCTCGTTCGCGAAGTCGCCGGCCGCCGCCGAGGCCGCGGCGAGCTGGTGCGAGCGGGCGGAGAAGGCGTCCAGGTCCTCACGGTTGAGCTTCCAGCGCGCGGCGATCAGTTCGGCGCCGATGCCCTGGTTGGCCAGGCCCTCCGGGTAGCGGGCGCGGAAGCCCGGGCCGTTGGGGTCCTTGCCGATGACCGCGGAGCCCATCGGCACCCGGCTCATCGACTCCACCCCACCGGCGATGACGATGTCGTACGCCCCCGCGATGACGCCCTGCGCGGCGAAGTGGGCCGCCTGCTGGCTCGACCCGCACTGGCGGTCGATGGTCGTGGCGGGCACCGACTCCGGGAAGCCGGCGGACAGCAACGCGGTGCGACCGATGTTCAGCGACTGCTCGCCGACCTGGCCGACACAGCCCGCGATCACGTCGTCGACCAGCGCCGGGTCGAGGTCGTTGCGCGTGACCAGCGCCTTGAGCACGGTGGCCAGCAGCTCCACCGGGTGGGTCTCGGACAGCGCCCCACCGGGCTTGCCGCGACCCGACGCCGTCCGGACCGCATCGACGATGACTGCGTTTTCCATGGGATCTCCCTCGTCACCAGCCTGGCGGACCGATCCGCCACGCTGCCCGTGTCGCCCACCCGATGTCCAGCGCTCGCGTAGTTGTCTAGCGCTCGCTAAGCAGACCATGCCATGACCGGTCCCCACGTGCGCGATCCTGCCGCCTTGGCCAGGATCGCGGCGGGCGGGTCATGCCCCGTTCCGCTTGTCGATCGTTCGTTGTGACGCTACGAGCCTGCTCTTGATGGGTCAACAAGCAGATTGGAGTGACAATTCCATATCTGCGGGCCCGGCGCGAGCGACCGGTCCACCGCCGGGCCGGGCTGGCTGTGCGCACTCGGCGTGGTCGCTCAGCGGACCAGTCGCGGCGGACGGCCACCGCCGGCGGCGCCGGACACGTCCCCGCCGGCAGGAAGGGCGGCCGAGGCGGTCGGGTCGCCGGTGACGCAGGGCGGCTGGGGATGTGCGCGTCCAACGGCGGTGACGCGGTCGGCGATCCACCCGCGCAGGCCGGCGACGTCCACGTCGTGCGGCGGGTGCTCGGCGTAGGGGGCCAGGTTGTCCGACGCGCGAGCCAGCACGGCCACGCCGCCCCTGACGTTGCCGCGGGCGAGATGAGTGATCCCGACGGCCAGCTGGGTCAGCCCGCGCCACAGGCCACGTTCGCCGTCACCGGCGGCCTTCCAGGCGGCCTCGAGCGCCTCGTGGGCCTGGAAGGGATGGCCGGTGTCGAGCAGATGCTGGGCGGCGGCGAGTGCGGCGGCCGGGGGCAGCGGGTTCGGCAGGCTCAGAGGAGCCACGCCGGCCGCTCCGTGTGGCAGGGGCCGGCCGAGGGCGTCGCGGGGACGCTCGGCGGGTCGGGCCGACGACGCGGCGGGTCCGGCCGACGACGTGGCGGGTCGGGCTGACGACTCGGTGAGTCGGGCCGACGATCGTTGCGGTTCGGCGCCGCCGCGTTCGCTCGCGGACGCGTCTGGTCCATCCGGGTGGGGCCCCTGGGGCGCGGTCCGGGTGGACTCCGCTCCGGCGGGCGCCGGCCCGGGGTGTCGTGGTCTGGTCATCTACGTCAGTGTGACCAGGCGGTGGGACTCTGTCGCCCGCGATGGTCCCGGGTGGCGCTCGCCACGCGGGCGACTGCTGCCAGGCGCGGCTGTGGCCCGTCTCGGCGGGGGAGCCGGGACGGGCCACACGGGTGGGGTCGTGCTGCCCTGGGTCTGCCGTGCTGCGGTGCCGGGCGTGCCGTGCCGCTCGGGCTGTGCCGTGC
>NZ_JAMQQF010000621.1 GCF_023716945.1 Frankia sp. AiPs1 | reverse complement strand
GCCTCGGGGTGGCCGACGGGCCGTTCGCGGCCGGGATCGCGGCTCGCGGCGAGGCGGTCGTCCCCCCCGGGGGAACCGCGGCCTTCCTCGCCCCGCAACCCGTCGACCTGCTGGGCGACGCCGAACTCGTCGATCTGCTCCGCCGGCTGGGCCTGGTCACGCTCGGGAGCTTCGCCGCGCTCCCGGCGGCCGACGTCGCCGCCCGGTTCGGGCCGCCCGGAGACTGGGCGCACCGCCTCGCCCGCGGCGAGGATCCCCGGCCGGTGACCCCGCGTGAACATCCTGTCGACCTTGGCGTCGCCGCGGCGTTCGACCCGCCGGCCGAGCGGGTCGAGCAGGCGGCCTTCGCCGCCCGCCGGCTGGCCGAGCAGGCCCACGACCGGCTCCGCGAGCAGGGGCTGGCCTGCACCGGAATCCGGATGGAGGCGGAGACCGGCCACGGGCAACACCATGTGCGGACGTGGCGCCACGACGGTCCGCTCGCGGCCGCGGCCATCACGGACCGCGTCCGCTGGCAGCTCGACGGCTGGCTGGCCGGCTCGGCCTCGGCCGGCGCCGCCACCTCGCCCGTGGGCTCCGCGACTGCCACCTGCGCGGGACGCAGGACCCGACCCGCGTGCGAGTAGCCGGCCCGGAAGACGTCCACACAGGTCGGGCCGGTCACATCGGCCCGGTAGGAGTGCATGAGCGCCTCATGGACGGACGGGTCGAACTCGTCGCCCGGTGAACCGTAACGCTCGAGCCCGGCGGCCTCCAACGTCGCCTCGAGGGCCTCGGCGATCGCCTTGAACGGCCCTTCGAGATCCCCGTGGTCACGGGCACGACCGATGTCGTCGAGGGCGGGCAGCAGGCTGGCGAGCAGCTTGGCGGTCGCCTGCTCGCCGCTCTGCTGGCGATCCCGCTCGACCCGCCGGCGGTAGTTGTCGAACTCCGCCTTCAGCCGCTGCAGGTCCGCCGTGCGCTCGGCGATCTGGTGCTGCAGGGAGGCGACGAGCTCGCCGTTGACCTCCTGGGCGGGAGGGCCGGCGGGAGCAGTGCCCGTCGGTGCGTCGGTCGCGGTGGCGGCATCCGCCCGCACCTCGCCGCTCTCCGGGTCGATCCGTCGCCGATCGCGCACGACCACGCGAGGCTCCTCCCCGTCGTCCCTGCCCGTACCCCACCAGTCGCTGGACTGACCGGAGGTCACTTCTTGTCCTCCTCGTCCACGATCTCGGCGTCGACCACGTCGTCGTCGACCGGTCCGCCGGCGCCGGGGGCACCCGCCCCCTCCTGGGCGGCCTGCTCGTACATGGCCTGGCCCATCGCCTGGCTCGCGGCGGCCAGCGCGTCGGCGGCCTCGCGGATGGCCGCCGTGTCGGTGCCCGCGACGGCGCCCCGCAGGGTGCCGAGCTTCTCCTCCACGTCGGACTTCACCGCAGCGTCGATCTTCTCGCCGTTCTCGGCCAGGAACCGCTCGGTGGAGTAGACGAGGGTCTCCGCCTTGTTGCGGGTCTCGGCCTCATCGCGGCGGTTACGGTCCTCCTCGGCGTACTGCTCGGCGTCGCGGACCATCCGATCGATGTCGTCGCGCGGCAGCGCGGACCCACCGGTGATCGTCATCGACTGCTCCTTGCCCGTGCCGAGGTCCTTGGCGGACACGTGCACGATGCCGTTCGCGTCGATGTCGAAGGTCACCTCGATCTGGGGCAGGCCGCGCGGAGCCGGCGGCAGGCCGGTCAGCTCGAACATGCCGAGCTTCTTGTTGTACGCGGCCATCTCGCGCTCACCCTGGAAGACCTGGATCTGCACGGAGGGCTGGCTGTCCTCGGCGGTGGTGAAGATCTCCGAGCGCTTGGTGGGAATCGTGGTGTTGCGCTCGATGAGCTTCGTCATGATTCCCCCCTTCGTCTCGATCCCGAGCGACAGCGGGGTGACGTCGAGCAGCAGGACGTCCTTGACCTCGCCCTTGAGCACGCCAGCCTGCAGCGAGGCGCCGACGGCGACGACCTCGTCCGGGTTGACGCCCTTGTTCGGCTCCTTGCCGCCGGTGAGGTCGCGGACCAGATCGACGACGGCGGGCATGCGGGTGGAACCACCGACGAGAACGACGTGGTCGATGTCGCTGACCTTGATGCCCGCGTCCTTCACCGCCTGCTGGAAGGGGTGCTTGCAGCGGTCGATGAGGTCGGAGGTCATCCGCTGGAACTCGGCCCGCGTCAGCGACACGTCGAGGTGCAGCGGGCCCTCCGCCGAGGCGGTGATGTAGGGCAGGTTGATCGACGTCTGGCTGGACTGGGAGAGCTCGATCTTCGCCTTCTCGGCGGCCTCCCGCAGCCGCTGCAGGGCCATCTTGTCCTTGCCGAGATCGACCCCGTGCTGACCGTTGAAGGTCTTGATCAGATGGTCGGTGATCCGCTGGTCCCAGTCGTCACCACCGAGATGGGTGTCGCCGGAGGTGGACTTCACCTCGACGACGCCGTCGCCGATCTCCAGCAGCGAGACGTCGAAGGTGCCGCCACCGAGGTCGAAGACCAGGATGGTCTGCTCCTTCGAGCCCTTGTCCAGCCCGTAGGCGAGGGCCGCCGCGGTCGGCTCGTTCACGATCCGCAGCACGTTGAGGCCCGCGATCGTGCCGGCCTCCGTGGTGGCCTGCCGCTGGGCGTCGTCGAAGTAGGCGGGGACGGTGATGACCGCATCCGCGACGGTCTCGCCGAGGTAGGACTCGGCGTCCCGCTTGAGCTTCTGCAGGATGAAGGCACTGATCTCCTGCGGAGTCAGGTCCTTCGCGTCGACCTTCATCTTCCAGTCGGTGCCCACGTGGCGCTTGACCGACCGGATGGTGCGCTCGACGTTGGTGACCGCCTGCCGCTTCGCGACCTCGCCGACCAGGACCTCGCCGTTCTTCGCGAAGGCCACGACCGACGGGGTCGTGCGAGAGCCCTCGGCGTTCGCGATCACCGTGGGTTCGCCGCCCTCGAGCACGCTCACGACGGAGTTCGTGGTGCCGAGGTCGATGCCGACCGCTCGTGCCATGTCTGTGTGCCTCTCGATCCATGTCGGCGCGCGGACGATGCATGCGTGCCGACCTCGTGGGGTGGAACCTCTCGGTGGACCGGCTCTCCGAGGGCCACCCGGAGAGTGCGGTCCTGCCAACGCTAGGGCGTATCAGGAGGTTGAGCCTTCCTGACTCATGATGACGGCTCCCAGCATAACCCGGCAGAGGTGAGTCTGCCAGGCTCAACTTCGCGGGCCCCGGCGGGATTCCCAGCCGAGGTGGTCCGGCAGAAGATCCCGATCGGGGGCGCGGGCATGGCGCAGACCCGAAGCCGCCCGCCGGGTCAGGCCCGGCGGGCGGCTTCGGGTGCGCAGATCGTGGCGGGCGGCGCCCGGTCAGGAGTCGGCGGGCGGCTGCGGCTTCGCCTCGCCGGACGGGGAGC
>NZ_JAMQQF010000620.1 GCF_023716945.1 Frankia sp. AiPs1 | reverse complement strand
CGGCCGCCGGCCGCCGGCCGCCGCGAGAATCGGCCGTCGACCGGTGCCGGCCGCCGATTCCCGCGGCCTATGACGGTGCATATGCGCCGCGTTTCCGGTGAAGGTGTGAGCGCGCGCCGCGGGCGGACAATCCGGCCGCATATCCGGGGCGTCCGCCCGCCGGCGGGGCGTGGCCGGTGCGCCAGGCCGTTCGACCTTGCCACCCCGGACCGGGAGCCACATCCGGTCACCCCCCGGGGCGCGGACGTCCCCGCCGGGGACCGACGCGTCGCTGCGAACCCGGGCGCAGCCGGTTGCGGTGCGTCGTGCACGGTGCGAGCGCCGGGATCGTGCCCCACGCACCGCACTGCTCCCCCGTGCACCGCGACCGGCCGTCACCGGCGGATGGTGGTGCACTCAACGGTGATTGTCGACGGCCCCGAGCAGAGAGAACGTGCTCGTCCAGGCCAGCAGCCGGCGCAGGCAGGCCGGGGCGCGTTGAAAGCCGGCGGCGGGGCTCAGCGTGACCCGGCGGGCCAGCCGTCCACCAGGCTGTCGACGGTCGACGCCGTCCCGGCGACCGTCACACCGGTGCCGGTGCCGGTGCCGGGGGCCACCGGGGACGCCGCCGCGGGGTCGACGGCCGGGGCCGGGTTGTCGTCGTCGTGCAGGCCCTTGATCTCGGACTTGAAGATCCGCAGCGAGCGGCCCAGGGAGCGGGCGGCGTCGGGGAGCTTCTTCGCCCCGAACAGCACCACGACGACGACGACGATGATGAGCAGCTCAGGCGTACCGATGTCACCCACGAAAACCATCCCTCTGGACGGGGTCGGACCCACCGCCGGCCTCGAGGGCATGCTACGGCCGGCCGCGCCGCCGCGGTGACGGACCGGGCATCCGGCCGCCCACCCCGGCCGTCCGCGCTGGCCAGCCGCCCGCGGGGTCACACCACCGCTGCCGCCGCGGGTGCCGTGTCGTCCGCCCGACGAGTGGGTGATGTTTGGCGGATCGTCGGCGGCGGGTACATCGGGGTCGATCTCATCGCCGATCATCGGCAACCCCGCCGCTGATCCTGGACCTGTCGGAGGCCCGCTGTGCTCTGGACCCTCATCACCTGGGTGGTACTCGGTCTCATCGCGGGGGCCGTGGCCCGCCTGCTCGTGCCCGGACCCGATCCGATGAGCATCCCCGCCACGATCCTGCTGGGCGTCGTCGGCTCGTTCGTCGGCGGTTTCCTCGGTTACGTCCTGTTCGACAGGGACTTCGGTGAAGGGGCGTTGCAGCCCTCGGGCGTCATCGGGTCCATCCTCGGCGCCATCGTCGTGCTGCTGGTCTGGCGGGCGGTGGGTGGACGCCGCCACGCGCTGCGCCGCTGACCCTCGCCGCTCCGGCCGACCCCCTGCGATCCGGCCGACCCGCCGCCGCGCACCAACCCGCCGTTCACGCTCTCGCCGTTCACGCTCTCGCCGTTCATCGACCCGCTGCACCTGGCCGCGGCATCAGGCCCGGCGCCCCACTCCCGGGGCGCCGGGCCTTGTCGGTGCCGGCCCGGCTCGTCCCGCTCGGGCCAGCTCCACCGGCCCGCGATCAGGCCGCGCGGACCAGGCTGACCGCGCGGATCAGAGTAGTTCGGCGGCCAGGGCGCGCCATTCCTCGACGGTGGGACGGCCCGTGCGGGCGGCCAGGTTGACGTCGGCGGAGATGACCTGCACGGCGACGTGGTCGGCGCCGGCGTCGAGATGGTCGCGCACCCGCTGCGCGGCCTGCGCGGGGGTGCCCCAGGCGTAGAGGGCGTCGACGAGCCGGTCGCTGCCCGACCCGGCGACGTCGTCGGCGTCGAAGCCCAGTGCCTGCAGGTTGGCGACGTAGTTGGGCATGGTGAGGTAGTAGCCCAGGTTCGATCGGGCCAGCTCGCGGGCGGCGCCGGGATCGGTGGCCAGCACGACCTTCTGGTCGGGAGCGAGCAGGACGCCGTCGCCGAGCGCCGCGCGGGCGGCGACGGTGTACTCGGGGGTGACCAGGTAGGGATGGGCGCCGCGGGCACGGCGCGCGGACAGCTCGAGCGCCCGGGGTCGCAGCGCGGCGAGAACCCGCGCCTGGGCCGGCACGGGATCGTCGGCACCGTCGAGCCCGTCGAGGAACTGCCCGAGGTGGGCCAGCGGCCGGGTGTACTCGCGGCCGAGGCCCTCGACGACCCGGGCGTGGCTGATGCCGAGGCCGAGCAGGAACCGGTCCGGGTAGGCGGTGTTGAGGCGATGGTAGGCGGCGGCGAGGGGGGCCGGCTCGGTCGTCCACACGTTGACGATTCCGGTGGCCACGGCCAGCCGGCTGCTGGCGGCGAGCACCTGCTCGGGCAGGGCCAGGTCCGCCGGTGCGGCGCCGATCCACAGCGCGCCGTAGCCGAGGGTGTCCAGCTCCGCCGCCGCTGCGGCGAGGGCGTCCGGTTCGGTCCAGGCGAACGACGGCGACCACACGCCCACCTGTCCCAACAACACCGCCATGACGGTCCTCCTCCATATCCGCGCCGTTGCCGGCGCCGGCCCCGGGCCCTTACTCGGCCCGGCAGCCCTCCCACGGTGTGTTCGATGATCACCGAACACTTTCGTCCAGTGTACGACCGCGATCAAACAGGATGGGCGAGCGGGGTGCCACCGCGACGTCGCTGGGGCGCGTATCTACTTGTGATCTGAGGTCGCGTGCCGAAGCACCGTGTTCGCGGTATCCGTCCTGACTGCGTCGGCACTTGCGGGAGGCTGTTGACGGTGGGAGCCGGGCGCACGGTCATCACCCTCCCGCATCTGCGGGCAGCGTCGGCCGGGATGTCCCCAGGTCGACGCCTCGGCGGGGTCCGGATCACGTGGCGCCCGCAGGCCGCCTGATCGCAACCACATCTGATCGCCACCACATCTATTCGCAACCACCCACGCGCCCTGGCCCGTCTTCCTCCCCACCTCACCTCCCCCGTCACCGTCCGCCTTCACCGTCCGCCGCGCCGGGCGGCTGGTGCAACGGTCGGCGGATGGCGGGTGGCACCGGATGGCCGGGCCGGCAGGCGACCCGGGCATCGCCCGGTAGTGTCGCTCCCGAACGGTGCCCGCCCTGCGGCGGCTGCCGGCGGCGGTGGGGCCCGCCGTATCCGAACCGCGGCAGTTGCGCCGCCAACGGTCCCTGCGTGTACACGGCGGCGCCCGGCCCCGTCGGTCGGGCGCCCACGCAGGGAGGAACCCCATGGCCGAGCGGCCCGCACCCCAGCGCGTGACCCGCGGGCGGCCCGTCGCCCCCACCGGTCCCGTCGCCCCCACCGAAGCAGGTCTCGGGACATCGGCGGAGCCCGGGGCTGCCACTGCCGCGGCCGATCCCGACGTGGACCTGCATCTGGCGGCGCAGCGCGCCGAACTACGCGCCCGGCCGGTGCCGCTGCTGGGCGCGATCGCCGCCGGTGG
>NZ_JAMQQF010000061.1 GCF_023716945.1 Frankia sp. AiPs1 | reverse complement strand
CGTCAGCGGCGGCCACGGCGGAGTCGGCCACGGCGGAGTCGGCGGCGGCCACGGCGGAGTCGGCGGCCACACCGGCGGTCGCGGCGGCACCGGGAGCACCACCGGCGCGGTCGCCTCCAGTACCGGCAGCAGTGTCGACGGTTGACCAGCGCCCCCGCCCTGCCGCGTCGGCCCCTCCATCCGGTACGATGCGGATGCACTACGCGGGCGTAGTTCAGAGGCAGAACACGAGCTTCCCAAGCTTGCAACGCGGGTTCGATTCCCGTCGCCCGCTCACTTCGGGGTGATGCCTGCCCGGTGGCTTGCCGGTATGATCTTCTGCCGTCGCTCGACTTCAGTTCGGGGGCTTCACGGGAACGCCTGGATTTCCCATCGACGGCCGCGAATCCCGATCCGGCGCCCGCTGGTCCCAGGCGAAGACCCTATGGTTGTCGTCGTGCGGCGCCGGCGGCCACCGTCAGCGCTGCGGCGCTCATCCCGGCAGCGGTGCGACAGCTCCAACGCACATTCATGGTGACGGTCCTTTTCCTGCGTTCCGGCGCCGTGCCGTCCGAGATGGCCGCTTTCCGCCTCTGCAACCTCGCTCGCGCAAAGACCAGGGCCGAGTGGTACCCATACGTCAGCGCCCTCGTGGGCATGGTGAAATCGACGGTTCGTTGTGGGTCCACTGCCTTTACGTCGGCCGGAGATCAGGTAAGGAGGGACACCGGCGCGAGGGCAGCGTAGGAGACGCGAGCAGCTCCCCCGGGCCGGTCGACCGGTTGGCGTGTTTGAGTCGTAACCCGACGTCTTCGGCTCGCCTTATGGCCTGGTCTGGCGTGGCCTGGTCTGGCGTGGCCTGGTCGGCGCGGTCGCGATCCGGCCGCCTCTGGTGTGGCGCGTGAGACGGACCGTGCACCCGGTGCTGGTGGTGGTCGGACGCGCCGCAGCGGTGGCAGGCGGCCGGCGCATCGGGCCCCGAGCCCGGCCCCGGGCGCGTCGGGAGCGGGACGGGACGCGGGCCGATCGTCGGCGTTGTCGCCGGGTGTCCGCGCCCCGCCGGAATCATCCTGGTCGTCGTGGCGTACCTGCCGGCCGGAGCGGACCTGCCCGGGGAAGGCGCTCGTCGAGACCCTCGATTCTTGACACGCTGAGTAGTAATGAAAACACTCTGCGTAGTCAGTCCGAGGAAGTGGAGTCCAGAATGTCCCTCGTGCGTGAATCACGCACCGCGCTCAGGCGCGGTCTCATCGTCACGGCTGGTGTGGCGACCGTAATAGGTGGACTGAGTACCGGAGCGAATGCGGTTCCTGGCCAGACGTCCACCCAGACCACCATAGCCAACGTCGTGGTCGGTTCGTCCATCACGCTCACCGGCCTCGTGCCGTCGTTCACCCTGACCGGCAACCCGGGCGAGACCGTGTCGACCACGGCGCCGCCCGTCACGTTCACGGTGACGACCAACAACAACGAGGGCTACACGGTGACGGTCGCGCCGGAGACGCCGACCCTGAATCCGACGACACCGGGCAACACCGACACGATTCCGATCGGCGACCTTCAGGTCCGCGAGGGGGGAACCACCGTTTACACCCCGTTGACCTTCGGAACGCCAGTGCCGGTACACACCCAGGCCACGCCCTCCGCCGAGGCGGGTGACACCTTCACAAACGACTATCAGATCACCATTCCGTTCGTGACCCCAGACACCTACTCTGCGGTCCTCGACTACGTCGCCACCACCCTGTAGTAATTCCTCCGAGGCAGCCGGAAACGGCTGTGGGACATAGCTGACTTCGGGCGGCATCGGGTCCCGGATGCCCATAAGGGGAGAGAAGAACATGGCGGTGGGTCGACGATGACCAACCGGCTTCGGCTGGGCGGTTGGGTAATTGCGGTGACCACGTGTCTCGCATTGACGGTAGCACTGGTTGGCCCGGTGTCCACTGCGACTGCGTCGACCCCCGCACCTTCTCCCCCCAAAGCGGACTTCGGACTGAGTGTCAGTCCGACGAGACTGGTGATTCCGCAGGAGCAGCTCGCGAAGGATCAGCACTTCGCGGTGAGTAATCGCGGTCGCCTGCCGCTCGACATCGTGGTCAACAGGGCGGCCTTCACGGCTGGCCGGGACGGGACCCTTCAGTTCAAACGCGACGAGGGCCCGCAGTCGGCGATGAACTGGATAACGGTCAGTCCGGCGGCGTTCCACCTGGAGCCGGGCACCCGCCAGGTGGTCGCCGTGCGAATCGCCGTTCCGCCGCATCCGGAGCCGGGCGATCACCATGTCGCGATGCTGTTCATGGTGCCCGCGCTCAAGGACGGAAAGACGATCCGGCTGAACCGCGGGATCGGTGCTCCGCTCTACATCACGGTGCCGGGCCCGGTGGACGACACGGTCCGGGTCACCTCGCTGCGAACCTCGGGCTTCGCGACGGGCGGACCGATCGACTTCACCGCGACGCTACGGAACACCGGCACAGTGCACCGCGACTTTCGCGGAAAAGGACATCTTAACGTCCGGGTCGACGGGCGGGACGTGGCCTTTCCCGACTTTACCGTGCAGCGCGGGGCGAATCGGGTGGTCACCGCGCGGTGGAACGATCCGCCACGCATGTGCGTCTGTCGGGCGGAGGTCACCGTTCCTGGCTCGAAAGGCACCGTCAGTAGCGCGCGTGCCAGAGTCGTGCTCTTTCCGGTCGGCCAGGCCGCGCTACTTGTCGCCGCTGTCGTCGTCATCCTCCTGCTCGGTGTGTTCATACGCCGGCGCTACCGGGCCCGAATTCTGGCGGAGGCCCGTGCCCTGCGGCGACGGGAGGATTTTGTCGAGCCGCGTCAGGCCGGTGAGACCACCGACAGCGGAAGCACCGACCTCGCTCGGGACCTCCTGAACCCGGAATCCGAGACCCGGGACGACACGCCCGATTCCTAGTCCGCCGACGCTTGTTGCTTTAAGTGATCAAATATAAACTCTGCGTAATGAGCGGTGTGAGAGGAACGAGACGGAGATCTCCGCGGAAGATCGCGACGATCCGCGGTGGGCGTGCATTCAAGGCGCTGGTCATCGGCCTGGTGAGCCTTTTTCTGTCCGGCTCGATTTCGGCTCTCCTGCCGACCGTCGCCTACGCCGCCGGTACCCTTCTGTTCAATCAGCCGTTCCACAACAACACACCGGACGGGCTCGGCTCGGTCGCGCTGCCGTTGCCGCCGGTCAGCGCCACCGGCGGCAACCAGGCGTGTCTGACCGCGAGCGGCAACTCGAACACCGGGGTGCTGCGAAGCTGTACCTCCAGCAACGACGCCCAGGGCGCCGGGAAACTACGCCTGACCGCCAACGCGACCAGCCTGCAGGGCGGGGTCTTCGGCGCGACCAGCGTGCCGACCTCGCAGGGACTGGACGTCACCTTCAACTCGTATCAATACGGCGGTAGCAGCGCCGACGGCATCGCGTTCGTGCTGGCGGCGGTCGATCCGGCCGCTCCGACGGCGCCGGCGCGGATGGGCCAGCTCGGCGGCGGTCTCGGCTACTCGGCCTGGCTCTCGGCCGGCCTCAGCGGGCTGAGCACCGCCTACATGGGAATCGGCCTGGACGTCTTCGGCAACTTCAGCAACACCACGTACCAGGGCTCGGGCTGCACCAATCCGGCGTACATCTCCACCACCGGCGCGCAGGTCAAGGGGCAGGTCGTCGTACGCGGCCCCGGCGCGGGAACAGTCGGATACTGCGCGGTGAACAGCACGGCGACGACAACATCCTCGCCGGTGGTGCCGTTGCACGCCGTCACCCGCGCGGCCTCGGTGGTGCCCGTCGAGGTGGTGGTCAACCCCACCGCGCAGACCATCGTCACGGACTCGGGTGTCTCGGCGACCCCCGGCACCTACAAGGTCGTCTTCACGCCGGTGGGTGGGACGTCGCGGACCCTGACCGGCTCGCTGCCCACCGTGCCGGCCGGGCTGTACCCGTCGTCGAGCTGGACGACGTCGGCCGGCATCCCCCGGCAGTTGGCCTTTGGCTGGGTGGGTTCCACCGGCGGCTCGACCGACTTCCACGAGATCGACAACACCAGGGTGGTGACCTTCAACCCGGTTCCGCAGCTCAACGTCGCCGCGACCAGTTTCACCCAGACCACCCTGGCGCCGGGTGATCCGGTGACCTACAGCGTGACCGCCGGGGTCAGCGCCGGGGCGGACGAGTCCCTGCCCATCGCGGTGACGCAGACGATGCCGGCGGGCGTGGTTCCGGTGGGCGCGTTCGGCTCCGGCTGGGTCTGCCAGGCCCCGAGCGGGCAGACGATCACCTGTACCAACAGCAACGGACCCTTCACCAACGGCACCAGTCTGACCCCGATCACCGTGGTGGCGATCGTCACCGGTGCGAGCGTCACGCCGGCGTTCGTCCGATCGGCGACGACCACCACGGCCTCGGCGACCGACGCGAACCCGGGCTTCGCCGCCACGGCGACCGCGGGAACGATCGCGGCGACACCCACCGGGATCGCGATCTCCCCGACCTCGGGGACGATCTCCGGCGGCGGTGCGGCCACGGTGACCGGGACCAACATCACCGGCGCGACGGCGATCGAGATCGGGACGACCGCCCAGCAGCAGGCGGGTACCCCGGTGGTGCTGCTGCCGTGCCAGTCGGGGCCCGCCGCCGGGTGCTTCACCGTCAACGCGAACGGCTCGCTGGCGATCTCGTCGATGCCCGCCCGGGCCAGTGCGGCGTCGGTGGGGGTCACCGTGGTCACGGTCGGGGTGGCGGGGGTGACGTCGTACGTCTACACGAGCGCACCCGCGACGCCCGTGGCGCCGACCGCCACGGCGGGCATCACCAGCGCCACGGTCACCTGGGTCGCCCCGGCGAGCAACGGCAGCACCATCACCGGCTACGTCGTCACCCCGATCCGTAACGGGGTGGCGCAGACGCCGGTGTCCTTCGACGCCTCGACGACGACCCGCACGCTCACCGGCCTCACCGCCGCCGCCTCGTACACGTTCACGGTCGCGGCCGTGAACGCGGTCGGCACGGGGGCGGCGAGCCCCGCCTCGGCGGCCGTGGTGCCGTACGCCCTGCCGGCCGCGCCGACGATCACGGCGGTCAGCGCGGGGAGCACGTCGGCGAACTTGTCCTGGACCGCGCCGGCCAGCAACGGCAGCGCCATCACCGGGTACGTCGTCACCCCCTACATCGGCGGGGTCGCGCAGACGGCGCAGACCTTTGCGAGCACGGCGACGACGCAGAGCATCACCGGCCTGACCGGTGGGACGACCTACACCTTCCGGGTCGCGGCGATCAACGCGGCCGGGACCGGCCCGCAGTCGGCCGCCTCGTCAGCGGTGACGATCAACGCCTCGCCGAGCCTGGCCCTGCCGCCGCCGCCGCTGGGCGAGGTCGGGGCGGCCTACACTGACCAGTTCACCGTCTCCGGCGGAACCGCCCCGTACGCGTGGTCGATCAGCAGCGGCAGCCTGCCGCCGGGCCTCATCCTCAACGCCGCCACGGGTCTGCTCTCGGGCACGCCGACCACGGCCGGCAGCTTTCCGTTCACCGTCCGGGTGGCGGACGCCAGCGGGCAGGCCGCGACGCAGAGCCTGACGATCTCGATCGCGTCGGCCCCGACGCTCCCCTTCCCGCCACCGCCCGCGGGTGAGGTCGGGGTGACCTACAGCAGTCAACTGACCGTTTCGGGTGGGACGAGCCCGTTCGTCTGGTCGGTCAGCGCGGGTGCGCTGCCGGCGGGGGTCACCCTGAACTCCTCGACGGGCCTGCTGTCGGGTACCCCGACCGCGGCCGGCACCGCGTCGTTCACCGTCCGGGTCGTGGACGCCTTCAGCCAGGCGGTGACGAAGACCGTCAGCCTGGTGATCGCGCCGCTGCCGACCCTGGCGTTCCCGGCCCCCCCGGCCGGGCAGGTGGGTGTGGGCTACAGCGACACCCTCGTGGTCACCGGCGGGACCGCCCCGTTCGTCTGGTCGGTCAGCGCGGGCAGCCTGCCGCCGGGGCTCACCCTGAACGCGTCGACCGGGGTTCTGGCCGGGACGCCGACCACGGCCGGCAGCACCCCGTTCACGGTCCAGGTGAGTGACGCGTTCGGGGTGACCGCCACCCAGGCGGTCACCTTCACGGTCGGCGTCGGACCCATCGTGATCGTGAAGTCCTCGGACGCGACCTCGGCCGCGCCCGGCGGCGTCGTGACCTACGCCGTCACCGCCACCAACACGGGTGCGGCGGCATTCTCGGGCGTGACCTTCACCGACGCCCTGGCCGGGGTGCTCGACGACGCGGTCTACAACGCGGACGCGACCGCCACGACCGGCGCGGTCACCTTCACCAGCCCGAACCTCACCTGGACCGGGAACCTCGCCGCCGGGGCGGCGGTGACCGTCACCTACTCGGTCACGGTGAACGACCCCGACACGGGCAACAAGATCCTGTCCAACGAAGTGACCTCCTCGACGGTGGGGACGACCTGTCCGGTCGGGGGAACGGACCCGCGATGCTCGACCACGGTGACCGTCTCGGTCCTGACGATCACCTCCGCGAGCACCGTGACCACGACCGAACCGGGCCAGGTGGTGGGATTCACCTACACGGCGGTGAACGACGGCCAGACCACCTTCCCCAACGCGACCTTCACCGTGCCGCTCGGCAACCTGCTGGACGACGCGACCTACAACCTGGACGGCGCCACCACGACGGGGACGATCGAGAACGTCGGCGGCGACCTGGTCTGGGCGGGCAGTCTCGCGCCGGGTGCCTCGGTGGTCGTGACCTCCTCGCTCACCGTCAACAATCCCGACACGGGTAACAAGGTCCTGGCGGCCACCATCAGCTCGGCGACGCAGGGCAGCACCTGCCCGGTCGGCAACGCGCTACCCGCCTGTACGTCGACGGTGCCGGTGCTGACGCCGGGCCTGTCCATCACGAACACCGCGGACGTCTCCACCATGACGCCCGGCGGCACCATCACCTACACCGTGTCGCTGGCGAACACGGGGGAGACCGCCTACACCGGCACCACGGTCACCAGCTCGCTGGCCGGGGTGCTCTCCGACGCGACCTACAACGCCGACGCCACCGCGTCCACCGGCACGGTCGCGTACTCCGCACCCAACCTCACCTGGACCGGGAGCCTCGCCGCCGGGGCGAGTGCGACCATCACCTACACCGTCACCGTGCTCGACCCGGATCCCGGCGACAAGCTTCTGATCAACGCCGTCACCTCGCCGGCGATCGGTAGCAACTGCCCGGTCGGCGGCAGCGACCCGGCCTGCACGGCGGTGGTACAGGTGCTGGTGCCGGACCTGACGATCACGAAGACGGCCAGCTCGGCGACGACCACCCCCGGCGGGGTGGTCACCTACACGGTGACGGTGTCGAACACCGGGCCGACCCCGTACACCGGGGCGACGTTCGCCGACTCGTTGACCGGCCTGCTCGACGACGCGACCTACAACGCCGACGTCACCGCCTCGGCGGGCACCGCGAGCTACTCCGCGCCGACGCTGTCCTGGACGGGCAACCTGACGCCCGGCGCGTCGGCGACGATCGTCTACTCGGTCACCACAGGCAATCCCGTCACCGGCGACGCCATCCTGACCAACACGATCGCGTCGTCCACCCTCGGGAACAACTGCCCGACGGGTGGAACGGACTCGCGTTGCACGACGTCGGTGCCGGTGTCCCAGCTGATTCTTGCGCAGAGTTACGACGTGGCGGCGGCGACGCCGGGCCAGTCGATTCGGCTGACCGCGACCTTCACGAACACCGGTAGCACGCCCTACACCGGGATCACCGTCACCAGCTCCACCGCCGGGACCGTCGACGATGCCATCCCCACCGGTGACCAGACGGCATCTTCCGGCACGCTGGAACTCGGGGCCGGGGGGATCACCTGGTTTGGTGACATCCCGGTAGGGGGAGTCGTGACCGTCACCGGCACGCTGACGGTCAGAAATCCCGACACCGGCAATAAGATCATCACTGGGGTGTTGGTATCTGCGGCTTCCGGGAACAACTGCCCGTCGGGTGGCAGCGATCCGCGGTGCACGGCCACGGTGAACGTGGTCGTTCCCGACCTGACCATCACGACATCGGCGAATGCCGGGGCCGTGCAGCCGGGAGACACCGTCGACTACACGGTGACCGTGACGAACAGCGGCCAGACCCCCTACACCGGTGTCACAGTGGCCAACGCCCTGGCCGGTCTGCTCGACGACGCTGTCTACAACGGTGATGTGTCGGCCTCCTCGGGCGCGGCGACCTACACGGCACCGACGATCTCCTGGACCGGAGACGTGGCCGTGGGCGCGGTCGTCACCATTACCTTCTCCGCGACCGTGCTCAATCCCGATCCGGGCGACAAGATAATTGCCAGCACTGTCAGTTCGGATGCTGTCGGGAGTAACTGCCTGCCGGCCAGCGGAAATCCGGCCTGCTCCTCGACCGTCGCCGTCCTCACCCCGGCACTGACGATCATCCGGACGGCCAGCAGCAGCACCGCGGTGCCGGGCCAGACCATCACTTACACGGTCACGGTGGCGAACACCGGCCAGACGGTCTACCCGGCGGCCACCATCAGCACCTCGCTGGTCAGCGTCCTCGACGACGCGGTCTACAACAACGACGCCACGGCGTCGACGGGCACGGTGTCCTTCAGCACCCCGACCCTGACGTGGACCGGCAGTCTCAACCCGACCGCGGTGGCGACGATCACCTACAGCGTGACGGTGAAGAATCCGGACCCGGGCGATCAGTCGTTGACGAGTACGGCGGTCTCGACGACACCGGGTTCCAACTGCCCGTCGGGTGGCTCGGACCCGCGGTGCACCGTCGTGGTGATGATTGTGCCGTCGGCGCTCCTGACGTTCACGAAGACCTCGGCGGCGCCCTCGGTGGCCGCGGGCGGGACGGTGCTTTACACGATCACGGTCGCGAACGCCGGGGCCACGCCGTACCTGGGGGCGACGTTCACCGATAACCTGACCGACGTCCTCACCGACGCCACCTACAACGCCAACGCGGCCGCGTCTGCCGGCGTTGTGAGCTACGCCGCGCCGGTGCTGTCCTGGACCGGCGACGTTCCCGCCTCCGGGGCGGTCACCATCACCTATTCCGTCGGGGTGACCGGCCCGGGTACGGGGAACGACATTCTGGTCGACAGTGTGGTGTCGCCGTCCTTGGGAGGCAACTGTCCGGCCGCGAGCACCGACCCGCGGTGCACGGCCACGGTCACCGTCAGCGCTCTGACGATCACCCAGACCGCGAATGTGACCTCGACGACCCCCGGCGGGATAGTCACCTTCACCGCCACACTCGTCAATACGGGACAGACTCCCTACGTCGGGATCACGCTCGAGGGGATCGGCGACGATGTCGTGGACGACGCCGTAGCCTATGGCGGCCAGACTGCGAGTTCGGGAACATTCGCCCTCAGTGGGAACGGGTTGGTGTGGAACGGCAGCATTCCGGTCGGTGGAACCGTGACCATCACCGGAAGTGCTCAGGTCAATGACCCGGATACCGGCGACAAGGTTCTGAAAACTGTTAGCGTCTCAAACGCACCGGGCAGCAACTGCCCGACCGGCAGCACCGATCCGGCCTGTTTCGTAAGTGTGCCGGTGTTGACTCCCGGGTTGACGATGACAACCTCCGCGAATGTCACCGTGACGGTTCCGGGCGGTGTCGTGGCCTACACCGTCACCATCACCAACAGTGGTGAAACGCCCTACACCGCGGCGACCGTCACGAACGACCTCGGCGGCGCCCTGGACGACGCCGTCTACAACGGGAACGTCACCGCCTCGGCCGGGACGGCCACCTTCGCCGCCCAGACGATCACCTGGTCCGGTGATCTCGGTGTCAATGACGTTGTGACCGTGACCTTCTCGATGACCGTGCGCAACCCCGATCCGGGTGACAAGATCCTTGTCAATGTCCTGGCCTCGACCGACGTGGGCAGTTCCTGCCTGCCGGCCAGCGGGAGCGCGGGCTGCACCCACAACGTGGTCGTCCTCAGCCCGGCGCTGACGATCGCGAAGTCGGCCAGCGCGGCGACGACGGTGCCCGGCGGCACGGTCACCTTCACCATCGCGGTGACGAACTCGGGGCAGGTTCCCTACTCGGGTGCCGTGGTCAGCGACGCGCTGACCGGGGTGCTCGACGACGCCACCTACAACAACGACGCGGCCGCGACCGTGGGCACCGTCGGTTTCGCCAGCCCGACGCTCACCTGGACCGGAAACCTGAACCCGGGCAGCTCGGCCACGATCACCTATTCGGTCACCGTGCTGAATCCGGATACCGGCGATGCCGAACTCGCCAACTCCGTCAGCTCCACGGTGGCGGGCAACAACTGCGCCACCGGGAGCACGGACTCGCGGTGCTCCGCCTCGGTGCTGGTCGCTGAACTCACCATGATGGCCGCGACGAACGTGTCGACGGCGATCCCGGGCGAGATCATCTTTTTCACGGCGACCATCACCAACTCCGGTCGCACCTCCTACACGAATGCCGTGGTGAACGCCGGCCTCACCGGCGGGACGGATGACGCAACCTACAACGGCGACGCGACCGTCACCTCGGGGGCCATTCATCTGGACATTCCCAATGGGCAACTGGTCTGGACCGGAGACCTAGCGCCCGGGCAGTCCGCGACGATCACCGCGTCGCTGACGGTGAACAATCCCGATCTGGGGGACAAGGCGATGACTGCTTCCGTGTCGTCTGACGTTGCCGGGAGCAACTGTCCGCTCGGAAATTCGAATCCAAGCTGTTCGGCGTCGGTCCTAATCCTCACCCCGGGACTCGGCATCGTGAAGACGGCGGACGCGACGACCACGACTCCAGGTGGCACCGTCACCTACACGATCACCGTGACGAACGACGGGGAGTCCGCCTACCAGGGCGCCTCGGTGAGCGACAACCTCACCGGCCTGCTCGCCGACGCGGTCTACAACGCCGACGCGAGTGCCACGAGTGGAACGGTGACGTACGCGGCACCGACGGTGACCTGGACGGGTGACCTGGCGATCGGCGCGAGCGTGACGATCAGCTATTCGGTCACGGTCAACAACCCTGACCTCGGCGACCGAGTGTTGATCAACACCGTGACCTCGCCCGCGATCGGGAGCACCTGCCCGACCGCAGGCAGCGGCGGCGCCGGCTGTCGGGTCGTGGTTCCCGTGCTCATCCCAGCCCTCACGATCACCAAGGCCGCCGCGACCGGCACCGGTAACGCGACCGTCGTCGCGGGCAGCGCGATCAGCTACACGGTCACCGTGGCGAACACCGGGCAGACCCCCTACGCGGGCGCCTCGTTCACTGATGATCTCGCCGACGTGCTCGACGACGCGGCCTACAACGGCGACGCCGCGGCCAGCACGGGCACCGTCGCGTTCACCTCGCCCGACCTGACCTGGACCGGAAACCTCGCCCCCGGGGCGACGGCGACCATCACCTATTCGGTGACCACGGCCCTGCCGGCCAACGGCGACCACGTCGCGATCAACGCGGTCGCCTCGACCACCGCCGGGTCCACCTGCCTGACCGGCAGTGCCGACGCCGCCTGCACGACGACCACCGCGGTCCTGGTGCCGGCCCTGACGATCATCAAGACCGCCGACCAGACGGCGGCCGTCGTCGGCTCGACCGTCCAGTACACGATCACCGCGACGAACAACGGGCAGGCCGCCTACACCGGCGCGACCATCACCGACAGCCTGGCGTCGGTCGTGAACAACGCGATGTACAACGCCGACGCCACGGCCACCAACGGCACGGTCGCCTACACCGCGCCCACGCTCACCTGGACCGGGAATCTCGCGGTCGGCGCCGGGGTGACCATCACCTACTCGGTGACGGTCGACGATGCCGCGACCGCGGGCGCGGACCTGGTGAACCGGGTCGCGTCCACGGCGGCCGGCAGCACCTGCACCGGCACCGGCACGGAACCGGCCTGCACGATCGCGACGGCCATCACCGCCCAGAGCCTGGCCCTGACCGATCTCACCCCCGCCTTCACCCTCACCGGCGAGCCGAACAGTTCCGTCGTTCAGAACGGGGCGGTGACCATGACCGTCACCACGAACAGCACGGACGGATACACGGTGGCGGTCCAGGCGACGTCGCCGACCCTGACGGGGCAAACGGCCGGCAACGGCGATTCCATTCCGGTGAGCTCCCTGCTGGTCCGGGAGTCCGGGACGTCGGCCTTCCAACCGTTGTCGGACACGGCGGCGGTCCCGGTCCGCTCCCAGGGACAACCGTCGGCCCCGGGCGGGGACGCGGTCAGCAACGACTATGCGATCGATGTTCCCTTCGTTGCCTCCGACACGTACTCCACCACGCTCGACTACATAGCGGCGAGTCAATGAGGGATAGCGGCGAGTCCATGTGCGATGGCGGCGACCTGATATCCGGAATGAGACGAGACCGGAAAGAGATGAGATGAGCATCTTCCGTTTCGGGCGCGTGCGCGGGCGGCTTCTGCTGGCCGCCGCCCTGCTCGGCAGCCCCCTCGTCGTGGCCGGTACGTTCGCGGCCCCGCCCGGCGCCCTCGCCGACGAGGCGCCGTCGCCGGAGCACAGGGACGAGGCGCCCGCCGATCTCTCGATCGCGATCGACGATGGTCACACCGATGTCGATGCGGGCGACCGTCTCGCCTACACGATCAGGATCCGTAACATCGGCACGGCCGATGCGACCGATCTTCTGGTCACCCAGACTCTCCCCGCCGGCGCCCGGTTCGGCTCGGCTGATCGGGGCGGGGTGTTCAGGGACGGCACGGTCACCTGGCGGACCGGCCTGCGCTCCGGTCGGGATACCGTGTTCGGCGTTCGGGCGGAGGTGACGAAGCCACCGCCCGGCCTGCTCCGCCTCGCCGCGGTCGTCTGCGTGGCCGCGCACGCCGACAGCAGGCCGATCGTCTGCGCGGCCGATTCGGACCGGTTGCCCGCCGGCGGCGGTGCCGCGGGCTCCGCGGGCGGGGGCAGTCGTGGCGGGGCCGGCCTGCCTGGCTGGCTCCTGGCGCTGTGCGCGTCCTTGGCCGCCGCGCTCGCACTCAGCGCGGGTCTGCTCCTGCGCTACCGACGGTCGCCGCGGCACCGCCGGTCGCCTGGTCGAGAGGGGCGGGCCCACCGGGCGGATCACCTGGTGGCGGTAACCGGCGCTGGGCCGGACCGGGATCCCCATGGCGTTGCGGACCAGGAGGCCGGCCCCAGCAGCCCCGATGAGACCGTCCGGGTGTAGGGCGATCCAGAGCCCCCGTCGCGAGTATCAGCCCATTCTGAGCACTCGTTCACCGCGGATCTACTGTGGGCGCTCGGCTTGAGCGGCTGACCGCGGACGGGGGCAGGTGGCGGGAGAGCAGGCGGTTCGGGGACATCGGCGAGGGGCCCTCCCGCGAGTGGCCGGGGCGCCGCGGTTTCTCGTCGCCGGCGCGTTCGTGCTCGACTGCCTCGTCAGGACGCCGCGGTTGCCGGGGTGGGGCGAGGACGTGCGGGCCGAGGCGATGCGGACCGTGCCCGGTGGAAAGGCGCTCAACCAGGCGGTGACCCTGGCCCGGCTCGGCCTGCCGGTGGCCGCGGTGGGGGCGGTGGCGAGCCGCGGCGCGGTGGGGGCGCGGGGCCCGCCCCCGGCCGCCTCGGCGTGGCTGACCAGCGCGGACGGCACGCAGCACCTGGACCGCCAGCCGGACGTGCGGCTGTTCCCGTCGACCGGTCCAGCGGCGGCGCGGGACGTCCTGCGGGTCGAGCCGGACCGGCGCTTCCAGGTCCTGACGGGAATCGGTGCCGCCCTGACCGACTCCTCCGCCTACCTGATCGACACCAGGCTGTCGGCGCGCGCCCGCGGCAGGTTGATGCGTGCGCTGTTCGACCGGGACGCCGGCGCCGGGCTGAGCTTCCTGCGCCAGCCGATCGGCGCCAGCGACTTCTCCCGCGCCGCGGTCACCTACGACGACGTTCCCGCGGGCCGCAGTGACCCACGGCTGCGGCAGTTCAGCGTCGCCCGGGACGAGCAGCACCTGCTGCCGCTGCTGCGCCGGGCTCGCGAGCTCAACCCGGACCTGCGGGTGATGGCGACGCCCTGGACCGCACCGGCCTGGATGCGCACCGGCGGCACGCTGTCCGGGTCCTCCGGCGGCCCCCTGCGGCCCGAGTACACCGCCGCCTTCGCCGCCTACCTGGCCGCCTACGCCCGTGCCTACGCCGACTCCGGCGTGCCGATCGACCTGATCTCGCCGCTGAACGAACCGCTGGCGCCGCCCGGCAACCATCCGGCCATGCCGATGACGGCGCAGCAGGAGGCGGCGGTGATCGCCGCGCTCGGTCCGGCGCTGCGCGCGGCCGGGCTGAGCACCCGGATAGCGGTCTCCGATCAGAACTGGGACTTCGGCTCCTACGCCCTGCAGGTGCTCAGCGACCCCGCGGCGGCGCCGTGGATCGCCGGGGTCGCCTCCCACTGCTACGGCGGGGACCCCTCCGCCCAGGCGGTGCTGCGCGGCCAGGCGCCGAACCTCGCCCAGTACGTCACCGAGTGCTCCAGCGGATCCTGGTCGAAGGGCTTCGGCGACAGCCTGCGCTGGAGTGCGCAGAACATGGTCATCGGCGCGACGCGCAACGGCGCCGCGACCGTCGCCTACTGGAACGTGGCCCTCGACGAGACCGGCGGGCCCAAGCTCGGCGGCTGCCCGAGCTGTCGCGGCCTGGTCACGATCGACGGGCGCACCGGAAACGTGGCGTACAGCCCCGAGTACTACGCGCTCGGGCAACTCGCCAAGGTCGCCGAGCCCGGTGCGGTCCGGGTGGACACGTCCTCGCCCGGCGCCGGCGGGCTGGAGAACGTCGCCTTCGTGAACCCGGACGGCTCGCGCGCACTGGTCGCCTACAACCCGGGGGCGGCGCCGGCGGCGGTCACCGTCGACGACGGCCGGGTGTCGTTCACCGCGCGGGTCCCGGCCGGCGCCATGGCCTCGTTCACCTGGCCGGGCCGCCGCCTCGCGGCCACGTCCTCGCCCACCCTCGCCGCGGCCTCGCCCCTCGCTGCCGAATCGCTCCCTGCCTCGGGATCGCTCCCCGGCTCCGGGCATCCCGGTCCCGGTGGTGAGTTCGACGGCGCGCAGAACCGCATCCGGGTGATGCCGCTGGGGGACTCGCTCGTCGACGGTTTCGTGACCAGCGGCGGCTGGCGAACCCAACTGTGGCACCGGCTGGTGCAGAACGACGGCGAGCCGGTCGTGTTCGTGGGCTCCCAGCGCGGTGGCCCACCCGATCTGGGCGACCAGCGGGAGGAAGGCCATCCCGGCTGGCGACTCGACGCGCTGCAACGCCAGGCCGCCGCCTGGGTCGGCTCGGCCCGGCCCGACGTCGTCCTGCTCATGGCCGGCACGAACGACATCAACGAGGGGGCCAGCGCCGAGCAGGCCACCGCCCGGCTCGACGCGCTGCTGCGCACGATCCTCGCCGCCCGCCCCGGCGTCACCGTGCTGGTGTCCACCCTCGTCCCGATGCTCAACGGCCACGACGCCACCTGGGCAGCCTTCAACGCGGCGATCCCCGGCGTCGTCGCCGCCAGCCGGGCCGTCGGCGCGAACGTCTCGGCCGTGGACCTGTCCTCGGTGGTCGGTGCCGACCACTACGTCGACGGGCTACATCCCGATCAGGCCGGCTACAACGCGCTCGGCGACGCCTGGTACGCCGCCATCACGCCGGTCGTTCGCCGCCTGCGCGCCACTGCCGCCGCCGCGCCGGGACCCCGCATGTCGGCCTCGACGGTCGCGGTGAGTGCCTGCTGCACCGACACCGCGCCCGCCCTCGCCGCCGACGGTCTGCCCGGCACCCGCTGGACCAGCGGCTACCCGCAGGAACCGGGAATGTGGCTGCAGGCCGACCTGCGCGCCCCGACGCAGGTCAGCGGCGTGGACATCGACACCGGCCCCAGCGTCGGCGACGAGCCGCGGGGGTACGCGGTGCGCGTCTCCCTCGACGGGACCACCTGGCGGACGGTCGTGACCCGCGGCGACGATGGTCCGCGGGCCGCCGTCGCCTTCCCGGCGGTCGCCGCCCGCTACGTCCGGGTGCAACTGACCGTTGCCGTGAGCGACCACTGGTGGTCGGTGGCCGATCTCACCGTCCACCCCGCGCCCTGATCCCCGCGGCTGGTCTCCGCGTCCTGATCCCCGCGCCCTGATCCCCGCGCCCTGATCCCCGCATCCTGGTCCCGCGGCCCTGACCCCACGCGCCCGCCCGGGCGGGGGAGCGCCGCCTCGGACCCGCGAATGTGGGCCATGTCATCTGGCGATGTTCGAGCCGTGTCCTATGGTGCCGTGGTGATGCCGCCCTCAAATTCGGATCAGACGGCCGCGCCCCCGCCCCCGCCAGAGGAGGAGACGACCGCCACGACACCGCGGACCGACGCCACGCCCGCAGGCCCGCGGGTCGGTGCCAGTTCGGCCGTCCCGTCGGGTCGGGAGCGCCGCCATCCGCCGCCGGAGCAGATCCGCGGCGCGGTCGTCGCCCGCCGCGGGCAGGTCGAACGCTCCACGACCGACCAGCGGCTGCTCGACACCCGCAGCCCGTCGGGCTTCGTCCACGGCGACCCGTGGCGGGTCATGCGCATCCAGAGCGAGTTCGTCGAGGGCTTCGGGCTGCTCGCGGAGCTGCCGCGGGCCGTGACGGTCTTCGGCTCGGCGCGCATCGCCGCGGACGACCCGATCTACGCCCAGGGGCGCCGCCTCGGCGCCGCGCTCGCCGAGGCCGGCTTCGCCGTGATCACCGGCGGGGGGCCGGGGGTGATGGAGGCGGTCAACCGCGGTGCCCAGGAGGCAGGTGGGCTGTCGGTCGGGCTCGGCATCGAACTGCCGTTCGAGCAGCGGCTCAACGACTGGGTCGACCTGGGCGTCAGCTTCCGGTACTTCTTCGTGCGCAAGACGATGTTCGTCAAGTACGCCGAGGCGTTCGTGATTCTGCCCGGCGGGGTCGGCACGCTCGACGAGCTCTTCGAGGCGCTCACCCTCGTCCAGACCGGCAAGGTCACCCGGTTCCCGGTGGTCCTCATCGGGTCGCAGTACTGGTCCGGTCTGGTGGAGTGGCTGCGTTCCACCGTCCTGCCGGCCGGTCTGATCAAGGAACCAGACCTGAACATCCTGGCGATAACCGACGACGTCGACGAGGCGGTGCGCATCATCGTGCAGGGGACGGCCGGGCACGCCGAGTCGCCCCGTCCGGAGGTGCCCGAACCGTGAACATCTGCGTCTACTGCGCGTCCTCGGCCGCGATCGACGCCGCCCACGTGGAGCTGGCGGCCCGGACCGGGGCGGAGCTCGCCCGGCGCGGCCACACCCTGGTATCCGGCGGCGGCTCGGTGTCGTGCATGGGGGCGGTGGCCCGGGCGGCGCGGGCCGGCGGCGCTCGCACCATCGGGGTGATCCCACGCGCGCTGGTGGCGCTGGAGGTCAGCGACACCGACGCGGACGAACTGATCGTCACGGACACGATGCGCGAGCGCAAGGCGCTGATGGACGCCCGCGCCGACGGCTTCCTCGCGCTGCCCGGCGGGCTGGGCACGTTGGAGGAGCTGCTGGAGATCTGGGTGGCCCGGGTGCTGAGCCTGCACACCAAGCCCGTGGTCGTCCTCGATCCCGGCGGGGTCTTCGGTCACCTGCGGCAGCTCGTCGACGAGCTCGTCGAGGGTGGGTTCGTCCGGCCGGCCGCTCGCGACGCGCTGATCTGGACCGCCGACCTGGACGAGGCCCTCGACCGGCTGGAGGCCGCCGCGCCGGCGGGCGCTGTGCCATCGGACGCTGTGCCATCGGGCGCCGTGCCGCCGGGCGCCGTGCCCGCGGGCGCCGGTGTCGCCCCGCTGCAGCCGACCGACCGGGAGATCATCGAAGGCGACTGACAGCCGCGGCGTCCCTTCCTCGCGTCGTCAGGCCGCCCAGCCGGCCCGCGGAGTTTCCTTGCCCTTTGGGAGGGTTTCGTGTCCGTTTCGCCCCTCCTGAAAGGCAAGGAAGTGAGGAAGCGCCGGGGGCTGGGGCTGGGTCTGGGGCCGGTGGGGAGTCGGGGCGAGTCGGGGCGAGGCGGGGGTCAGACGACGCCGCGGCGGGCGACGGCGAGGTCAGCGTCCCCGCGGATCGCCGCGGCCATCCGCAGCGTGCGCAGCGTCGCGACGACCTGGTGGGCGCGGAAGACCCGAGCGCCGAGCCAGGCGCTGATCGCTGTCGCGGCGAGGGTTCCTTCCAGGCGTTCGTCGACCCCGGTGTCCAGGGCCTCCCCGACGAAGTCCTTGTTCGACATGGCGACCAGCACCGGCCACCCGGTGGCCGCCAGCTCCGGCAGCCGCCGGGTGGCCTCCAGCGAGTGCCGGCTGTTCTTGCCGAAGTCGTGACCCGGGTCGATGAGCACCGCGTCGGCGCGCACCCCCAGCGCCACGGCGCGTTCGGCGAGCCCCACGGTGGTGGTGACGATGTCGGCGACGACGTCGTCGTAGGTCATCCGGTGCGGCCGCGTCCGGGGCGGCAGGTGCCCGGCGTGGGTGCAGACCAGGCCGGTGCCGAACTCGGCGGCGACCTCGGCGAGCTGCGGATCCACCCCGCCCCAGGCATCGTTGAGCAGGTCGGCGCCCTCCCCGGCGACCACTCGGCCGACCGTCGCCCGCCAGGTGTCGACGCTGATCACCAGGTCGGGATGGCGCGCGCGGACCGCGGCGACGAAACCGCCGACCCGGCGAAGCTCCTCGGCCGGGCTCACCTCGCCGCCGGGGGCGGCTTTGACCCCACCGATGTCGACGATCCCCGCCCCGTCGCCGACGGCGCGGTCGACGGCGTCGAGCGCCGCGGCCTGTCCGTAGGTCGCGCCGCGGTCGAAGAACGAGTCGGGCGTGCGGTTGACGATGGCCATGACCACCAGCTCCGACGGTCCGAACACCCGCCGGCCCAGCCGCAGCGGCGACGCGGTGGTCGAGGTGGCGCTCGACACGGCGGTCGGCGCAGCGGTCGAGGTGGCGGTTCGGGGGGCGGTCGGGGAACCGATCGGGGAGTGGGGCGTCAGGGCGGTCGTCTCGGCGGGGTCGGCGTCCACCCGGCCAGACTGCCAGATCGGGCGGGGTGACCAGGGTGACCGGGGCATGGCACGATCGACCCGTGGTGCTCGTCGTCGAGATCGTGATCGTGGCCGCTGTCGTGTTCGCCGTGGCCGCGCTGGCCGTCGGCCGCTTCGACCGGCTTGCCCCCGCGCCGCCCGACGGCGCCTCCGTCGGCCTGCCCGCCGGCACGGTGGCGGCCGGCGACGTCGCCCGACTGCGCTTCGCGATGGCGCCGCGCGGCTACCGGATGGCCGAGGTCGACGCCGTCCTACTGCGCCTGGCCGAGGAGCTGGCCTGGCGCGACGAGGAACTGGCCCGGCGCGACGACGAACTTGTCCGATTGGCGACCTTCGCGCGCATCGGCCCCGAGTCGTCGGTGCAGGAGCACCCCGTTGTGCCGCTGGACAAGCCGCAGGACTGACCGGGCCGCGTCCCGCGGGTCTCGACATCCCGTTGCGGGACGGTCGATCTGGGCCACGCGAGACTGACCGCGGGCGCGCCCGTCGACACCGGACACCCACCGTCCGATGCCGGCGCCGCCGACCGTTGTGATGCCGCGGGGAGACGTGTTTCGGTTTGCGGTCCGGTCTACGGGATAATCGTCGCCAGACGCAGGTCCGACGGCAGGAAGAGGTGCACCGATGGCGGCCATGAAGCCGCGGACGGGTGACGGTCCGCTCGAGGTGACCAAGGAGGGGCGCGGCATCGTCATGCGTGTCCCGCTGGAGGGGGGCGGTCGGCTCGTTGTGGAACTCACCGCCGACGAGGCGAGCGCGCTGGGGGACGCCCTCAAGACCGCGGTCAGCTAGCTGTCGATGCGTACCGGCGCCGGCGGCCGACCCGCGTTGGGCGGGACCGGGCGGCCCGACGGCCGAGGGCGGCGGCGATGAGGCGGCGGCGATGAGGGAGGGTCACATGACCATGGACGGATCCGCGTCGAATCCGGTGCTCGATGCTCTCATCGGGTCGCCGCCGGAGATCACACTCCGGTCCGGCAGCGCCATCGACGCGGCGGCCTCCGTCGTCGCCGTCGTGCTGGCAGCGGGGGAGGACGGGCCGGTCTTCGCGGCGGCCGCCCGGGGCGCGGGCGCCGATCTCGGGGTCGACCTCGACCGACTGGTCGAGACCGAGTCCCTGCGCGGTGACGCCGGTTCCGCGCTGGTCGTCCCGCTCACCGGCGCGCAGCGTTCGATCACCCGGCTGCTCGTGGTGGGAGTCGGCGCCGGTGAGCCGGGGGACTGGCGGGCCGCCGGCGCCGCCG
>NZ_JAMQQF010000619.1 GCF_023716945.1 Frankia sp. AiPs1 | reverse complement strand
GGCCTCGCCCGGGCGGGGAGCACGTCGCCGGGAACTCCCGTCGGTGCTGGCCGGCGCGGGCGGCGGGGCATCCGGGCCGAGGTGGCGCGGGCGGCCCGACGGCGGTGCATGAGATACGTCGCATGACCCACGTCGCGCGGGAGCGTCGCATCATCGACGGAAAATGCGGGAGGCTGACAGAGTGAGCACCGAGAACCTGCCCGCCGAGATCCGGGACGCACTCGTGCGGCTGGAAACCCTCGACGTCGTGGCGACGTCGGCACACGTGGAGGTCTTCGAGGAGATGAACCGCCGACTGGCCGACGCCCTGGCCGACCTGGACGGGTCGGGCGGCGGCGCGGCGGCCGAGGCCGATCGGGCGCAGCCACGGCCGGGTCCGGTCCGGCCGGTTCGGTGAGTCGGGCAGGGGGCGTGGTGTCCCGTCGCGTACGGCTGGACAGTGAGCTCGTTCGGCGCGGCCTCGCTCGTTCGCGGGAGCAGGCCGTGGCCGCGATCAGCGCTGGCCGGGTCCTGGTCGGCGGCATCCCGGCCACGAAGGCCGCCACCGTCGTCGACGGCACCACGTCGATCGCCATGTCCGCCGGCGACGACCCCGGCTGGGCCTCGCGCGGCGCGCACAAGCTGCTCGGCGCGTTCGCCGCCTTCGGCGTTCCTGCCTTCGACGCCGATCCCGACGCCAGTCCCGGCGCCAGTCCCGACGTCGACGCCGACGCCGCGCCGGCTCAGGCGGCTGCGGGCGGGCCGCTGGTGGTGGCGGGGCGGCGTTGCCTCGACGTCGGCGCGTCCACCGGGGGCTTCACCGACGTGCTGCTGCGGCACGGTGCGGCGTCGGTCGTGGCGGTCGACGTCGGCTACGGGCAACTGCTGTGGCGGCTGCGCTCCGATCCGCGGGTGCGGGTGCTCGACCGGGTCAACGCCCGCGCGCTGACCCCGGCCGAGGTCGGTGAGCCGGTCGAGCTGGTCGTCGGCGACCTGTCGTTCATCCCGCTGCGGTTGGTGCTGCCGGCGCTGCGGGGATGCGCGGCGCCGGACGCCGACTTCGTTCTCCTGGTCAAACCGCAGTTCGAGGTGGGTCGGGAGCGGCTCGGTGCCGGCGGCGTGGTCCGCGATCCGGCGCTGCACGCGGAGGTGGTGCGCGAGGTTGCGGCCGTCGCGGGCGGCCTCGGCCTCGGCGTTCGGGGGGTGACGGCGAGCCCGCTGCCCGGCCCGGCCGGCAACGTGGAGTACCTGCTCTGGCTGGCCGCGGGCGCGCTGCCCCTCGACGACGGCGCGCTGACCCGCGCCGTCGAGGCCGGTCCCGCCGGGAGCCGACCGGAGCGTCCGGCGTGACCCGGGAGATCCTCGTCGTCACCCATCCACGCCGCTCGATCGTGCGGGAGAGCGCGCAGCGGGTGATCGAGGGGCTGGCCGCCGCCGGGGTGTCGCCGCGGGTGCTGCGCGACGAGGCCGAGCAGCTCGACCTCACCGGGGCGAACGTCGTCCCGCACGACGCCGACGCCGCCGTCGGGGTGGAGATGGTGCTTGTCCTCGGCGGCGACGGCAGCCTGCTGCGCGGCGCGGAGTTCGCCCGCGGCGCCGACGTGCCGCTGCTCGGCGTCAACCTCGGCCATGTCGGTTTTCTCGCCGAGGCCGAGCCGGACGCGCTGGAGTCCACCATCGACCACGTCGTCCGTAAGGACTACACGGTGGAGGACCGGATGACCGTCGACGTGACCGTCCGTCGCCGTGGCGAGGTCACCTACTCCGGCTGGGCGCTCAACGAGATGTCCCTGGAGAAGGCCGAACGGGCGCGGATGCTGGAATGCGTCCTGGAGATCGACGGCCGTCCGCTGTCCCGGTGGGGCTGCGACGGGGTGATCTGCTCGACGCCCACCGGGTCGACGGCGTACGCGTTCTCCGTCGGCGGCCCGGTGATGTGGCCGGGGGTGCAGGCGCTGCTCGTCGCCCCGATCAGCGCGCACGCGTTGTTCGCCCGGCCGCTCGTGCTCGCGCCGAGCGCCACCGTCGCCGTGGAGATCCTGGAGCCGGTGCCCGGCGTCCTCTACTGCGACGGGCGGCGCCTCGCCGAGGTGCCGCCCGAGTCGCGGGTCGAGGTCGTGCGCGGCCGGCGGCCGGTGCGCCTGGCCGTGGTGCGTCCGCTGCCGTTCACCGACCGGCTCGTCGCCAAGTTCGACCTGCCGGTGGCGGGCTGGCGCGGCCGCAACGAACGCTGAGCGGCCACCGGACCCGGTCGGACCCGGTTCGGACCGGGTGGGGTGGACTCCGGGCGGGTCCGGCCGGTGACGGTTGTAGGCGGTTGTTGACGGTTGTTGGATGTCGGCGGCCCCGGTGGGGCGGCTAGAGTTCGGGGCGTGCTCGAGGAGATTCGCATCCGCGGCCTCGGGGTCATCGACGACGCTGCCCTCGACCTCGCCGCCGGTCTGACCGTGGTCAGCGGCGAGACCGGCGCCGGCAAGACGATGATTGTGCAGGGCCTGGGCCTGCTCACCGGCGGCCGGGCCGACTACGGCCTGGTCCGGCCCGGGGTGGAGCGGGCCTTCGTCGAGGGGCGGCTGCTCATCCCGGCGGATTCCGCGGTCGCCGCGCGGGTCCGTGACGTCGGCGGCGACCTCGACGACGATCCCGGCGGCGCCGTCCTCGTCGTCGGGCGGACGCTGACGTCGGAGGGCCGGTCCCGGGCGCAGGTGGCGGGCCGCTCGGTGCCGGCAAGTCTGCTGGCGGAGATCGCCGAGGATCTCATCGCCGTCCACGGCCAGTCCGAGGCGCAGCGGCTGCTGCGCCCGTCCACCCAGCGGGTGGCGTTGGACCGCTTCGCCGGCGATGCCGTCGCCGGGCCGCTGGCCCGCTACGGCGTGGTGTACGCGGAGCTCGCCCGCGTCAGCCGGGCGCTGGCGGAGGTCACCGAGCGGTCCCGGGAACGGGCGCAGGAGGCCGAGCTGCTGCGGATCGGCCTCGCCGAGGTGGAGCGGGTCGAACCGGCGCCGGGGGAGGACGTCGCCCTCGACGCGGACCTGACGAAGCTCGAACACGCCGAGACGCTCGTGCGCGCCGCCCGCACGGCCCACGCCGCGCTGGCCAGCGACCCCGCGTCCGGCTCCGACGACCCCGGCGCCGTCGACCTGCTCTCCGCCGCCCGCCGCGTCATCGCCGGCGACGCCGACCTCGACGCCGACCTCGCCGCGCTCGGTGCCCGGCTGACCGAGGTGGGCATGCTGCTCACCGACGTCGCCGCCGATCTCGCCTCCTACGCCGAGAGCATCGACGCCGACCCGGAGCGCCTCGCCGACGCCCAGGACCGCAAGGCCGCCCTGACCGGCCTGACCCGCGCGCACGGCACCGACATCGACGGCGTGCTCGCCTGGGCCGACCAGGCCGGTCGCCGGCTGCTGGAGCTCGACGGCGCCGGCGAGAGCGCCGAGACCCTCACGG
>NZ_JAMQQF010000618.1 GCF_023716945.1 Frankia sp. AiPs1 | reverse complement strand
GCTCGCGCTGCTGCTGGTCGTGCTGCGCCACCGGCGCCAGGGCACGGAGACGCTCGACTGACGACCCCTGCCGGGAGATCCGGCCACCGGACGCCCGGGCACGTGTGGGACTGACCCCACGTGCCCGGGCGGTTGCCGTCGCCCGGGCGGTTCAGGACGGCGCGGCGCGGTCGGCGGGATCGGCACGGTTGACGGGATCGGCGCGGTCGGTGGGGTCCGGCGCCGGCGCCGGGTCCGGCACGCGGTAGCGCACCCGCAGGTCGCGGACCCGGCTGTCCCGGTCGATGCGGATCTGCTCGCGGCCCACGTCCGCATCGGCAAGATCGGCGGCGACCCGCAGCGAGGTGCCGATCTCGTCGCGGCGCCGCACGTACTGGCCGTAACGATCGGCGGCGCCTTCGGCGAGGGCCTGAGCGAGCTCGCCACGGCGACGCGCGGTCTGGCCGATCTGCAGGGCGTCGACCTCGTCGGTCGTCTCCCCCTGCCACTGGACGAGCCGCTCCCGGCGCCGCAGCTCCGTCTGCTCCAGCGTTCGCTTGAACATCAGCGGACCGAGGTCGATGCCGAGCAGCAGCAGGGTCAACACCGTGCGCCAGAGCAGCACGGACCGGTCGGCGGCCGTCAGCCGCCAGAACGCCTTCTCCCGGATCAGCAGGTCGTCGGCGGCGTCGACGGTGGCGGCCTGCTGATCGCGAAAGCGCGCGCGCCGGGTGTCGCGGGACTGGTCGAAGGCGTCCAGGCGGGCCTGGGCGGCATCGCGCTGGCCGGTCGCGGTGGTCACCGCCGCGGTCGCGGCACCGAGCTCACCGAGCTTGATCCGGTACACCGGCCCCTCGCCACTGAGACAGCCGTCGCCCCCGGTGAGCTGGCAGTTCACCTCGGCGGTCTTGCCGGTGACGAGGGCATGGGTGTCGTCCAGTACCTGCTGGCGGGCGGTGAGATCGTCGCGCAGGGCCCGCTGCTCGCCGAGCTGGTTGGCATCCCAGCCGCGCAGCACCCGGCCGAGATCCTCCTGCCGGATCTGGGTGACCCGCGGCGCGATCGACGGCGCGAAGATCTGCAGAAGCAGCGTCTCCCCGACGAGCAGCGCGGCGCAGACGGCGATGAAGATCCTCATGGCGGTGGCCGGCCCGGCCCGGCCCACCCGGACGGACCCGTCCGGACCGTGGCGGTACGGGCGGGTGGACAGCAGCACCGACCGGTCGAGGAAAAAGATCACCGTCGCGTAGAACAGGCCGAACGGGAGCGCGCCGAGGGTCGAGCGGTGCAGGCCCATTCCGGCGACGGTGGACCCGGCGTAGATGGCGAGCCCGGCGGTCAGCAGCATGAGTGCACCGGCGGTGACGAACCGGGGCCGGTCCTGCGGACCTGCCGCGCGGCTGTCCGCGCCCGCGCAGAAGACGAGGAGGTCCCCGAAGGCACGCGGATAACCTGGCCATACGCGAGAAATCGGCCTACCCCCTCGTCGGCGCCCCGGTGGCTGCGGCCGGTCCGGGGCCCGCAGCCAGCGTCTCCCGCAATGTAACTCTGAGTAATCGATCCGGCCATCCCCGATCGGTTCTCGGGCGGCCCTGGTGCGGCGTCCACGGCCGGCGTGCGAATCTGACCGGTGCGGACGCCCGGCAGCGAGGGAGGAACAGCGGTGGGACAGATCAAGGTCGTGGTCCAGCGGGCCGTGCCCGGCACGCCTGCGCAGATCGTCGCGAAGCTCGCCGACTACCAGGGCGCCCGGGCCCGGTCCTGGCCGGAGAACGTCTCGGAGTACCGGGTGCTGGCGGGCGGCACCGGTGCGGGCAGCCGGATCGCCTACCGGCTGCAGGCCACCCGCAAGCGGGTCCGCCAGGTCGACGCGACGGTGTCCGCACCGGATCCGACCACCCTCGTCGAGGCGGACCAGAACTCCTCGCTGCAGACCCGGTGGCAGGTGGCGCCTGGCGCCGGCGAGCGGCAGAGCACGGTCACGGCGACCACCACCTGGGACGGCGCCGGCGGGGTCGGCGGCTTCTTCGAACGCACCTTCGCTCCGATCGGCATCCGCCGGCTGAACACCGCGGTCCTGGAGAAGGTCACGGCTCTTGCGGACTGACCTCCGCCGCCGCCCCTCGCACCGGGCCGGCGGCCGCCATCACCAGACGCGCGCGAGGACGTTACTGACGTAGCCGTTCATCCGGTCGAGTTTTGGTTTGTCAGCCGGATCGGTGGCGGACAGTTCGCCCTGGGCCCACTGCGCGGCCCAGGTCGGGACATTGTGCGCGGCAATGACGTACAGCCAGTTGCGGCCCCAGCGGTCCGAATCAAAGCGTTCCCGCATCGCCCGGGCGGTGGAGTCAAGCGCCCAGAAGGGATCGAGCGCCCGGGCGGTGGTGATCTCGGGAAGCGTCGTGTTCCACTGGCACAGTCCGAAATCCGAGTTGGTCCAGTAGCCGACCGCGCCGGGATCCCAGTTGCTCTCGATGGTGGTGATACCGCGCAGAAGTCCGCGAGGGACGGTGTACTTCAATGCGTAACGGTCGGCAATCGGCATGAACAACGCGTAGGACGTCTCCTTGTTGACGAATCCCGCCGGGCTACGCTCGACCGCCGGCAGGTACATGTCACGGTTGATCACCGGCTGCAGCTTCTCCTGGAAGGCGATGACGGCCGCCCTGGTCGTGGCGGTGAAGCGGCCGTCGGTCGGGACCGGGGTACCCGGACCGCCGTGCCAGTTCAACGCCCGACTGAGCGCCGTGACGCCCGCCCGGACGGCAAGGATGTCCGCGTCGGTGCTGCCGGCCGGCGGGGCCTCCCCCGCGCCGTCCCCGAAGCACCGGCCCGGCCGGGTGGCGGAACCGCCACCCGCCGGGGCCACGGTGCCACCCCGGCCGTCCGTCGGCCAGGCGCCGCGCCCGACCCGGGTCCGCTCCTGTGAGGTCACCGCCGTCTCCCTCCTCCGCCGGGCGTGCGCACCGCGGCGCCCCGACCGGTCAGACGTACATGAACATGCGCACGGTCGTGCCGGCGTGCCCCGAGCGGAGCTGGACGAGATCGCAGAGCTGGTTGACGAGCCACAGCCCCCGCCCGCCGCTGAGGTCGAGGTCCGGACGCCGTCGCCCGGCGAGCCGGTCGGCAAGTCGGCCGGAGTCGGTGACCTCGCAGATCAGGCAGCCGTCGGCGGTCCAGAAGCGCGCGATGCCCTGTCCACCGCCGTGACGGACACTGTTCGTCGCGACCTCGTGCACGGCGAGTTCGAGGTCGCCGGCCCGGTCCTCCCCCAGCCCGTCGGCGAGGGCGGCGCGGGTTGCCGCCGCGCGGACCAGACCGAGGTCTCCCCGGCCGAACGCCACCTCCGCCCGCGGCGGGCCGAGGTCCGACAGCGGCTCGGCGAGTGGATCCGGTCGGGTGGCCGCGCCCGGCCGGGCAGGCGGGTCTGCCGGCTCGCCCGGCCCGGCAG
>NZ_JAMQQF010000617.1 GCF_023716945.1 Frankia sp. AiPs1 | reverse complement strand
CGGCGGTGCGGGCGCTGGCCGGGACCGGATCCGTGGCGCTGGCCCTGGCCGCCGCGCCCGGCGCGGTCACCGCGGAGTCGCTCCGGGCCGTGGCCGAGGGCGCGCTGCTCGGTACCTACTCCTCCTTCGACCGCCTGCGCACCACCTCGGCGAAGGGCCTGCCCACTCCGGTCGGCGCGCTGACGCTCCTCGTGGACGACAGGTCCCTGCCGCTCGCGCAGGAGGAGATCGACCGGGCGGTGGTCGTCGCCGAGTCGGTCGTCCTGGTCCGGGATCTGGTGAACACCCCGCCGAGTCACCTTTCCCCGGCCCTGCTCGCCGACGTCGCCGTCGAGAAGGCGACCGCCGCCGGCGTCACCGTCGAGGTACTCGACGAGGTGGCGCTGGCCGAGGGCGGCTTCGGCGGGATCATCGGGGTCGGGCAGGGGTCCGCCAACCCGCCCCGGCTGATCCGCCTCGAGTGGCGCGGCGGTGGCGAGGGCCCGGCGCTCGCGTTGGTCGGCAAGGGCATCACCTTCGACTCCGGTGGCCTGTCGCTGAAGCCCCCGACGGCGATGGAGTGGATGAAGACGGACATGGCCGGCGCGGCCGCGGTCCTCGCCACGGTCGTCGCCGCGGCGCGCCTGCGGCTGCCGGTCACGGTGACCGGCTGGATGCCCTGCGCGGAGAACATGCCCTCGGGCGAGGCGATCCGACCCTCGGACGTGCTGACGCTGCGCGGCGGCACCCGGGTCGAGGTGCTCAACACCGACGCCGAGGGCCGCCTCGTCCTCGCCGACGCCCTCGTCCGGGCCGCCGAGGAGGCACCGGACCTGATCGTGGACATCGCGACGCTGACCGGCGCCCAGATCGTGTCGCTGGGCCAGCGCACGAGCGGGGTGATGGGCCGCGACGGGGCCGTCGAGGCGGTGACGACGGCCGCCGTCGCGACCGGGGAGAGCGTCTGGCCGATGCCGCTGCCGCCGGAACTGCGCAAGGGGCTGGACTCCCTGGTCGCCGACATCGCGAACGTCCCGCCCGGCGGCAGCCGGGAAGGCGGGATGCTGGTCGCGGCGCACTTCCTCGCCCACTTCGTGCCCGACGAGGCGAGCTGGGCGCACATCGACATCGCCGGTCCGTCGTGGAACGGCGGGCAGCCCTACGGGCACACGCCCAAGGGCGGCACCGGCGTGATCGTCCGCACGCTCATCCAGCTCGCCGAGAACCGCGCCGGCGCGCCGTCGAGCCACGGCCCCGCGGTCTCCGACTGACCGATCGCCGACCGACCCCCGATCGACCGACCGGGCGGGTGGCAGAGCGGCGATTGCGACTACACCTCGCGCGATGCAGCCCACTCGCCCATCCGAGCGGAAGGGGGCCCCTGGCGTGAAAGACTGGGTTCGGACCGACGTGGTGTGGCGAGTCGTGGCCTGAAACGCCGGCCCGAAGGGCACGTCGATGCCGGCGTCCCCGGCCGCACACGGTGACGATCACCGTCGGCGCGGCCGGCCGTGTCACCGGCGTCGCGGGCACGCGACACCGGTGGGTACGGGTCACACTCCCGGCATCACCGGCACAACCATAGAAGTCAACGAGAAGGGACCTCTGGCGTGGCGGATTCAGCGGCCGGTCCCGTCGACCTGGTCATCCTCGGTGGCGGCAGCGGCGGATACGCCGCCGCGCTGCGCGCCGCGGAACTCGACCTGAGCGTCGTTCTGATCGAGAAGGACAAGCTCGGCGGCACCTGCCTGCACCGAGGCTGCATCCCGACCAAGGCGCTGCTGCATTCGGCGGAGATTGTCGACAACATCAATGAGAGCGAATCCTTCGGGATCCGCTCCACCTTCGACGGCATCGACATGGCGAAGGTCAACTCCTACAAGGACTCGGTCATCGCCGGCCTGTTCAAGGGGCTGACCGGCCTGATCAAGTCACGCGGCATCGAGGTGGTCGAGGGATTCGGCCGGCTCGCCTCGCCGACGTCCGTCGCCGTCGGTGACCGGGTCATCGAGGGCCGGCACGTCCTGCTCGCCACCGGCTCGTACTCGAAGTCCCTGCCCGGTCTGGACATCGACCACGACAAGGTCATCACCAGCGACGACGCCCTGACCCTCGACCACGTGCCGGCATCCGCCGTGGTCCTCGGGGCCGGCGCCATCGGCTGCGAGTTCGCCTCGGTCTGGCGCTCCTACGGCGCCGAGGTGACGATCGTCGAGGCGTTGCCGCATCTGGTGCCGCTGGAGGACGAGTCCAGCTCCAAGCTGCTCGAGCGCGCCTTCCGTAAGAGGGGCATCGCCCAGCATCTCGGCGCCCGCTTCGCCGGCGTGAAGACGACCGACCAAGGGGTCACCGTCTCGCTCGAGAGCGGCACGACCATCGAGGCCGAGCTGCTGCTCGTCGCGGTGGGCCGCGGACCGGTCTCGACCGGCCTCGGCTACGAGGAGGTCGGCATCGCGACCGACCGCGGCTACGTACTGGTCGACCGCTTCCTGCGCACGAACGTCCCCACCGTGTCCGCGCTCGGCGACCTGCGGCCGGGTCTGCAGCTCGCCCACGTGGGGTTCGCGGAGGGCATCTTCGTCGCCGAACAGCTCGCCGGGCTCAACCCGGTGCCGGTCGACTACGACAACGTCCCGCGGGTCACCTACTCCCACCCCGAGGTGGCGTCGGTCGGGCTGACCGCCGCGGCCGCCCGGGAGCGCTTCGGCGACATCAGCACGGTCACCTACAACCTGGCGGGCAACGGCAAGTCGCAGATCCTCAAGACCGCCGGCGCGGTGACGCTCGTCGCCGTCCCCGACGGCCCGGTGGTCGGCGTCCACATGGTCGGCGACCGGGTGGGCGAGCTCATCGCCGAGGCCCAGCTCATCACGAACTGGGAGGCCTTCCCCGCCGAGGTCGCCCAGTTGATCCACCCCCATCCCACTCTGTCCGAGGCTCTCGGCGAGGCGCACCTGGCGCTGGCCGGCAAGCCCCTTCACGTCCACGGCTAGGGCGATCGCCCAGGGATCGGTCCGCGACCGGGTTCGCCCCGCGGCCTGATCCCGCCCAGGTACTCACGTTCACGCCAAAGCATGAGCGCCTCCGGCCGGCCGCTTGCGCGGTGCATGCCGGACGCGACGAAGGAGTCGTTCCAGCATGTCTGTATCTGTCACGATGCCCCGGCTCGGGGAAAGTGTCTCCGAGGGAACCGTCACCCGTTGGCTGAAGCAGGAGGGTGAGCGCGTCGAGGCCGACGAGCCGCTTCTCGAGGTCAGCACGGACAAGGTCGACACCGAGATTCCTGCCCCCGCCTCCGGTGTCATCAGCTCCATCAAGGTCGCGGAGGACGAGACCGTCGAGGTCGGCGTCGAGCTCGCGGTCATCGACGACGGCTCCGGCGGCGGTTCCGCCGCCGCCGCCCCCGCCGAGGCCCCCGCTCCCGCCGCGGAGCCCGAACCCGAACCCGAACCGGCCAAGCC
>NZ_JAMQQF010000616.1 GCF_023716945.1 Frankia sp. AiPs1 | reverse complement strand
GGCCGGGCGCGGGGCGGCCGGACTCGGCGGCGAGCTCGGCGCGCAGCCGGGCGCGCAGCACCTGCCAGCCGTTGCGGGGCAGCCAGGTGAGAGCGGGCTCGTCGAGGCCGCCCTTGAGCAGCGTCACGAACTCGGCCAGCTCCGGGGTGGCGCGCAGCTCGTCGAGCAGCCAGTCACCGGCGGTCTGGTACTCGAAGCCCAGCAGGCTGCCCGGGGCGGACAGGTCCCCGACGGTGGTGAGCAGGCGGGCGGCCTGGTCGGCGTCGAGGTAGGGCAGCAGGCCCTCGACGAGCCAGGTGGTGCGTTCGTGCGGCCGCAGGCCCGCGCGGGTCAGCGCGGTCGCCCAGTCGCCGGCGAGGTCGGCGGGGACGGTGATCCGCTCGGCGCGCGCGGTGGCGTGCCGGGTGTCGAGGACCGCCTGCTTGAACGTCAGCATCTCCGGCAGGTCGACCTCGAACAGCCGGGTACCGGCGGGCCAGGACAGCCGGAAGGCACGGGTGTCCAGGCCCGCGGCGAGCAGGACGAGCTGGCGGTGGCCGTCGCCGGCGGCGCGGGTCAGGTAGTCGTCGAAGAAGCGGGTGCGGTGCACGCCGTGGGAGTCGACCACGTCGATGAAGCGGGCGAACGCACCGCCGGGGCCGGCGGCGGCGGGGCCCCCGGCCGCCTCGACGAACGCCTCCGCGTAGGGGTCGTCGAAGAGCCGGTCGCGGCGCGCACTCTCCCGGGCGCGGACCCACGCCATGCCGACGGCGGTCAGGCCCACCCCGGCGGGAACCTCGATCTGACTGGACGCAGCCCTGAAGGTCATAACTGACGGTAACTCGATCGTCGCATCTTGGCCGAACCTACGACTACCGAGCGTTACCGACTGCGGCGAGTGGACGCGGGTCGGCGGTCAGAACGACACGTCGCCCGTCTCGGACTGACCGATCTTGTGGCAGGTGGAGCTGTCGCGCAGGTAGCCGAAGGCGAACGCCTGGGCGCGCTGACGAGGCGAGCCGTGGGCGTCGGGGGCGCTGGCGGGCTCCTGGGAGAACCAGCCGCCACGGGTGTCGCCGAGGCTGTAGAACAGCAGCGCGCCCTGCACGGCGTCGGAGACGGCGATCCGCCCGGCGTCGTGCGCGGCGGAGGCCTGCCGCCCGGCGAAGCAGTCGGCCTGGTTCTCCTCGGCGCGGGAGACGACCCCCAGGTTGCCGCCGATGCGGTCGCCGCGGTGGGACAGTTCGTGCATGAGGACGAACAGCGGGTAGGTGGGACCGCCGACCTGAGCCAGCTCGTCGAGAAAGTCGACGCTGTAGGCGACCGTGTCGTCGAGCGTGCAGTAGAGCGCGTTGTCGGCGAACTGGCGGGGGTCGTTGACCTGCCGGCCGCAGGCGTCGTCGGGCACCTCGCCGTCGTGGTAGGGGACGAAGCGCGGCGCCGTCCAGGCGTCGCCGAGCTCGCCGTGCCAGAAGGTGTTCAGTCCGCCAGGGCAGCCGACCGGCTCGTTGATGAGCCGTTCGACGTCCTGCACGTCGGTGACCTTGGCGCCGCACGACGGGCTCGACGCCGCCGTGGCGGCGCTCAGCGTCCCGCCGGCGGCCGTGGACGGCCCGCCGACGGCGCGCGCCGACGACCCGTCAGGGTCGCTCACGGCCGACCCGCGGGTGGCTGTACTCGCGCCGATACCGGCGGCAGCATTGAGGGGACCACCTGTCGCAGAGGCGTTGCAGCCGGCCAGAAGGCCGACAGACATGACGATCGCGGCCAAGGCCGCCCAGATGACCCGCACGACGGTCAACCGTAGAGGCGATCGTTTCCGTCCGGGGAACCGTCGACGTCACCGCGAAGGTCGTCGAGGGTGCGCCGCTGCTGCGCCGGCGGGGCGCCACGGGCCCGGGGGCGCCCGGGCGCCGGGCTCTTCTGCCCGCGTCGCCGCGGTCCCCTCTCGGCCAGGGCAACCCGAATAGCCGCAGGTAGAGCGACTGTGAAGGGGCTCATCACCGCCGGCGGGAGGCTGGCCGGGACGGCGGCGAGGCCGGTTCCACCGGAGCACAGGGCGATGACGGTATACGCGATCAGGATCGCGAGACCGACCAGAGTGGCCGAAGCTATGACCACTTTCACCAGTAGATCGGCCGGTAAGGGGGGTGCCGGCACCGGCCCGTTCGGGGGACGTCGGGCCACGGGCGACCGCCATCGAATGCAAAACCATCATCGAGTGCATCTGCACGTGCATGATGCCATGCTGAAGCCGGGTGCATCCGACAAACGCGCCGGCTACGACGGACCGGGTCGGACCGGGCGGCTACGCGGCCTCAGTCGATGCCGACCGCGACGGCCAGCGTGGGCTGGACCGGGGCGGGCAGCCATCCCGCCGCGGCGCGGCCGGGCACCTGGCGCCAGCCCAGCCCGGGGGTGAGCAGGGTCAGCGCACCGGAGGTGTGCCGGCGCGCCAGCGGGATGCGTTCCTCCCAGCGGGCGGGGCCCGCGGCGGTCGGCTGGACGAGTCCGACGACGAGCTCCCCCGGCAGCATCGCGGCGCCGGCGCCGATCTCCTCGGCGCCCACCGGCTGCCCCGACGTGACCACCACCGTCGCGTCGATCACCGTCGGACCGGTCACCGTCGCACCGGTCACCGTCGCACCGGTCACCGTCGCACCGGTCACCGTCGCGTCGGTCACCGTCGCGTCGATCACCGTCGCACCGGCGGGGTTCCCGGCGGCCGGGGTCGCCGGGAAGGTCAGGGTCTGCGCGCCCAGTCGCACGTAGGCGACTGCGCCGGCGGCGGCCCCAGGGCCGCCGGCGGGCAGGCGAGCAGTCAGGTGAACCCGGATCCGCTCCCCGCTGACCTGGCGCAACCGGGTGAACGAGCCGTGGAAGCTGGCGGGCACCGCCGGGTCGACGATCTCGTCCGGGCGCAGCCGGTACAGCGCCCGCCCCGGCATCCGATCGGGCAGAGTCGCCGTCGCGGGGCCCAGGTCGGCCGCGTACAGGACGCGTCCGTGCAGGTCCGGCCGGTTCCGCAGGGTCTGGTACGGCACCTGGGTGTACCGGCTGGGCACCTGCGGCGTCACGACGACCACCGCCGGGGCCGGGTAGCTGGCCGGGAGCAGAGCGGCGAGGAAGGCGTTGCGGTTGTTGACCCAGTGCTGCCCGTCGATCTTGCCGGGCAGCGCCGACGCGGTGAGCAGGACCATCGTCACCGCGACCACGCCGGCCACGGTGGGCCGCAGCACCACGGCCCGCGGGAGGGCGGCGGCGGCCGACCACAGCCGGCGGGCGCCGTCCGCGGCGAGGATCAGGATCGGGCTCAGCGCGGCGAGATGGTAGTGCGGTCCGAGTCCGTCGCGCAGCCCCGGCATAGCGAACGCCGAACCCCACCAGAACAGGTATCCGCCGGCGACCGCGGCCACCGTCGCCACCAGCAGCAGCCGCTGCGCGCGGCGCGCCGCGACCACCG
>NZ_JAMQQF010000615.1 GCF_023716945.1 Frankia sp. AiPs1 | reverse complement strand
CTCGTCCTCGGCGCCTGCTCCAACGGTGCCGGTGCCGGAGCCGGCGAGGCTCCCGGCAGGATCGGGGCCAGCGCCGGCACCGGCGTCGGTGCCAGCACCGGTGCAGGGGACGGGTCGTGGCGCGGTGCCGCGCATGTCGCCGGGCGGTGGCGCAGCGGCATCCGCGCGGTGGAGTCGCCGCTTGCCGCCGACGACTCCGCCGTCTTCCACGCGCTGACGGCGGCGGGCGACTTCGAGCTGGTGAGCCTCGATCCGGGCTCGGGCCGGCCACGGTGGACGGCCCCGGCGAGCCCGTCGCGGGGGGCGCCGGGAGTGGGGCTGAGCACCATGACGCTCGACGGCGGCAGGGTCGTCGTCTGGATGGAGCCCGGCCAACCGGTCTCGGCCGGCGCGGTGACGGCGGGCGGCGTGTCCGTGGTCGCCGCGGAGGCCAGGTCCGGCCGCCGGCTGTGGTCCTATGGGGACGGGCGCCTCGAGTTGCCGTCCGCGCCGGAGGTCTGCGGGGACGGCGACATCTGCGTGCCAGCGGGCAACGGTTCGGGTCCGATCATCCTGGACGGTCGCACCGGCACGCCACGCAACTCCGCGGCGCAACCCGCGAACCTCGCGGGCCCCGGCCAGCTCCGGCGACCGTTCCACCCGCTCGATCCGGCAACGCCGACCACGCCCTCGATCGTGCCGGTCTCGATCGTGCCGGTGTCGACCGTCGCGGTCGACACCGAGCCGAGCCCGGGATACTCCCGCTCCATCGGCGCCGGACTCTACGACAATGGGCGGGACCTGGTCGCCTACACCGAGGCCGGGGCCGAGCGCTGGCGGCGGCCCTACGCGACCCTGTTCCGAGGCCTGGACGTGAGCCCCGACTACGGCTGGAAGGTCGGCCTGAGCGACGATCTCTACGTCGTGTCACTGGGCTACGTCCCGCCACCCGAGCAACTGGCCGCGTCGCGTTCCGGTGCCCCGCTGACCCTCGACGCCGCCAGGCTGTGGGCAACCGCCGCCTTCGACGCGCAGACCGGCGAGACGCTGTGGGTCTCGCCGACGGCCACGACGTACTGCGGCGGCCTCAACACCGACATGCGCAATCCGGTCCGGTGCACGTACACGGGCACCGTCCGGTACGGCGCACAGGACTCCTCGGCCGAGGGCGTGCAGGTCACGGTGGAGGGCTTCGGCGCCGAAAGCGGGCGGACGACCTGGCGGTGGGTCGCCGGAGCGGTCCCGGGCCTGGTCTTCTCCACCGCGGCGGGCTCGCCGGACATCCTGCGGGTCGACGACACCCGCTACGCGGTCCGGACGCCGCAGCGGACGGTTCTGCTCGACGTCGCGAACGGCCCGCTGAACGAGCCGCCCCCGGTAGCCGGCTGGTGTTTCACGGGCGCCCTGGCGAAGCCGGGTTTCACCGTCGACGGCAACGGCGGCGACGCCCGGTACAAGGACGATCGCTGGTACCCCTGCGCCGAGGGTGGACCGGTCGATGTTCCCAGCACGACCCCGCGGTTCGCCGGCGCACTCGTCGGCAACATGTACGCCTGGCGTGACGCCGACGGCCAGGTCCGCGGCGGCCACGTGAGCTGACCGCCGCCGGTCACCACCGGAGTCGAAGAGCCGACAGGTCCCGTCTGGGCTGAATCATCGTGTCCGTGCGGCGTGGGCCAGAATTCTGAGGCCAGTGGACACGTACATGCGGCGCTCGTCGAACAGCATCAGAGTCGTTGCACTCATGACGTGGCGATCGCGAGCTGCTGCTCGAATGACTGTTTCTGCCCATTTCTCATGCCCCATCATCATGTTGGCGACGGTGCAGCTTGCGAAATGCAGACGGAAGCGACGTCGGAACCGCCGCTCGAAGGTCTGGAGGCCGATGCGCAGTGCTGCGTGGTCGATGCCGTTCCAATCGCCGAGCGTGTCGGCCAGCATTTCTGCGGCCACCATCCCGTATGCGATTCCTTCGCCGCTCAGGGGGTTGATGGTGGCGGCCGCATCACCGATCAGAACGGCGCGAGGATGTGACATCGGAGGGATCTTGCCCGCGTGTGGCAAATGATGTGCAGAGCCTCCGCCCGGATCTTCCAGGCTGAAGCCTCTTGCCCGTAGGTCGGCCGTGTAGGACTTCAGCAGTACATGGAGATTCAAGGATTTTTCTCGCAGGACGGACACGGGAAGACCGACTCCGAGATTTACGACCTCGTTGGAGACCGGGAATACCCAGCCGTAACCGGGTAGCATCCTCTTGCCGAAGTCCAGGCGCAGCGGCAAGATTTCTTGCGGGGTGCGACGTGGGTCGGAGAACTTGGCGTAGGAGCGCATGGCGATGGAGGAGTATCGGTCGTCCTGGCGTCCCACGCCAAGATCCCGCCGTACTCTGGAATATGCACCGTCCGCCCCGACCAGCAGAGCCGTTTCGACGGAACTCACTCTCACGCCTTCTTTGAAGAAGCACGTGCGGCCGTCTCCGGTCAGCTTTGATGACTGATATGAAGCTCCTTCCCAGACGTCGACTCCCAGCTTGCGTGCCTCGTCGACCAGGCGCGCGTCAAGTTTCTCGCGGGGCAGGACGAAGCCAGCAAGATCGCGGCCAGCCATGGTTGGACCGGTAGCTGTTGCCTCCGTCCTGTCTGGTCCAGTGACTCGGACACACACGGGCGAGACGGCATCGTGGACGACGCCCAGTAAGCCAAGTCTGCGAAGCACCGCGACAGCCCCTGCGCCGAGGGCGTCGCCGCAGGTTTTATCGCGGGGAAAGAATGCTTTGTCGGTGAGTAGTACACGAAGTCGTGGGTTCTGCCTCTTCAAGGCGCAGGCCGCCACGCTCCCGGCCGGACCGGCGCCAACGATGACCGCGTCGTAGCTGCCTCTGACCACCGCCGGAGTCTACGTGGTCGGGCGTCGACGGGATGGCTACAGGTGGTCACAGCAGGTCGGTTCGGTGCGATATCGGAGGAATCCCAAAAACCGTCAACCAACATCTTGGTTGAATATTCGGGAGTGGCGGGAGGTTCATCCAGTTAGCGAGGAAAACAAGATCTATCTGAACATCAACCGACAGATCCGGGCCTGACGGGCAGTACCGGCGGAGCGGTCGCCAGGAAGAGCCGCCCGCTCGGCGGTGGTGGACCTGCTTCCCGGCCGTGGCCCTCACGCGTTCGACGGGCGCCCGGGACGGCATACGGTGAACGGGCGTGCGGCTTGTACTGGAGGATGGCACTGTGACTGACTTCGGACTGGTTCGGCCTCCTGTGCTGGCAGGGACCGCCCTGTTGCGAGACGAGGCGCTGCGGCAGGACACCGTGCGGCAGAAGGAGGGCTGGGCCACGGCCCGGGTCGTCCTCGTCGACGAGGAGGGTCGCAGTCCCGTGCGGTGGGGGCCGCGGGTCGACCAGCCCAGCGCCGGCGACCAGCCCAGCGCCGGCGACGTGCCCGGCGCCGCCGGCGAGGCGGACGGCGGCCCCCGGC
>NZ_JAMQQF010000614.1 GCF_023716945.1 Frankia sp. AiPs1 | reverse complement strand
CCCTCCGCCCGCTCGCCCGCGTGGGCCGGTTGGGCCGGTTGGGCCGGTTGGGCTGACAGCGCCGCTAGGACGGCGGCGGCGGCGAGCACGCCGGCGACGATCGCGAGCGTGTCGGCGACGGCGGCCAGCGGCCCGGCGGCGTAGTAGCGGGGATGGCGCACGATCGGACCCAACCCGATGGTGATCGCGACCAGCAGCCAGCCACCCACCCACGCCCGGCCACGGACAGCGCCGATGCCCGTCACCGCGGGCCCGGCAGCCGAGGCGGGAGCCGGGGCGGCCGCCGCGATGGTGGACAGCGGACGGTGATGGAGGGTGGCGAGCGCGACCGCGGCGGTGCCGAGCAGGACGCCGGCCATCGCCCAGGCGCCGTACCGGCCGTCCTTCGCCGCGATGCCCCAGGCGACGGCGCACCATCCGACGAGGATCGCCGGCAGCGTCCGGTGCGTACCCGGGTCGGCACCTTCGGGCCGCACCGCGACCGGCCGCCGCGGGCCGGATGCAGGCAGAACCATGCCCGCACGATGCCAGAGGCGGGCCGGAGCACAGCCGGCGGACTCGACCATCGACCGTGCGGACAGGGGGAATAGTCCGGATGTACCACGGTTGATCGCGTCGGTGACCGCGAGGGGGTGCGGGCGGGTCACACCCGTCCGCATGCAAGACTTCCCCCCGAGGCCGGTCCCCAGGATCCGGCGCCCCCGGCGGCCGATGCCCGACATCCGGCCGCGGGTGTGACCATGAAGGTGCGTTGAGGAGAGGTCCGGCACAGTGACCGCAAAGCCAGAGGTAGTCGTCATCGGAGCCGGGCCGGCAGGTCTGACCGCCGGCTGGGAGCTGGTGAAACGGGACGTGCCCGTGACGATTATCGAGGGTGACTCGGTCGTCGGCGGAATCAGCCGTACCGCGCAGCGGGACGGCTGGCGTTTCGACATCGGCGGCCATCGCTTCTTCACGAAGGTGCCCGAGGTCGAGAAGCTCTGGCACGAGATCCTGCCGGATGAGGACTTCCTGCTCCGGCCGCGATCGAGTCGCATTTACTACAACGGGAAGTTCTTCGACTACCCCCTGAAGGCGACGAACGCGCTCGGCGGGCTGGGCCTGGTGGAGGCGGCACGCTGCATCGCCTCCTACGCCGCGGCCCGGGTGCGCCCGCCGCAGGACCAGAGCAACTACGAGAACTGGCTGGTGGCCCGCTTCGGCTGGCGGCTTTACCGCACGTTCTTCAAGACCTACACCGAGAAGCTGTGGGGCGTTCCGGTCAGCGAGATGCCGTCGGACTGGGCGGCGCAGCGCATCAAGAGCCTGTCCATGATGAACGCCATCGTGAACTCGGTGCTGCCCAAGCGGAACCAGACCGACATCACCTCCCTCATTGAGGAGTTCCAGTACCCCAAGTACGGGCCTGGAATGATGTGGGAGACCGCCACCGACAAGATTGTCAAGCAGGGTGGTCGGGTGGTCTTCGAGGAGAAGGTCCGCAAGATCCATCATGAGGGCGGCCGCGCGACCGGCGTCACCACCGCGGTGACCGGCGGATACGGACCGGGCGCCGGCGCGCCGGAGTCGTCGCGCACCGACATCGGCAGCGAGTACCAGTATCGCGCCGACGAGATCATTTCGTCGATGTCGTTCTCGTCGTTGGTCCGGGTGATGGACCCGCCGGTGCCCGACCACGTCCTGGCCGCGGCGAACGCGCTGAAGTACCGCGATTTCCTCACCGTCGCCCTCGTGGTGCCGGAGTCGGCCGGTTTCCCGGACAACTGGATCTACATCCACTCCCCCGCGGTCAAGGTCGGCCGGATCCAGAACTTCGCCTCCTGGTCGCCGTTCCTGGTGAAGGACGGGCGGACCTGTCTCGGGCTGGAGTACTTCGTCTTCGAGGGCGACGAGACGTGGAGCAGCTCGGACGAGGACCTCGTCAAGCTCGCCACCAAGGAACTCGTCGAGCTCGGGCTCATCCGAGCGTCCCAGGTCGAGCAGGGATACGTCGTGCGGATGCCGAAGGCGTACCCGTACTACGACATGCAGTACAAGAAGAACGTCGATATCATTCGGGCCTGGCTGGCCGAGAACGCGCCGAACGTGCATCCGGTCGGCCGTAACGGCATGCACCGCTACAACAACCAGGACCACTCGATGCTGACCGCCATGCTGACCGTCGAGAACATCGTCGATGGTACGAAGCACGACGTGTGGGAGGTCAACGTCGAGGAGGATTACCACGAGGAGGTGTCGTCCGGCGGCGCGGCCAAGCGCTGACGCCCGGACCGACCTGCGCAGCGCGGCGGCTCGGCCGTCCGGGACATCCGGGCGGGTCGAACCCGCCGGCCGCCGACGAAGAACCTGGCCGGGACCTTCGGTCGTCGGCGCGCGGCGCCTTCGGCGTGCCGCCGGCGGCCGACCCGGCCAGAATGCGGGACGGTACGCTCCGCGCCCATCCGGCGCGCCCTGGCGGCACCTTCGGTGGCCAGCCCACCGCCCCGGCCTGCAATCCGCGGTCTGCCCCCCGCGCCCGCCCGGCATCGCCGTGGCGCGGGGGGCTGCCGCACGAGACCTGCACCGGGTGCGGACCTGCCTGGTCGGCCGGATCGTGGCCCGGCTGACCGCGGCGCACCGCGGGCAACGTGGACGGAAGGGACTGACCGTGACGGATGTCGCGGTCCGGCCGGCGGAGCAGCTCCCCGGGCCGGTCGACCGGGTCGGGGACGCGCCCGACCGTGCGGGGCGGATCTTCGCGGTGATCGTGGGGGTGCTGGTGGCCGCCGCGGTCATCGTGCGCTTCACCGCCAACCAGGCATTGTGGCTCGACGAGGCGCAGAGCGTCGCCATCGCGCGACTCCCCCTCGGCGGGTCGGGCCTGACCATGTGGGACGGCCTGGTGCAGGACGGCTCACCGCCGCTCTATTACCTGGTGCTGCACGGGTGGATCGCCGTGTTCGGGGAGACCAACCTCGCCGTCCGGTCCCTGTCCGCGCTGATCAACATCGCCGCGGCGTGGCCGATGTTCGTCCTGGCCCGCCGGGTGGTGAACGCCCGCGCGGCGAAGGTCACCGTCGTGCTGTATCTGACCTCGCCGTTCGCGCTGTACTTCGGCACCGAGACTCGGATGTACAGCCTGATCGTGCTGCTCACCGCGCTCGGCGGACTCGCTCTGGAGCGGGTGTTGCGGGCGCCGTCGGTGCGATCGGTGATCGGCTTGTCCCTCGCCGCCGGCTGCCTGGCACTGACCCACTACTGGTGCCTGTACCTGCTGCTCACCGTCGCCGTGTGGTTGATCGGACTGCTCACCCTGCGCCCCTGGTACCGCGCCCGCCGCGCCCGCCAGCTCGGCGTGACGGCCGCGACCGCAGCGGCGTCACCGACAGGGCTGGGGTCACCGACGGGGCTGGGGTCACCGACGAGCGGGCCGGTCCCCACGACGCCGGGGACGGCGTCCATGCCTCGGCCGGGAGCCGGGGCGGCCGACGGC
>NZ_JAMQQF010000613.1 GCF_023716945.1 Frankia sp. AiPs1 | reverse complement strand
AATTTCTATGGTCCGACGGAGTGCACGGTGGACGCGACGTGGACGTCCGTGGAAAGTGGTTCAGGGCCGCATATCGGCCGTGCGGTCGCGGGGCTGCGGACCTATGTGTTGGATGGCGGGTTGTTGCCGGTGCCGGTCGGGGTGCCGGGGGAGTTGTATGTGGGTGGTGTCGGGGTGGCTCGCGGTTATGCGGGTCGGCCTGGGGAGACGGCGTCGCGGTTTGTGGCGGATCCGTTCGGGGACGGCGGGCGGCTGTATCGGACGGGGGATCTGGTGCGGTGGCGGTCGGACGGCACGTTGGAGTTTTTGGGGCGTGCGGACGAGCAGGTGAAGATTCGTGGTTATCGGGTGGAGCCCGGTGAGGTCGAGGCGTTCCTCGCCGGCCTTCCCGGGGTGAGCCAGGCTGTGGTGGTTGCCCGCACCGACAACGGTGTCACTCGCCTGGTCGGCTATGTCACCGCCGACCACGCCACCACGGTCGACCCTGATGGGCTTCGGGCTGCCGCCGCGGCGGTGCTGCCGGACTATCTGGTGCCCGCGGCCGTCCTTGTCCTGGAGGCGTTTCCGGTCTCGCCGAACGGCAAGCTTGATCGTCGGGCCCTGCCCGCGCCGACGTTCACCGGCGGCGCCACCACCGGGCGGGCCCCGGCGAACGACACGGAACGGGCGCTGTGCGAGATCTTCGCCGACCTGCTCGGCCTGCCGGAGGTCGGCCCGGACGACTCGTTCTTCGTCCTGGGCGGGCACTCCCTGCTCGCCGCCCGCCTCGTCGTGCGCATCCGCCGGGACCTGAGAGCCGACCTGCCGCTGAGCGCGGTCCTGCGCGCGCCCACCCCCGCCGGCATCGCCGGCCGGCTGGACGGGACCGCGGACCTGGTGGCGGACACCGCCCTGGACACCCTCCTGCCGCTGCAGCGCCCACCCTCCCGGGACCGGGGCACGACGGCGGCCCCGGTGTTCTGCGTGCATCCGGGTCTGGGCCTGAGCTGGTCCTACGCCGGGCTGCTGCGCTATCTCGGCCCACAGCGGGCGGTCTATGGTCTGCAGGCGACCGAGATCGACACGGGCGTCCCGCCCACGGTCCGTACGATCGCCGAGCGCTACGCCGACGTAGTCGCCGCGGCCGAACCCAGCGGACCGATCCACCTGCTCGGCTGGTCCCTGGGCGCCGTGCTGGCCCACGCGGTTGCCTGCGAGCTTGAGGCGCGGGGCCGCGAGGTTCCGTCGATCGTCATGTTGGACGGCTATCCCGACCTGGATGGCACCCCCGACCTGGATGGCGTCCCCGAGCTGGATGGCATCCCGGACCTGGACGGCATCCCCGAGCTGGACGGTGCCGCCGCCGGCGGCCAGGGCGCCGCACCAGGCGGCTCTGCCTCCGCCGAGCCGGTCAACACGGTCTCCCGCTTTCTGCACACCCTGCTGCAACGTTCCGGGCATCCGGTCGACGACCTGCACCCGGACGAGGTCACCCCCGCCGTCGCCCACGCCCTCGCCGAGCGGACCGGCAGCCTGCTGACCGGCGCCGGTGAGCGGCGCCTCGGCGCGGTGGCCCGCAGCCTGCTGGCCGTCGCGTCGGTCGACACCGGCGTGAAGCCGAGGCTGTACGGCGGGCGGGTGGAGTTCGTCCGGGCCCTGCCCGAGGCCGGTGAGACACCGGCCGACCCGACGGACTGGGCGCCGTACGTCGCCGGGGGGCTGCGCGTCCATGCCGTGGACGTCGTCCACGAGGACCTGCTGTCCCCGGCGGCGTTGCCGGCCGTCGGCCCCCTCGTCGCGGGCGCGCTGCGCCCATGACGATCGTCCCCGCGGTCGGAACGACCGATCCCCACAGCCGAGCGAGAAGGGGCGAACCCGCCATGACGGACGCGATCGGGTGGCCGGCGGGCGATCCCGGCTCCTTCGGGCTTCCCCTGGTCGTCGAGGGCGACGGGCCCGTCGCCGACCTGCTGCGCCGCGACCGGGACCGGCTGCGGGACCACCTCGCCACCCGCGGCGCGGTCCTGCTGCGCGGGTTCGACGTCGGCGGGGCCGAGGGGCTGGAGGAGGCGGTGCGGGCGCTGTCCGGCGCGCCGCTGCCGTACACCGAACAGTCCTCACCCCGCAGCGTGATCAAGGGCAACGTCTACACCTCGACGGACTACCCGCCGGCCGCGGAGATCCCGTTGCACAACGAGATGTCCTACCAGGCGACCTGGCCGCTGACCCTGTTCTTCCACTGCGTCGAGCCGGCGCTGACCCAGGGCGCGACGCCGCTGGCCCACGTCCACGCGGTGCACGAGCTGATCGACCCCGACGTCCGCGCGGAGTTCGAGCGCCGCCGGTGGATGGCCGTGCGCACCTACGGCGACGACGTCGGCCTGCGGTGGCGGACCGCCTTCGACACCGACAGCCGCGCGGAGGTCGAGCGGCTGTGCGCCCGCGGCGGGCTGACACCGGCGTGGCTCGGCGCCGATGGGCTGCGGACCACCGCCGTCCGCGACGCCGTGCACCGTCATCCGGTCACGGGCCTGCCGGTGTGGTTCAACCACGTCGTGATCTTCCACGAGAGCAGCCTGCCCGCGGACGTCCGCGAGGTGCTGCTCGACGCCTACGGGCCCGACGGCTTCCCGAACAACTCCCGCTACGGCGACGGCGGGGTGATCCCGGACGACGTCGTCGCGCATCTGCGGCAGTGCTACCGGGCCGCGTCCGTGCGTTTCGACTACGCGCGCGACGACCTGCTCGTCGTCGACAACATGTCCGTCGCCCACGGCCGGGAGCCCTACACCGGCCCACGCCGGATCGCGGTGGCGATGGCCGAGCCGTCCGCCGGGGCCCGATGACCCCCGCCGTGCTGCGCCGGTCGATGCTCGCGCACCGGCGGCGGATCGTGGCCGCCGCGACGCTGTTCATCGGTTACCAGAGTGGCGAGGCGCTGGTCCCCGTCCTCATCGGGGTGGCCATCGACCAGGCCACCGCCACCGGGGACCGGGCCCGGCTGCTGCTCTGGCTGGCCGTGCTGCTCGTGGACTTCGCCGTGCTGTCGCTGTGCTGGCGGTTCGGGATGCGCGTCGCGCTGCTCGGCGGTGTCCGGGCCGACCGGGACCTGCGCCTCGCCGTCACCGCGCGGGCCCTCGACGACCGCGGCACCACCCGGACGGACCTGCCCGCGGGCGCGCTGGTGAGCATCGCCACCGCGGACGTCCGGCGCACGACGAGGGTGAACTTCCTGCTGCCGCACGGTGTCGCCGCGGTGGTGGGCATCGGGGTCGCCAGCATCGCGCTGCTGGTCGTCTCGGTGCCGCTCGGCCTGCTCGTCCTGCTTGGCACGCCCGTGCTGCTGCTGGTGGCGCGGTGGCTGAGCATCCCGCTGGAACGCCGGGCGGAGGTGCAGCAGGACAGCGCCGCGCGGGCGGCGGGCGTCGCCGTCGACCTGGTCCGCGGCGTGCGGGTCCTCAAGGGGATCCGCGCCGAGGAGGCCGGGCGGGCCCGCTACCGGGC
>NZ_JAMQQF010000612.1 GCF_023716945.1 Frankia sp. AiPs1 | reverse complement strand
CGGCCGGGCCGCCCACCGCGCTGCCCGTCGACACGCTGCCCGTCGACACGCTGCCCGTTGACGGGCTGCCCGTTGACGCGCTGCCCCTCGGCGCGGCTGCGGCGGCCGAGGTGGTGGCGATCTCCATCGATCGGCCGGCGGCGGTCGCCGCCGCGCCCGACAGCGGCATTCAGGTGGAGAAGATCAGCGTCCGCTTCGGCGGCAACCTCGCCGTCGACAGCTTCTCGCTGACCGCTCCCCAGGGCCGGGTCACCGGGCTGATCGGGCCCAACGGCGCCGGTAAGACGACGACGTTCAACGCCTGCAGCGGCCTGGTCCGTCCCAGCAGCGGGCGGGTGCGGCTGCACGGCTCGGACGTGTCGCGCCTCGCCCCGTCGGCACGGGCCCGCGGCGGGCTCGGCCGGACGTTCCAACGGATGGAACTGTTCGACTCGATGTCGGTGCGGGAGAACATCGTGCTCGGCCGGGAGGCGTCCATGGCCGGCATCCGGCCCTGGCGGCACCTCGCCGGGACCCGCTCGCAGCGCAGGGTGGTCGCCGAGGCGGTCGAGCGCGCCGCGGCGACCTGCGGGATCACCGACTTGCTGGACCGGCCCGTCGGCATCCTGTCGACCGGGGAGCGCCGGCTGGTCGAGCTGGCCCGCTGCCTGGCCGGCCCGTTCGACATGCTCCTGCTCGACGAGCCGTCGTCCGGCCTGAACCGGCTGGAGACCGCCCGCTTCGGCGAGGTGCTCGCCGAGGTGATCCGCCAGGGCGACGTCGGCGTTCTGCTCATCGAGCACGACATGGCGCTGGTCATGGAGGTCTGCCACTACATCTACGTCCTCGACTTCGGCGTCCCGATCTTCGAGGGGACACCCGCCGAGGTCGCCGCGAGCGACGCCGTGCGCGCCGCCTACCTCGGCTCCGAGGCGGCCACCGGCGACTCGGCCGAGACCGGCCAGCCCGAACCGGATGGCCAGTCCGGCCCGGGCGACCCCGCGGCGCCGTCGCTGCAGACCGTGACCCAGGAGGTGAGTTCGTGACCGTCACCGAGACCCGGCCGGGCGGCGAGGGCGCCGCCGCCGCTCCCGCGACCCCGGTGCTGGAGGTCCGCGGGCTGGACGCCGGCTACGGCGCCTCGGCCGTGTTGCACGACGTCTCGCTGACCGTGCCGCGTGGCAGCGTGGTCGCGCTGCTTGGGCCGAACGGCGCGGGCAAGACGACGCTGCTGCGGGTGGCCTCGGGCCTGCTGCGCCCGACCCGCGGCGAGGTGATCCTCGACGGGCGTGATGTCACCCGGGCCCGGCCCTACCAGCGGGCCCGGGGCGGGCTGTGTCACATCCCGGAGGGCCGGGGCGTCTACCCGTCGCTGACCGTGCGGGAGAACCTCGTCCTGCACACCTGGAAACGCGACGTCGACGACGCGGTCGAGCGCGCGGTGGCGAACTTCCCGATCCTCGGCAGCAAGCTGTCCCAGCCGGCCGGCGAGCTCTCCGGCGGCCAGCAGCAGATGCTCGCGGTGATGCGCGCCTACCTCGACGACCCCGCCGTGGTGCTGGTCGACGAGGTGTCGATGGGGCTCGCCCCGGTGATCGTCGACCAGATCTACGAGTTCCTCGGCCGGATCACCCAGGCCGGGACGTCGCTGCTGCTCGTCGAGCAGTACGTCCACCGGGCCCTGGCCGCGGCCGACCGGGTCTGCGTGCTGACCAAGGGGCGGATCGTGTTCGACGGGCGCCCCGAGGACGTCGCGGAGGAGGTCTTCGAGCACTACCTGGGCGTCGACCCGAACCACGGCGGCTGACGCCGGAAAGCTGACGCCGGAAAGCTGACGCCGGAAAGCTGACGCCGAAGAGCTGACGCCGAAGAGCTGACGCCAGAGAGAGGAGTGGCCGCCGTGACGACGTCCGCATCGGCCGTGATACCCATCGACGACCTCACCTTCTGGGAGGTGTGCGAGCGACGGGCGCGGCTCACCCCGGACCGGTTGATGATCGTCGACGAGCGGGATCGCCGGATCACCTTCGGCGAGTTCCGCGACCGGACCGAGCGCGTGGCCGCGGGTCTGCACCAGCTCGGGATCGGCCCGGGATCCCGGGTGACCTGGCAGTTGCCGACCAGGATCGAGACCCTGCTGGTGTGCCTGGCGCTGGCCCGCCTCGGCGCCCACCAGAACCCGGTGATCCCGGCGGTGCGGGGCCGGGAGGTCGGGTTCGCGCTGCGCCAGACCGGCGCCGAGTACGTCGTGCTGCCCGGCACCTGGAACGGGTTCGACTACGTCGAGATGGTCGACGGGCTCGACTGGTCGGACGCCCCCCGGCCGCGGACCGTGGTCGTCGGCCTCGACGACCTGCCCGACGGCGACCCGGCGACCCTGCCGCCGCCACCGGCCGACCCGCGCGAGGCCCGCTGGACCTTCTACACCAGCGGCACGACCTCCGAGCCCAAGGGCGTGCTGCATTCCGACGAGTCGCTGATGTGGGGCGGTCGCGGTTACGCCGAGCGGATGCGGCTCGACGCGGACACGGTGTTCGCGATGCAGTTCGCCATCGCCCACATCGGCGGGCCGAACCTGTTCTGCTTCATGTTCTCCGTCGGGATCCGCACCCTGTCGGTGGAGCGGTTCGACCCGTCGTCGCTGGCGGAGCTGTTCCGCCGGCACCGGGTGAACCTGTGCGGCGGCAGCGTCGCGTTCGGGGAGCTGCTGCTGCGCGAGCAGCGCCGGCGCGGCGCCGGCCGGCTGCTGCCGGACCTGCGCCAGCTCGGCGGCGGTGCCGGCCCCACCCCACCGGCGATGTTCGACCAGATCACCGCGGAGCTTGGGGTGACCTACATCCCCGCCTACGGGATGACCGAGGTCCCGATGATCGCCGTCGGCTACCCCGACGACGACGTCGAGCTGCGCCGGGGAACCGACGGGACGCCCGTGCGCGGCATCGAGATCCGGGCCGCCCGCCTCGACGGCACCGTCGCCGACCCGGGGGAGGAGGGCGAGCTGCAGATCCGCGGTCCCCAGGTGTGCGTGGGCTACCGCGATCCGGCGCTGAGCGCGCAGGCGTTCGTCGACGGCTGGTTACGCACCGGCGACCTGGGGATGGTCCGCCCGGACGGCCGAATCAAGATCACCGGACGGATCAAGGACATCATCATCCGCAAGGGCGAGAACATCTCCGCGCGGGAGGTCGAGGACCTGCTGGGCACGCATCCGCTGGTCGCCCGGGTCGCCGTGGTCGGCCTGCCCGACGACGAACGCGGCGAGCGGGTCTGCGCGGTGGTCGAGCGGGTACCCGGCCAGCCCGACCTGGACTTCGCCGAGATGCAACGCCACCTGCTCGCCGCCGGGCTGGGTCGCTTCAAGCTGCCCGAGCAGCTCGAGCTCACCGACGAGCTGCCCACCCAGGGCTCGATGCTCAAGATCTCCAAGGCGGCGGTCCGCCGCGAGCTGCTCGCCCGCGCCGGCCCCGGGACCTGAGCCGGGCGCGGCGCCGGCCCGGGCATGGGC
>NZ_JAMQQF010000611.1 GCF_023716945.1 Frankia sp. AiPs1 | reverse complement strand
GCCGAGCGCAGCGCGTCGGCGAGCTGCCCCGGCGCCACCGGTTCGCTCGACGCTCTGGTCAGCTCGCGGGCGGCGCGGTCGGCAGCCCGCACCGCGGGCAGCGACGGCCACACCCGCCAGGTCGCGGAGAGGTAGAGGTCGACCAGGGCGCGCAGCGACGCCCCGGACTCCGCCGCCGCCTGGCCGAGGTCGCGAAACGCCTCGAGCTCCGCCCGGGTCAGCCGCCGCCCGCTGTCCGCCGCCGAGGCGAGGACGTCGAGGTAGTCGCCGAGCAGGCCGGCATGTAGCCGGGAGTCGGCAGCCGCGAGCACCGCGGCGCGGGGTAGCCGGGTCAGGCTCGTCTCGGGCAGACCGGCCGGCACGTCGTCGTCGACCGCGGCCGTCCCGGCCGGTTCGTCCGCTTCGCCCATATAGCCGCCTCCCGCTCCTGATTGCCGAGCCTCGGCAGCAAAATCATAGGCGAAGTCGCAGAGTTCGTGCGGTGTCTGCCGGGACGTCGAAGGGCAGGCTAGACGTTGAGCATGTGTAACACCCGGTCGTCGACGCCGACCGGGGAAACGGGAAGACCGAGAAACGGGAATGGAGTCTGATCGGACATGACCACCCACGACGCCACCAGGCGGGGAGGGCTTCCGCCGATCACGGTGCGCGCGGGGCTTGCCGTCTCGGTGGCGGTCGTCACCGTCCTGCTTGCCGCGATCACGCTGCCGGCCACCGTGCCGGACCGGCCCGGCTTCGCCTATCTCAGCGGCGGGCTGATCGGCGCCGGTCTGCTCATCGGCATCATGCTGGGCGCGGACCTGAGGCGGGCCCGGGCCGCCCGCCGAGCCGGACTGACCGTCGTCGGCATCACCCTCGGCGCCTTCGGCAGCCGCCTGACGGTCGCCCTCGGTGCCCGTGACCAGGGCAGCGCCGGGACGGGCGGGATGACCTCCGCGGGCCGTCCGGCAGCCGGGTCGGCCCCCACCGGGCGTTCCGGAGCAGCTGGTTCGCCGGGGACCTTCGGTGCGGGCGGCGGAGTCGATGTCGTTCTGCCGCCGGCCGCCGGTCCTGGGAACTCGGCTCCAGGCCCGAGGTTCGTCGAGTCCGGTGCCGACATCCGTGCCGAGGCGCAGGTCGCCCGGGCGGGGCTCGCCGTGACCGGCCTGGCCGGTGCGCTGCTCGTCACCCTCGGCGCGCTGGCGCCGGCGGGGACGCTGGCCCTGGCCGGTCAGGTGGCCCTGTGGGTCGGCACGTTCGCGCTGCTGGTGGCCTTCATCGACGCCCTGCCCAGCCCGCGCAGCTCCGGTGGGCGGCTGATCGCCGCCCGGGTGCTGCGCCGCACCGGCAGCCGGGAGCGCGCCGAGCAGGCCGTCGCCCGGGCCGGCGTCGTCAGCGGCTGGTCGTTGATCGCCGTGGGTGCCGCGGGTGTGTTCCTCGTCGGCTTCGTGGGGCTGTGGGCGGTGCTGCTCGGCTGGCTGGCGCTGGGTGCGTCCCGACTGGCCCAGTCCCAGCAGCGCACCCACGCCGCGTTGGCGGGGCTGGTGGCGCGGGACGTCATGAGTCCGGCACCGCCGGCGCTGTCGTCCTGGTCGACCGTGGATGACGCTCTCGACGACGTGGTGCTGCCCGCCCGTCGGGCCGTCTTCGGGGTCGAGGACTTCGACGGTTCGCTCGCCGGGGTGGCGTTGCTGCGCGACCTCGCCGCCGTCCCGATGGACGACCGTGACCTCGCCCGGGTCAACCGGGTCTGCATCCCGCTGTCCATGGTCGCGACCGCCGCGCCGGACGACGCGGTGGTCGACCTGCCCGCGAGGCTGGTCGAACGGCCGGCCGCCGGCTGCGTCGTCGTGATCGAGTCGGCGGCGGACGGCAACCCCCGGATGGTCGGCACCGTCGGCCCGGTCGAGCTCAGCCAGGCGATCGAGACGGCGCCGCTGCGCGGGCGGGGCGTCCGGCCGGTGCGGCCCGGCAGTCTCTGGCGCTGATCCCGCCGGCGGCCAGGCCGCCCGGCCGAGCGGTTTGCTCCGGCCATGCCCCGGGCCGTATCCCCGTGCGGGTATACGGCCCAGGGAGACCCGGACAACTGCACCTCTCGATAGTCACTGAGAGTCAATGCATCGTCGCTTCATGCTCATCTTGCTGATGGTGTGGCGCGCCTGAACGTGCTCTGACCGGCCGCTGGCAACGGCGCCCGGCCGGTCAGGGCGACACCTTCCGCCCCGGAGGAGCCGGGGTGGCGCATCCGGGCCGAGACCGGCGACACCTCTGGAGATCTCCGTGCACGTTCCCCTCTGGGCCTGGGCCGCCTTCATCGGCGCTTTGCTAGGACTCCTCACCATCGATCTGCTCGCCCACCGCAAGGCCCACGTCATCGGCTTCCGCGAGGCCGCCTGGTGGAGCCTGCTGTGGGTGTCGTTGGGCCTCGGCTTCGCCGGGGTCATCTGGGCCTGGCAGGGCCCCGGCGCCGCCGGCGAATACACGGCGGCATGGCTGCTCGAGAAGAGCCTGTCCGTCGACAACCTGTTCGTCTTCGCGCTGATCTTCTCGTATTTCAAGGTCCCCCGGGAGTACCAGCACCGGGTGCTGTTCTACGGTGTGCTCGGCGCCCTGGTACTGCGGTTCATCTTCATCGCCGCGGGGGTCGCCCTGCTCGAGCAGTTCAGTTTCATCATCTACATCTTCGGCGCCTTCCTGATCTACACGGCCGTGAAGATGCTGCGCAACAGCGGCGTCGAGATGGACCCGGGGCAGAGCCGGGCGGTGACGCTGCTGCGGCGGGTCATGCCGGTCACCGATCAGTACCAGGGACAGCACTTCGTCCTGCGCCGCGCGGGCAAGCTCGTGGCCACGCCGCTGCTCGCCGTTCTCGTCGCGATCGAGACCGCCGACGTGCTGTTCGCCTTCGACTCGGTGCCCGCCGCCCTGGGCGTCACCGACCGGACGTTCCTCATCTACACCAGCAACGCGCTCGCCATCCTGGGCCTGCGGTCGCTGTTCTTCCTGCTCGCGGGCCTGATGGAACGGTTCCACCACCTGGCGACGGGGCTGGCGTTCATCCTGGCCTTCATCGGCGTGAAGATGCTGCTCACCGACGTGTGGCACATGCCGATCGCGCTGTCGCTCGGCGTGATCGCCGTCGCGTTGGCCGTCTCGGTGGTCTGGTCGCTGCTGACCGAACCGCCTGCGGAGGATGCCGCCGAGAAGCCGGCGCCCGCGGAGGATGCCGCCGAGAAGCCGGCGCCGGCGGCGGATTCCGCGCCGGCCCCGGCGGACGACCAGGCCGATCAGCGTGAGGTCGCCGCGCCGGGCGGCGGGCTTCCCGGCGGACGCCCGCGTTAGGCCGGGCCGTCCGTCACGGGCCTTCTGTCACGGGCCGTCCGTCACGGGCCTTCTGTCACGGGCCGTCCGTCACGGCCGTCCGTCGATCGTGGTCATGGCGCGACCGCGCCCGACGGGGACGCCTGCCGGGTGCGGTCAGCTCGGCCTCGCCGGCTCGCCGCGCGGGC
>NZ_JAMQQF010000610.1 GCF_023716945.1 Frankia sp. AiPs1 | reverse complement strand
GCCGCGGCCACCGTCGCCGGACCCGCCGAGCTGACGTCCGCCGCCCGGCCGACCCCGGCCACCGTCACCGCACCCGCCAACGTGCCGACCGCCGTGGTGCCGACCCCCGCACCCGCACCCGCATCCACATTCACCCCGACCAACATGCCGTCCACCGCCGCACCCACCACACCGTCCACCCCAAACAGGTCCGACGTCGACGTCGACCTCGCGGCGCCTGCCACCCCCCTGCCGGGGTTCCCGGCGGTGCCGGTCCCGGTGCACCATCCGGCGTGGGCCGCCGCCATGGCTGCCGCTTCGGCCGCTGCCGCCTCGCCCGCCGTCATATCGCCCGCCGCAGTGTCGCCCGCCGTCGTGTCGCCCAGCGGGTCGCCCTACACCGGGCTGTGGGCGCGGCTCGCCGACGCCGCCGGGTCGCGACCGCCGGCCTTCGACGAGTCGGGCGAGCCGTTCAACTGGTTCGTCCGGGACGAGGTGGCCATGGCGCCCGATCGGGCGATCCAGCCCGCGATCCAGCCCACGGGCCGGGCGGACGGAGGCGAGCGGTCGGCCCCCGGGCCGTTCACCGCGCCCCGCACCTTCGACGCAGCCGGATCGTTGGCCGGCTCCGGATCGTTGGCTGGCTCCGGATCGTTGGCCGGCTCCGGGCCGCTTGCCGGCTCGGCCGTACTTGCGAAGCCGCAGCCGGCTGCCGGGACGGGGCCGTTCGCCGCGTCGAAGCTCGGGCCGTCGTCCTCCCGCCCCGGCGCAGGACCGGGGGCTGGCTCGATCACGGGGCCGCGGCGGAACACCACCGCGTCCGGGCTGCCGATCCGCACCCCGAACACCGTGCCGATCCCCGGGCAGATCCCGCTCGGCCCGCCGTCGGGGCAGGCCGGCGTCGCGGCTGGCCCGGGTGGGTTCCTCGGCTCCGCCGGTTCATCGTCGGCGGCGCCCGACCCGGACGACGCACCCGAGCGGATCCGCGGGCGACTGAGCCGGCTGTACGAAGGCATCCACCACGCCCGGGGAACCGGGCCCGCCGCCGCGGAGGACGACGACGGGGGCGGCTGAATCCGGCCGAACCCCGTCCGAACGAACCCTGACCCCGATTCCCCCGTGCATCCGAACCCGCAGCCTGGAGTACAGCCGTGACCGACGCAGATCCGGACACCCCCTCGCTCGACTGGCTCATCAACAACTTCGTCGACTTCGTGCCCGGGGTGGCGAACGCGATCGTCGCGTCTTCGGACGGCCACCTGCTTGCGGTGTGCAGCGGCTTCCCGCGCGAGCGGGCGGTGCAGCTCGGTTCCATCGCCTCGGGGCTGTTCAGCCTGACCCTGGCGGCCGCGGAATTCGTCGAGGGCGGCTCGGTGACCCAGACGGTCGTCGAGATGGCGCAGGGGTCGCTGCTGCTCATGGCCGTCGGTGAGGGCTCCTGCCTGGCGGTGCTCGCCACGAGTACCTGCGACATCGGGCTGGTCGGGTACGAGATGACGGTGCTCGTCGCCCGCACCCGGGAGGCGCTGACCCCGGCGCGCCGCGCCGACACGCGCGAGAGCGTGTGACACCGACAGCCCGACGGTGACAACCATGGCCTCGGGGTAGGGGGTGAACGGATGAACGGGGATGCGGTGGAGCCGTCGGGGGAACTCGTCCGGCCGTACACGGCGACCCGCGGCCGGGCGCGGCCGTCCCGCCTGCTGGCGCTCGAGGCCATGGTGACCACGACGCCGTTCGGCCGGGCGCGGCTGCCCGCGCTGCTGCTGGAACAGAAGTCGATCGTCGCGATGTGCGTGCAGCCGCAGTCGGTGATCGAGATCGCCGCGGCGCTGCGCCTGCCGGTGGGTGTCGTCCGGGTCCTCGTCGCCGACGCGGCGGCCGACCGGCTGGTCGACGTCTCCCAGCTCACCATGCCCACCGGCGCGTCCGAGATCGCGCTGCTCGACCGCGTCCTGGCCAACCTGCGCCGCCTCTAGACGAGTAGGTCCGCCCGCCTGCTCGTCGCCCGGGAGGTCGCCCGTCGGACCGGTCGGCGCCGCACGAGCCCCTGCCGCCCGCCAGATTCGCCGGCTGCCGTCCCGGCCTCGTCGGGGCGCTGGGGGTCGGTGGGTCGGTGGAATCGCTGTGTCGGTGTGTCGCTGTGTCGGTCGGTGGGTCGATGGGGCGCGCCGGTGCCGGGCTGGACAGGACACGTCGACTGCGGAACGCTACCGAGTGTGTCCGTATCATTGCCTGCTGTTGTGCGAGGGGAGTCGGAGTGATCCGCCGTCTCGTTCCCCGCCTCGTCGGCAGCCCGCCAGTGCGCGCCGTGCTCGCCCGCGGGCCGATCGCCGCCGGCGTCGTCGACCGGTTCGTCGCCGGTCCCACGGATGCCGACGCCGTCGCCGCGACCGCGCGGCTGGCCGATCTCGGCCTGCGGGCGTCGGTGGACCTGCTCGGCGAGGGGGTCACCCGACCGGACGACGCGCTCGCCACGGTCCTGGCCTACCTGCGGCTGCTCGACCTGGCCGACCGGGCGGGTATCGCGTCGGGGCTCGACGTGTCGGTCAAGCTGTCCGCCCTCGGGCAGGCCGTGCCGCGCGACGGCCGCAAGCTGTCCTACGAGAACGCCGCGGAGATCTGTGCCCGGGCCGCGGCGGTGAACGCCACCGTCACCGTCGACATGGAGGACCACACCACCACCGACGCGACGCTGGACACGGTGGTCGAGCTGCGTCGGGACTTCCCGTCGGTCGGCGCGGTGCTGCAGGCCCAGCTCCTGCGCACCGAGGGCGACTGCCGTGACCTGACCCGGGGCGGTTCGCGGGTGCGGCTGTGCAAGGGGGCCTACCGGGAGCCGGCCGGCACCGTGCACCGCGGACGCCTGGCCGTCCGCGCCGCCTACGCGCGCTGCCTGGGCGTCCTGCTCGCCGGGCCGGGATACCCGATGATCGCCACCCATGACCCGGCGCTGATCGGCGTCGCCGGTCGGCTGGCCGCCGAGCTGCGGCGGGCGCCGAAGACCTACGAGTACCAGCTCCTGTACGGGGTGCGGCCGGGCGAGCAGCGGCGCCTCGCGGCGAGTGGGGCGACGGTGCGGGTGTACCTGCCGTACGGGCCGGACAGCGTGCCCTACCTGACGCGGCGGCTCGTGGAGAAGCCCGCCAACCTGCTGCTGGCCGTGCGGGCGCTGGGTAGCCGACACGGATCCTGAAGGCCGCGCCCGGCCGGGCCCGGTTCGTGCGGCCCGTGCCCGGCGGGCGCGGGGAGGGGAGACAGCCGTGCCGGCAGGCGTGAGCGCGGGATCGGTCGCGGGGTCGGTGCCCGTGGCCGACAACGAACCGGTCCGTACCTACGCCCCGGGTTCGGCGCAGCGCGCCGGGCTGCGCCGGGCCCTGCTCCGGCTGGGTGGTGACCACCTCGACCTGACCAACACGATCGGGGGGCACAGCCGGCCGGGGGGCGGGCCCCCGCGCGACGTCGTCCAGCCGCACGCGCACCGTCGAGTGCTCGGCACGCTGCGGGAGAGCACCCACGCC
>NZ_JAMQQF010000060.1:1904-20547 GCF_023716945.1 Frankia sp. AiPs1 | reverse complement strand
GCGCGGGCCAGGCACAGCCGTTGGCGCTGCCCACCGGACAGCCGCGTGCCGCGCTCGCCGACCCGGGTGTCGAGGCCGTCGGGCAGGTCGCGGACCACCGTGTCGGCTCCGGCGGCGGCCAGCGCCTGCCAGAGTTCGGCGTCGGTGTAGGGGCGCCGCTCGCGGGGGTGGCCGTCGAGGTGGAGGTTCGCGCGGATGCTGCCGCCGGCCATCCAGGGGGACTGCGACACGACGGCGAGGTGCGCGGGTATCTCCCCGCGGGCGAGGTCGCGGGCGCGTACGCCGCCGATCTCGACGATCCCGTCGGCGGGGTCGACCTGGCGGGCGAGCAGGTCGATGAGGGTGGACTTGCCCGAGCCGGTCGCGCCCACCAGGGCGACGATCTCGCCGGGCCGCACCGACAGCTCGACGTCGGCAAGCAGATGCCGCCCGCCCTGGGCGTGCCCGACGCCGCGCGCCCGCAACCCCAGGGCGCCCGCGCCGGCCAGGGTGCGCGTCCCGTACGCGGTGGTCTCGTCGGAGTCGAGAACGGCGGCGACCCGGGACCGTCCGGCCGCCGAGATCGGCAGCATGGCCAGGAAGCGGCTGATGACGCTGAGCGGGATGGAGATGGTGAGCAGCAGGTAGACGACCTCGACGAGGACGCCGACGCTGAGCTCGCCGCCGTCGACCTGGCGCGCTCCGACGGCGAGGACGGCGAGGATCGCGACGCTCGGCAACTGCTCCAGGACCGGGTCGAACACCGAGCTGACGTCGCCCATCGCGGTGGTGGCGCGCCGCAGCCGATCCGCGGCGGCCCCGACGCGGGCGCGCTCGCGGTCGGCGAGACCCAGCGTCCGCACGACCTGCGCGCCCTCGATGCTTTCCAGGGCGAGGGCGGCGAACTCACCGCGGCTGTCCTGCACTGCCCGCGCGCGGGCGGCGAGCAGACGCTGGTAGAGCAGGTTCAGGCCCAGAACGGAGACGACGAGGGCGACCCCGACGAGCCCGAGGGCCGGGTCGTGTCCGAACATCTCGACCAGCGCGACGGCGAGCATGACGACCATGCCGAACGCGAAGAACCAGAAGACCATCGGGAACCACAGGGCGTCGACGTCGGACACCGCGGTCGACAGCAGCCGTCCGGGCGCGTGCCGGCGGTGCCACGCCAGGTCCAGCTCGAGGTAGCGGCGCACGACGGCGCGACGGAGGCGGGCCTGCGAGCCGTACTGGACGTGCCCGGTCGCGATGCCCCGGGCGATGATCGTCGTCCACCGCAGCGTGGAGACGCCGAGGATCGCGCCCGCGGCCAACCACCAGGCGGCCCGGCCGACATGGCCGCCGGCGAGGGCGGGAACGATCAGATGATCGGTGGCCCAGCCGATCGCGGCGGCGGACAGGACCATGGTGACCCCGTTGACGACGCCGGCGACGGTGCCGACCAGGGCCGCCCCCGGATGGGCGATCGAGCCGTCGAGCATCGTGCGCAGTCCCGCCCAGAAGGTCCCGTCCCCGCCGCGAACCCGTTCCCGCCCGTCGCGTCCCCGCCTCACCGTGATCTCGGCGCGGGGTGGCGGTCGACCCGCCACGGGATGACCGCCACCGCCGCCGTCATGCTTCGGCCACTCCCATCGTCGTCATCGCCGCCCGTCGTCCTGCGGGCCGTCGTCGTGCTGGTCGCTGCCGTGCGGGCCGTCGTCGTGCCGGCCGCGGTGTGCCGGTCGCTGGTGGGCCGTCCGCCGTTGTGCTGATCGTCCGTCGTTGTGCTGGTCGTCCTCAGTGGGCGCCGGCGAGCGTGGCGGGGTCGAAGCCCGGGGCGAGGGCGCCGGGGTGGGCGTCCTGCAGGGCGCCGCGCTGCCCGGTGGCCGCCCGGTGGGCGATCTCCTGGCGGACCAGCGGCAGGACGTGGCGGCCGTAGTCGACGGCGTCCGAGAGGGTGTCGTAGCCGCGGATCGACACCAGGCTCGCGCCCTGGTCGACGTAGTCGAGGATCGCGGCGGCGACCGTCTCCGGGCTGCCCACCAGCGCGGTCGACGCGCCCAGCCCGCCGGTCGCGGCCGCGGTGCGGGTCCACAGCGCGCGGTCGTAGACCTCGGACTTCGCGGCGAACGCGAGGGCGCGCTGCGAGCCGACGTTCTGCGGGGCGCCCTTGAGGAAGGCCCGCGCCGGGCCGGCGTTGAAGGTCTGCTCGATGCGGGCGGCGTAGTCGAACGCCTTGCGCCAGGCCAGCTCGTCCGTCCTGGCGATGATCGGGCGGAAGGTCACCCAGATGCGCGGGCGGTCGGTGCGGCCGGCCGCGGCGGCGATGCCGTTGACCCGGTCGATCTCCTTGCGCAGGTCGGCCAGCGGCTCGCCCCAGAAGCTGAAGATGTCCGCCTTTGCGCCACCGACGCCGAACGCGGCGTCGGACTGCCCGCCGATCGAGATCGGGATGGTGCTGCCGTACGGCGCGAAGCCGGGGCCGAACTCGTCGAACGTGTAGAACTCGCCGTCGTGGCTGAACGGGCTGGTCTCGGTCCAGGCGCGGCGCAGCAGGTCGATGAACTCCGACGTGCGCGCATAGCGGCGGTCCTTGGGCAGGTAGTCACCCTGGCGGGCCTGCTCGGCGTCGTTGCCCCCGGAGATGATGTGGACGACGGCGCGGCCCTCGGTGAGCTGGTCGAGGGTGGCGAGCTTCTGCGCCGCCACCAGCGGAAACGTCGTGTTCGGCCGCAGCGCGACGATGGGGCGCAGGCGCTCGGTGAGCTGGCCGACGGCCGAGGCGAGGACGAAGGAGTCGGCGCTGTTCGAGCCGTAGGGCAGCAGGGTGTAGTCGTAGCCGGACTCCTCGAGGGCGCGCACGTACTTCTTGAAGTACGGCAGGTCGATGCCGCGGCTGGGGACCGGGTTGAGCTCGGTCGACGGGTTGAGGTGCGACAGGCTGATGAACTCGACCTGCGGGGACGCGGTCTCGGGGAGCGCGGCGGGGTTGGTCATTGCGCCAGTCCTTTCGAAGCGGTCGTACGGAGGTCGGGCCGGAGCCGGGGCGTGGTCGTCCCCGCAGGTCGTCGTCGTGGTTCGTCGTCGTCGTGGGTCGTCCGTCGGATCGCTTCCGGGCAGGCGGAAGGCCGTCGTGTGCCGGATCGAGGCGCTGTCGTGCGCAGGGAGCGTCGGACCAGGTCCGACCAGGGGGCCGGGTCGCGGTGCCCCGGTGCCCCGGCGTCCCGGTGCGCCTGCCCGGTCAGGGTGGAGGTGCTTCGGGGGACCGGCCGGCCTCGGCGTGCGCCCCGGCGCCGAGCGCACGGTCGGACATCGCCCGGTGCGGGGGCGGTTGAGGTCGGTGGCGTGGCTGACGTGCGGGCCAGGACCAGACAGGGGACGCCGGGGCCGGCGGGCGGACCGGGCTGGCCAGACGGGCAGGGTTGGCCAGACGGGCAGGGGCGGAAGAAGGCCCGCTCAGCAGGGGCGACAGCAGGCGGACGCGAGGATTCCGTAATCGACGAACCGCCGGCGGGTGAGCACCCGCGCCGGGGCGGTCATGCGCACCGGGCGGCGGGCGCGCGCTGGAACCAGCCCGCCCGCGTTCCCACCCAGAATCCCAGACATGTTTGTCAGGATGATGGGAACTTGTTGGGCTGTCCAACGCCTATCCGCGATCGCACCGATCATGATTCGTCATCGATCGACTCGGTCGGCGCCCGGCGGGAGCAGGCCTACGCCCGGGACGGGCGGCCGGACCGGCCGCCGACCGCCGGTGTCGCCACCACTGATCGCGGGTTCCGCGGAACCGCGTCGCGCGCCCGGGCGAGCACGTTCCGCTCCGTGCCGCGCCGGATCATGGATGATCATCGTCGAGTAGCGGTTTCGGTGTCGGGTCCGCCCCGCCGTCGAACCGTGGCCCACGAGCGTTCACCGGCGACAGCGGGGTGCAGTGCGGTGCGGGGGAGGCATTGCGGTGCGATGTGTACGGTCTCGGGTCCCAGAGCGTGCAAAACGTGCCGCAATCGGCTGGGGCCGGGGCCGGGGCCGGGGCCCGCGTCCCCGCGTGCTGGATACGATCTCTGAAACTGGCCGCCGGTCGATGACACTGCGACGCTGCCCGCCGGCCACGAGGCCGGTGAGACGCCCCATCGGCTGACCCGGTACCGCCCGCGAGCAGCGCGGTGCCGTGGGTCACGGCCACCATGTTCATCGCTTGGTCGATGCTCCGCATGGTGACGGCGTCTTCGCGCCGGCCCGGCCAGCTCCATTCCCTGACGCGGCGTCTCCTCCCGCGTCACGGCAGGAGATCTGCCGCCTTCGTATGCGCAGCTGCCAAAGGAGATTCGAGCACCGTGAGTACACCCGACGATTATGTCATCATCACCGGCGGCCCCGGGGCCGGTAAGTCCACCCTCGTCGACGAGCTCCAGCGGCGGGGGTTTCCCGGCATTCCCGAAGCCGGCAGGGCCATTCTTCAGGATCAGATCGTCATCGGCGGCAGGGCTCGCCACGAGATGGATTCCCTGCTGTTCGCCGAGATCATGTTGTCGTGGGATATGCGCTCCCATCACGAGGCCACCCGGCAGGCAGGGACGGTCTTCTGCGACCGCGGCATACCCGACGTGGTCGGCTATTTTCTGCTGCTCGGCCGGCCGATTCCGGCGCACGTGACCGCCGCCGCGGAGAAGTTCCGCTACCACCGCCGAGTGTTCCTCGCACCGCCCTGGCCCGCGATCTACACCCACGACCGTGAACGTAGCCAGAACTTCGGCGAGGCCGTCCGCACCCATGACGCGATGGCCGAGGCCTACACCCGCCACGGCTACCAGCTGATCAGCCTGCCCAGGACCGACCCCGAGTCCCGTGCCGCGTTCATCCTCCAGCATCTGTCCCCCCAACCGGAGAACTGAACCGGGTGGCGTCGGCGAGGGCCGTGCTCACGACCTTGTGAAGGGCGTCAGGGGCCGGGGGAGTGCCATCCCGGCCGGCGAACAGCAGGTGCCCGCCGCCGATCAGCATGAGCGCGAGGGTGTCGGTGTCGGCATCCGCGGCGAGGCGGCCGAGGTCGCGCTCGGCGGCGAGGTAGGCGGCGACCATCGCGGTGGCCTCCGTCAGGACGGGGACGCCGGCCGAACTGGTCCGGCGCAGGGCGGCGCGCAGCTCGTCGCGGGCGGTGACGAGGCCGACGACTGCCAGCGCGACCGGGCCGAACAGGTCCGACAGCGCGGCCGCGAGGTTGCCGGCGACGGTGCCGGTCCCGGCGCGTTCGCGCAGGTCGGCGCCATGACTGATGATCCGGGCGACGCGGTCGCGGACGAGTTCGGCGAGGAACGCGTCGAAGTCGGCGAAGTGCCGGTGCAGGACGCCCTTGGCGCAGCCCGCCTCGGCGGTGACCGCCCGACTCGTCAGCGCGTTCGGACCGTCGCGCCGCAGGATGCGTTCGGCGGCATCGAACAACTGCTCACGCACGTCGCGCAGGGCCACCCCGGTCGGCATCGTCCCATTCTCCTGCTGGCGGCGGGCTGCACGTCGGGGGCTGCACGTCGCGGACTGCACGTCGCGGACTGCACGTCGCGGTGCACGTGGCGGGCCGTTCGTGGCGAGGCCCGGCGTGATTGCTCGGTGGGCATTGCCCATTAGAGTGGGCGCATGCCCACTCTACCTTCGGGGTCGGCGCGTTCTGCCGATCAGGAGCTGCACCGGCAGCGAGTGATGGCGGAGTCGTTCGGCGCCGACCCGGAACGCTACGACCGGACCCGTCCCCGCTACCCCCAGGCCATGGTGGCCCGGATCGTGACGGCGAGTCCCGGACCCGACCTCCTCGACGTCGGCTGCGGGACCGGCATCGCCGCCCGGCAGTTCCGCGCGGCCGGCTGCCGGGTGCTCGGGGTCGACGTGGACGAGCGGATGGTCCAGCAGGCGCGGTATGGCGGGGTGGAGGTCGAGGTGGCGGCGTTCGAAGCCTGGGATCCCGTCGGCCGAACCTTCGACGCGGTGGCCGCGGGGCAGAGCTGGCACTGGGTCGACCCGGTCGGGGGTGCGAGCAAGGCGGCGCAGGTGCTGCGGCCCGGCGGCCGGCTGGCCGTGTTCTGGAACGCGGGCCAGCCGCCGCCCGGCCTGGCGGCGGCCTTCTCCGCGGTCTACCGCCGGGTGCTGCCCGACGCCTCGCTCCTCCACCGGGCGCTGCCCGGCCCGGACGGGTACTCGACGTTGCTCGCCGGGGCCGCCGACGGGATCCGCCGGTCGGGCGCGTTCGGCGACCCGCAGCAGTGGCGGTTCGACCGGGAGCAGTCCTACACCCGGGACGAGTGGCTGGACCAGGTGCCCACCTTCGGCGGCCACAGCACGCTCCCGCCGGCCAGCCTGGCCCGGCTGCTGGCGGGCCTTGGCGCCGCCGTCGACGCGCTGGGCGGCGCCTTCTCGATGCGCTACACCACGGTAGTGATCACCGCGGCGCGCACCGACCGACCCGTGGCCGTGCGGCGGGTACAGTCGTCCTGACTGCCCAGAATCAGTGTATCGGCTCGTTTTCGTCGGTGTTCATGCGCCGGCCGGAAATGGCGGCCGAAATACCTCAGGGAGAAGTGCATGCGCGCGATTCAGTTTGCCGGGGTGCGGGACGTCCGCCGGGTGGAGGTCCCGAAGCCCACCATCGGTGCTGGTCAGGCTCTCGTCAAGGTCACCGCCGCCGGCGTGTGTCAGACCGACATCCACATCCGTGGCTCGGCCGAGCAGATGATTCCGGCCGGGACGATCCTCGGTCACGAGATCGCCGGTGAGATCGTCGACATTGCGGACGGTTTCCCGCATTTCTCGCCCGGTTCCCCGGTTATCGTGCACCCGGTCTGGTCCTGCGGCGTGTGCCGGATGTGTATCGCCGGCCAGGAAAACGCCTGCCGCAACACCGGGAACCGGCTTTATCCGGCCCCGACGCCCGGGGTGTCCGTGAACGGTGGCATGGCCGACTACGTCGCCGTGAATGCGTCCGCGCTGGTGCCGGCCGACGGTCTCGATCCCGCCTTCGCCGCCGTGCTCGCCGACGCGGGCCTCGTGCCCTTCCACTCCATCCGCGCCACCCTGGACCTCCTGCGCCCCGGTTCCACCGCGGTGATCATCGGGATCGGCGGCCTCGGGCAGTTCGCGGTCGAGCTCCTGCGGGAACTCACCGCGGCGCAGATCATCGCGCTCGACATCAGGGACGCGTCGCTTGCCGCCGTCCGGGGGAAGGTCGACCACGCGCTGCGCTCCGACGATCCCGAGGTCGCGGCGAAGGTCCTGGCGGTCACCGGCGGTTACGGTGCCGACGTCGTCCTGGATCTGGTCGGCAACAACCAGACCCTCGCGCTGTCGGGCTCCATCGTCGCGCCCTACGGCGCCGTGCGGGTGCCGGGCCTCAGCGACGGGGTCTTCGCGTTCGAGACCTCGCAGACGTCGGTGTCCCTGCCGTGGGGCGCGTCGATCACCCGCCCCTACAGCGGGAACCACCAGGATCTCCACGACCTGGTGGCGCTGGCCCGCACCGGCCGGATCAGCGCCGACCTCACCCGATACAGCTTCGACGACGGCCTGCAGGCGTTCGACGACCTCGAGGCCGGCAAGATCTTCGGTCGCGCCGTCATCGTCCTGGCGGACGCGACGTCCTGACCCGGCAACGCGGGCAGAGGCCGACGCCGCTCGTGCCCCGGCGGTCGTCGGCCGCGTCCCGGCCGTTCCCGCGGGCGTAGCCCCGGGTACCTCCACGATGGTCGACCGACGACGGTTGCGCCATCGACGGGGGGAGTCGCCATGACCAGCAGCACCGTGCCGCTCGCCGGTGTCCCGGTACCCGACACGAGTCTGGCCGCGCGGGCCACCGAGCTGGTGCGCGACGCGACCGACGACCTGATCTACCACCACTCGCGGCGGGTCTACTGCTTCGCCGGCCTGCAGGGCCGCCGGCGCGGGCTGAGCTTCGACCCCGAGCTGCTCTACGTCGCGGCGATGTTCCACGATCTCGGCCTCGACGAGCGGTTCCGCCGCAGCGGCCGGCGCTTCGAGGTGGACAGCGCCGACGAGGCGCGCCGCTTCCTGCACGGGCACGGGGTGCCCGAGGACAGCGTCCGGCGGGTGTGGACGGCCATCGCCCTGCACACCACCCCCGGCATCCCGGAGTTCATGGAGCCCGAGGTCGCCCTGCTCACCGCCGGGGTGGAGTACGACGTGCTCGGGATCGGCTACCACGACATCAGCGACGCCGACCGGGACGCGATCACCAGGCTGCACCCCCGCCCGGACTTCAAGCGCCGCATCCTGCGGGCCTTCACCGACGGGATCGCGCCGAGGCCGGACACCACGTTCGGCAACGTCAAGGCGGATGTCCTCGAGCACTACCTGCCCGGCTTCCGCCGCCGCGACTTCGTCGACACCATTCTCGACTCCCCCTGGCCCGACTGACCCCGTGGCCCGACTGACCCCCTGGCGGGGTGCTGCCGCCGGGGCCGTTCGGGTCAGTCAGCGGGCGAGCTGGTGGAGCCAGTCGTGCAGGAGGGCGGTCTCGGTGGGGCGCAGGGGGAGGGCGTGCCCGGCTGCGGCGGTAAGGGCGGCGTCGAGGGCGAGGGCGCGGGAGGCGAGGCCGGGGTCCGCGGCCGGCGCCGGGTCGGTGGTCAGGGAGTCGATGAGGGTGTCGCGCATTCTCGCGGAGATCTCCGGGTCGCGGTCCTCGGCGGGGGTGCTGATCAGCGAGAGGGTGACGCCGGTGATGGCGGCCAGGGTGAGCTGGGCGGCGAGGACGGGCGGGACCCGCAGACGGCCGCCTGCGGCGGCGCGGTCGAGGAACGTCAGCAGGAGGCCGTGGGCCTCGTCGGCCGCGGGCGGCCGGCGGCCGGGGCGGTCGGTGCCGTACATCAGCAGGTAGAAGGCGGGGTGGCGCAGGCCGAAGTCGACGTGGGCGTCCCAGGCGCGGCGCATGTCGTCGACTGGGTCGCCGGTGCGCACCAGCGTGTGTTTCTCGGCCAGATAGAGGTCGAAGGCGTGGATGGCCAGGGCCGCGAGGAGGCCGTTCTTGTCGCCGAAGAGCTGGTAGAGGGAGGCGGCGCGGATGCCGGCGGCGGCGGCGACCGAGCGGGTGGAGACTGCCTGGGCGCCGTCGCGTTCCAGGATGCCGGCCGCCACCTCGAGGATCTGCCGCTGCGTGCGGGTCTTCGCGTCGTCCACGGTTGCAATGCTACGGCCTTCGGCGTATCACTGAGACGTTGCAGTGATACGTAGATTGCCGATGCAGTGCTACGCCGGAGGAGAAGTCAGTGAATCGTGTCGGATACGGCGCCATGCAGCTCGCCGGGCCGGGCGTGTGGGGACCGTCGGACGACCCCGAGTCGGCGCGGCTGGTGCTGCGCCTGGCGGTCGAGCTGGGAGTCACGTTCTTCGACAGCGCGAACGCGTACGGGCCGCGTACGGTGAACCGGTTGATCGGGGAGGCGTTGCGGCCGTTCCCGGACGGGTTGATCGTCGGCAACAAGGTCGGCGCCGGGCGCGGCCCGGACAGGTCGTGGATCATCATCAACCATCCGGAGACGGTCCGCCGGCAGGTCCACGAGGCGCTGGCCGACCTGGGTACGGAGGCGAGCGAGCTGACGTACCTGCGCCTCGGCGGCGATGGTCCGGCACCGCCGAGCGACGTGCCGCTGGAGGACTCGCTCGGCGTGCTCGTCGAGCTGCGTGACCAGGGGCTCGTTCGTCGTATCGGGCTGTCCGGCGCGTCGCCGGAGATGCTGGCCCGCGCGCAGAGGATGACGCCGATCGCGGCCGTGCAGAATCGGTTCAACCTGCTCGACCGCAGCGGCGTCCAGGTCCTCGCCGACTGCGAGGCCCAGGGCATCATGTTCGTCCCCTACTTCCCGCTGGCCTCCGGGCGGCTCACCGGCTACGACGAGCTGACGAGCCCCGCGCAGCGCCTCGGTGCGACGCCGGCCCAGGTCGCGCTGGCGTGGCTGCTGCGTCGTTCCCCCGCCATGGTCGTGATCCCCGGTACGACGAATCCCGATCATCTGCGGGCCAACGTCGCCGCGGTCGAGGTCGCCGAGAACCTGACCGACGCCGAGGTGGCCCGCCTGACCGGCCTTGTCGACGAGTCGAAGGCCGTCCTCGACCAGCCGCACCAGACGACGCTCGACGCGCACAGGTCCGCGGCGGCCAGCAGCCGGTGAGTTCCCGCTCGACGGCGGCGGTGGGTCGAAGTGTCTAGCGCAGGGTCATCACCGACCCGAGGGCCCCGGCGGACGTCGGGTGGTCGTGCGTCGACGTTGCGGACGGGGTTGCGGCGGGCGGGGTGCGCATCGAGGTGTCGTAGGTCAGGTGGCGGCCGGGACCGGCGCGTTTGGCTGCGTACATGGCGATGTCGGCGGCGTTGAGCAGGGTCTCGGCGTCGGCGAGGTCGCAGTTGGACAGGGCCAGCCCGACGCTGCCGGACAGCGTGACGGGATGGTCGAGCAGCCGGACCGGTGTCGCCAGCGCGGTTACCACCCGGTCGGCGATCGCCTCGAGGTCGGTTACGCCGCCGACGTCCTCGCAGAGGACCGCGAACTCGTCGCCGGCGAGGCGTCCGGCCACGTCACCGGGCCGCACGGCGTGGGACAGCCGGACGGCGGTGGTGCGCAGCAGGTCGTCACCCGCCTGGTGGCCGAGGGTGTCGTTGACCGACTTGAAGCCGTCGAGGTCGACGAACAGCACCCCGACCCGCCGTCCGTCGTGGTCGGCTCGGCGCAGGGCCCGGTGGAGGCGGTCGAGTAGCGCGGTGCGGTTCGGCAGGCCGGTGAGCCCGTCGTGCAGCGACCGGTGGCGGATCTCGCCTTCCATCTCGAAGCGCAGGGCGGCCGAACCGAGCACCGCGGTGACCGAATGGACGAACTCGCGCTCCTGGTCGCCCAGTGGCGCCCGGTGCAGCTCGACCACCGCCAGCGGTCGATCGGGGCGGCCGACCGGCACCGTCACCCAGCCGGCGGCGGATCGCGGCGGATCCCGCTGCGATCCGGTCGGGATCTCGGGTTCGCGCCGATCCTCGCGGGCGAGCGGACCGACCCGCCTGCCGTCCGCGCCGAGACCGTAGGCCCGCACCAGGTCGGCGCCGAGATGGTCCGCCAGCGCCGTGACCGCTCGCTGCCACAGTTCGGCGGGATCGCGCGCCTCCAGTGCGCGGCGGCCCAGATCGGCGACGACCGCCTGCTCGGCGGACCGGGCCCGCAGGCTGGCCAGCGCGAGGTGCAGGTCGGTGACGTCGCTGGCCACCGCGGCGACGGAGGCCACCCGGCCGCCCGGCCCCGGGATGGGCACGAGGTGCACGTCGAGGCGGCGGCCGAACACCTCGAGGACCTGGTGAATGCGCTGCCCGTCGAGCGCCCGCCGCATGATCGACGTCGCCTGCGGCAGGTGGGCGAACGCCGTGAAGATGGACGACGCCCGTGCCTCGGCCAACCCGGCGGCCGCCTCCGGGCTGGCGTTTCCCTCGCTGACGAGGACCCGCCCGCTGCGGTCGACGAGGAACATCGACACCGGCGTGTTCTCCACGATGAGCCGCAGCCGGTCCTGGGCGGCGATCTCCTCGGACACGTCCTGGAGATGAACGACGAAGTACTCCTCGCCGTCGGGATCGGCCCGCAGCACGATGGTGGCCAGGGCGTGGCGCAGGTCGCCGTCCGGCTGCAGCAGTCGGACCATCATCCGTTCCCGGCGTCGGCCGCTCGCCTGGCGCATGCGGATCTGCGCGTGGAGGCGGGCGTGGTCCGCCGGGGTGGTGATCTTCTCCCAGTCCAGGCCGATGACCTCGGCTTCGGGCCGGCCGAACAGGGCGCACGCGGCCGCGTTGGCCCGGCGGATGCGGTGATCCCGCACGGTCGCCTCGATGATCGCGATGTCCAGAATCTCGATGAGATCCGGCTGCACCCCCTGGGGCATGACTGTCCACCTACCTACCAGCACATTGCCATCGGGTCTCGTCGTACCCGGGCGCCCGGTTGGTAAGCAGATGTGTGCAGAAGGTGATGACTTGGGGCCGTGCGGGGCCAGGCGCCGGTCGACGACGCCGTCGGACCAGTCGATGCCGCCGATTGGTCCTACCGGCCGTCTCACAGGGCTCGATATCGAGCCGAGGCAGCCGGGTTGATGGTCACGCAGCCCGGGCCGACCGGCTGATACCGGTTCGAGGTGACGTTGCCGGTTCACCGGTGTTGACGTAGGTCTCGTACCGCAGGCCCTGGCCCGCGCGAGCCTGGAACCAGTCCCACATCCACTGGACGAAGTTCGCGCTGTCACCGCCGCCGTTCTGCTTCGCCATGCTGGCACGATCTTTCCGTGCTACCGCCTGCGCTGGAGGAGAAGCGCGTTCAACAAGCAGGCCACCGACGAAGCCGGCAGCACCTGTCGGTACAACTTCGCCCGTACCCACGGAAAGCAGTTCGGTGCCGAGGAGTGGGACGTCGCGCCGGGCTCCAGGGCACGGAATCCAGATGGGCCCACCGAGTCGCCTGGCCTGGGCAGGCGAGGTTGCCGGGGGAGGAACCTGGCTCGCCAACGGCCCGTCAGTTCCCGGCGAACGACTCCCGGCCGCGGCCCCCGGCCGCGATGGCAAGCGACGTTCTCAGGACAGCCCGGTCGCCGTGCAGGCCTCGGCCAGCGTGGGCCAGCCGGTGCCCAGCATCAGCCAGCCGTCGTGGCCGGCCAGGCGATTGATGGGATCATGGACTTTCACCTGCCAGTTGCCGGGACTGGTCTCGCGGGCAAGGGCAGCCTTGCCGTCGCACGAGCCGTAGTGGCTACCGAGAGGCGCAGATTCAGACTTGCGTACATTGTCGGAGTCCGTCATGTTGCTCCGTAAAGTGGCCGCTAGCGCGCCCGTGAACTACTGTGAACCGCCCCGGATCGGCTGGAGGGCGGCTCATGGGAGCCTTGCTGCGACACTATCAGACGGTTACCGTGCACCGATTTGACCGCCGCATTTCCGGGTGGATTTTCGGCCGATCCCCCGGAACGGCCCGAGTCATCGCCCCCGCGCCGAGGAGAACGCGTGCCGATCCGAGCAGCACACCCGTCCCGCGGTTACCGGCTGGCCAGGTAGCGCCCGAGGGCCATCACCGGCCAGAGCAGCCGATAACCGTGGTAGTTGAGGATCGCCGCTACGGTCGCCGATGCCTCCCAGCGCCACCAGCCGAACAGCGCCAGCCAGATCCGAGTGAACACCCTGGTCGCCGGGATGCCGCCACGCTCGCGGATCCACCCGGCGCTGCGCCGCAGCGGCGCGTCGTCGAGGGAGTCGCCGGCGAGCCGCAGGGCGATGTAGCACTCGACCGTGGTGGACAGTTCGCCGGGGCCGCCGAAGTAGGTCGGCCAGGAGCCGTCGTCGAGGCGCCGGGATCGTATGTGTTTCGCGGTGGCCTCGGTCTGCTCGACGGTGCGGATGCCGAGGTACTCCCGCAACAGGAGGTCCTCGGCGTCCATCGTCGGATTGGTCTCGAGGTCGAACTTCCGCCATCCGCGCGGGTCCTGCAGCCGCAGCAGATGCTCGGCTGCTCGCTGGACCGTCTCCCGCAATCCGTTCTCGGCTGCGGATGCTGGTCCCGGCGTCCCGGCGTCCCGGCGTCCCGGCGTCCCGGCGGGCGAGGGGCGAGGGCTCACCGGTGGGCGCGCCGGACGGCAGGGTGTCCGTGCGCCCGGGAGCCGGGGCATGGTGCGTTCCATCCGCGCGGTCGACATCGCGAAGCTCGAGGTCAGGCGCGGTGTGCGGGGTTCCTTTCGATGACGATGCTGTCCAGGCAGTGCAGGGCGGTGGCGACGAGGTCCGCGGGATCTGTGCTGTCCGAGGCGCACCAGGCGCGCACAGCGACCTGGACGGCGGCGAGGAACGCGAACGCGGCCAGCGAGGCGTCGAGGTCCGTGCGTCGCGGCTGCGGGCCGTCGGGGTCGTCGCCCTCGACGAACTCCAGCGCGAACCGATCGCCCAGGGCGACGATCCGGTTCTGCACCGCCCCGGCGAGCGCGGAGGCGTTGCCGATCGGCACATATGGCACGAACTGCCACTTGGCAAAGCGTGCCTACTGCGTCCGTGTGACACCTGACACCCGATGCCGTCGAGGGTCGCTGACACGGTCGTCGGCGGGCGGGAGATCGGGGCGGACCGAGGGCTCTCCGGCCGTCGTGTTCTGCACCCCCGCTGCCTTGATCTGCCGGTGGTCGGGGGTAGCGACAGGCGCCCGCCCTGACCGTGTAACATCGCAGACGTACGCGGGTGAGACACCCCGCGACCACCTGTCCGGGTGGCGGAATGGCAGACGCGCTAGCTTGAGGTGCTAGTGCCCTTTATCGGGCGTGGGGGTTCAAGTCCCCCCTCGGACACGGCCACTAGGCCCACCGATGGTCTTGGTGAGGCTTCGGCGGACACGATGCGCGTCTCATGGTCATAGCTGAGGCGCAGTCCCAGTTGCCGGTAGACATCCGCCTTATCGGTGGCGTCTGCTGTGCGAAGGACAGCGGCGATCCCGCCGAGGGCTTCGACGATGTTATTGATCTCTTGGCGGGTGAGGCGGGGCGGCGGGGTCTGTACCCGTTCGCCTGCCCGTGCGAGGGCGGCGACTGCCTCGGCACGTTCGGCCTGGGTCTCGTTGATCCAGCCGGTGACGAGGACGGAGTCGGCGCCGGCTTCCAGGGCAGCGCGGTGCTGGGCCAGCTTGCGGTCGCAGGCGGCGATCTTTCTGCGGTTCGGGTCGGTGGCGGCTGACGTCTGCGTGGGCTGATGGGTCGCCAAGGCGTCCAGGGTGGCTTCGAGGTGGTCAGGGGCGAAGGCGGTGGCTAGCCAGGCGTCGAGGTCGGGCAGGATCGCGTCCTCGCGCAGGTAGACCGACAGCGGGTGGTCGATCAGGTTGGCGATGGCGTATTCCTGCGGGTAGCGGCAGCGGTAGTGAGCATGTCCGTGGTTCCAGGTGCCCTGCATCCGTCGGCCGCACTGGTGGTGGACCAGCAGGCTGCGCAGGGCGTAGGGGTGCGGCGTCCGGATCTGGGGTCGGTCGGAGCTGGGGCCTCGGCGGGCGCGGCGTTCCTGAACGGCGTGGAACGTCGTCTTGTCGACGATGGCGGGGTGGGCGAGCCGGTCGGACCAGACCCATTGGTCCCGCTCGTTCCACTTGAGTTTGGTCTCGTAGCCGAGCGCGACGTCGTCGACGTCGAGGAGGGTCTCGGCCTTGCGCTGCTTGTTCCAGACCTGATAGCCGGTGTAGCGCGGGTTCGCCAGGATGGCCTGCACTGCGCCCTTGGACCAGGCGATCCCGGTGCGGTGTCGGTTGCGGGCTCGGTCGTAGGCCGACGGGGAGAGAATGCCTTCGTCGGTGAGCGTCTGGGCGATCAGGAAGACACCCATGCCGTTGAGGTACCGGTGGAAGATCCGTTCGACGACTGGTGCGGTGATCGGGTCTTGCGCCAGAACGTGGAGACGCTTGCCGTCGGCGGCTTTCGCCGGGTTGGGATGGGGGCCGGCGTCGGCGAGCTGGTAGCCGTAGGGTGGTCGGCCGCCGAGGTAGCGGCCTTCGACCTTGGCTTGGGCCTGCATCGAGGACCGTACCCGAATCTTGATGCGGTTTCGTTCGCCTTTTGACATGCCCCCGAACACGGACATGATCAGATCATGGGCTTCGGAGGCGGGGTCGATAGGTCCGCCGACTTCGGGGACCCAGAGGGTGACTCCGTAGTGCTCGAAGACGGGCATGGTCAGGCCGTACTGGTTGCCGTAAAACGCGCGGTGTGGCTCGCCGATGACGACCGCGTCGAATCCCCGGTCGGGGTCGCGGAGGGCGTCGAGCAGCAGACTGGCCTGCGGACGGCGTTTCCAGGGCAGGGATCGGGACTGTCCGATGTCGAAGTACTCGGCGACGATCTCCCCGTGTTTCTCCGTCAGCGCTCGTGCACGGGCGATCTGCCAGTTACGTGAGGCTTCCGGGTCCTGCTGGTCTTCAGTAGAGACACGGCCGGCGAAGGCGAATCTGATCATGGTGGAGGTCCTTGCGGGTGAGATGGAGTGGAAGGCTCCGCGCGCTGCTGACCCTCGTCTTGCGCACGTTCTTCAATGTCATTGTCGTGGCTGGCCTGCGCGGATTGGGCTTTCCTCAGCATACGTAGTAGCGCCTGGGCGGCGTAGAGATTGAGGTTCGGCGCGCCATCCGGCAAAGTAATGATAATTGTCTCATCGCTTTGCGTGCCTCGGTGTCGACGCTCTGCTGTTCCGTGGGAAGTGTCTGATTCTCGCTCGCCGGGCAGATCCTGGGTAGGGGGTGAGGATGCTTGCGGGCGATTCGATTCTTCGGCGTCTGGGTTTGGTCTATTGGTTTCTCCGGGAAAGGGTTGCATGGGGCCAGGATCGGCGTTGAGATCCCGTCAACATTCCCGGCAAGTATCCCAGCGAAGATTTCATTTTCGGGGATTCTCCTCGACAGTCTGGAGGGTGAAACGGACTAATCCCACGTTCGGAGAACCTGCCTCGCACGTACGGCAAGATCCGCCCGTATCGCTCAGGTAGCCGTGTCCGAGCGATGACGCTCTACCGCGACTTCGATGGCTCGACGATCCAGGTTGAGCGATGGGGAGCGTCCAATGCCGCTGCGGAACGCAACCTCAAGGAAGCGCTGCGAGACCGGATAACCCAGGCCGGCGGAGGGGATGAGATCACCCGTGAAAGCCGGGTCCAGGACCTCGCGGAGCACTGGTGGGCCGAGTTCTCGAAGCTCGGCAGGTCTCCTGGGACGCTACGCCTCTACCGCGATCGCCTCGACAACCAGGTGATCCCCGCCCTGGGTAAGCTCCGCATCCGAGAGCTGACCACTGCTGCCGTCAACAGGCACATCAGGTCCGTCACTGATCGTAACGGGGCCGCGGTGGCGAAGGCTGTGCGAACTGTCCTGAGCAACATGTGCGGCCATGCTTGCCGCCTAGACGCAATGACGATCAACCCATGCCGTGAAGTCGCCCCGGTGAAGCCCAAGGTCAAGAACCCCCCGCGCGCCCTGACCGCGGCCGAAGTCAACCAGCTCCGGGCGAGCCTGACGTACGACGACGCCGCCCTTCGCCAGGAGTTGCCCGACATCGTCGACGCCATGCTCGCGACATCACTGCGGATCGCCGAAGTCCTGGCGATCCAGTGGCCCGACCTCGACCTTGACGCGGCGACCATCAAGACCGGCAACGTTGTGGTGAGGATCAAGGGCGAGGGCCTCCAGATCAAGAGCGACCCGACATCGAAGGTCAACGCGAGGACCTTGCTGCTACCTCAGTGGGGTGTTGAGCTCTTCAGGCGTCGGTGGGCGAGTCGGGTCGCTCCCACGTGTGACTACGACCCGGTCTTCATGTCCTCGGTTCGGACACTCAAGGACCCGGACAACGCCCATACCCAGCTTCGCGAGGCGTTCGACCGGATGGCCTACGACTGGCTCGTGCCACATCATCTTCGCAAGACCGCAGCCACCACCTTGGACAAGGAAGGGCTGTCGGCACGAGAGATCGCCGACCAACTCGGGCACGCCAAGACATCGATGACGCTCGATTCCTACATGGGCAGGAAGGTCATCAACCCGCGTGCCGCTGCCGCCCTCGAGGTTCTTGCTCCTTGATCGACCATGGGCTTCGCGTGTCGTCCCCACGGTCGGAGCAGCCGCCGTGCTTGAGCCTGCCAAGGCGGCGGAGATCCAGGCGTCACCGACTTCGAGTTACGCCGTCGAGAGTGGCACGTGCTGGTCGACTTTGGAATCCCGCCTTGCCGGCCGACCTGCTCGCCGACCGGTGTGTCGGCTTCCGAGCGTGAATCAGCCAGCTGGCGTCGGCGACGCGACGGCCGATGAGCGGCAGTAGGCGACGTCGGTGGGCTCACAGCTCGACATCGCTGCGATCTTCGCCGGGCGCCGCCGGCAACGAGCGCACCCTAAACCTCGACTCAATTAGAGTCACGATCTTCGCCGGTGCGGACGCCCGGCGCTGCCCGTGGTCACAAGCGCGGCGGAGCCGCCATCCCCGTTGCGATCCTCGCCGGGCGCGGACGCCCGGCGCTACGAAGCGCGCGCTACCCCCGGACGTCGTGCCGGAAGGTTGCGATCCTCGCCGGGCGCGGACGACCGGCGCTGCCTTGTGGTGATCAGCGAGAGGGCCGCCGGGGTGGTGTTGCGATCCTCGCCGGGCACGGACGCCCGGCGCTGCCGGGGGTGCAGTCCGGCACCACGGTCAGCACCCTGTTGCGATCCTCGCCGGGCGGGGCGCCCGGCGCTGCATCCCTGGCACCGCCACGGACACGGTCGACAAGAAAGGTTGCGATCCTCGCCGGGCGCGGACGCCCGGCGCTGCCCCCGCGGCCGTACGCCTCCCGCGTCTTCTCGGAGGTTGCGATCCTCGCCGGGCGCGGACGCTCGGCGCTGCGTCCTGCTGGTCCGTCCGGACTGGGGATGATCCCGGGGTTGCGATCCTCGCCGGGCGCGGACGCCCGGCGCTGCTCGAGTGGTGCCCGCTGGGCCTGTTCCACCTCGAGGTTGCGATCCTCGCCGGGCGCGGACGCCCGGCGCTGCTTCAAGTCGGGGGCCACCGCGGCGGGCACGCCGACGTTGCGATCCTCGCCGGGCGCGGACGCCCGGCGCTGCGTGGGTTGCGGCCGATGCCGCCGTTCCAGTAGGCGTTGCGATCCTCGCCGGGCGCGGACGCCCGGCGCTGC
>NZ_JAMQQF010000060.1:0-1804 GCF_023716945.1 Frankia sp. AiPs1 | reverse complement strand
CGCTGCGTGGGTTGCGGCCGATGCCGCCGTTCCAGTAGGCGTTGCGATCCTCGCCGGGCGCGGACGCCCGGCGCTGCCTGCGGGCGTCCGTAGGAGATCCGGGCGTCGTGGACGTGTTGCGATCCTCGCCGGGCGCGGACGCCCGGCGCTGCTGTCCCGCGCGCGCGGCGGGAGCATCGTCGACGAGGAGTTGCGATCCTCGCCGGGCGCGGACGCCCGGCGCTGCGCCGCGGACCGCGCCGCGGCAAAACTTCCATGATCGGGTTGCGATCCTCGCCGGGCGCGGACGCCCGGCGCTGCTCGAGGTCGTCGTCGAATCCCCCGCCCTGGTTCCTGTTGCGATCCTCGCCGGGCGCGGACGCCCGGCGCTGCCACCCAGCCGTCGCCGAAATTGCGCCTGGCCTGGGCGTTGCGATCCTCGCCGGGCGCGGACGCCCGGCGCTGCGCGAAATGGGGGGGTCAGGTGACCCCCCCACTACCGGTTGCGATCCTCGCCGGGCGCGGACGCCCGGCGCTGCACGACCCCGCCCCGGGCCCGCACAGCCTGATGGTGCTGTTGCGATCCTCGCCGGGCGCGGACGCCCGGCGCTGCATCACGTCGCACGCGCAACCCTGATGGTCTCCAGGGTTGCGATCCTCGCCGGGCGCGGACGCCCGGCGCTGCCCAGATCAGGCCGCATCGGAGCCGGACGGGGGTGGGGTTGCGATCCTCGCCGGGCGCGGACGCCCGGCGCTGCCCGCGGGCGAGCTCGGCATCGCCCAGTTCATGCCGGGTTGCGATCCTCGCCGGGCGCGGACGCCCGGCGCTGCCACGGTGAGCCCAGTACAGCGTCAGCCAACCCGCAGTTGCGATCCTCGCCGGGCGCGGACGCCCGGCACTGCTTGATCATGGCGGCGGTGATCCGTGCCGACAGCGAGTTGCGATCCTCGCCGGGCGCGGACGCCCGGCGCTGCTTCGTCAAGCAGTTGGGAACCGTCTGGGCCCGTCAGTTGCGATCCTCACCGGGCGCGGACGCCCGGCGCTGCGAGGGGCTGCGGCGGCGCCGAACTCAGCGAGTTGTTGTTGCGATCCTCGCCGGGCGCGGACGCCCGGCGCTGCTGCCAGGCGTCGTGAACATGGCCGTGGAGCAGGGGTTGCGATCCTCGCCGGGCGCGGACGCCCGGCGCTGCGTGTTGACCTACGACACCAGCACCAGCCGGTGGAAGTTGCGATCCTCGCCGGGCGCGGACGCCCGGCGCTGCTCACCCCCTCCGGGGGGATGGTCGCCTGGTTGCAGTTGCGATCCTCGCCGGGCGCGGACGCCCGGCGCTGCCCCGGTCTGCGACCACCGAGTCCTCCTCGCGTTCGCGTTGCGATCCTCGCCGGGCGCGGACGCCCGGCGCTGCCTGACCGTGCTGGAGGCACCCTGGGCGGACCAGCTCATCGTTGCGATCCTCGCCGGGCGCGGACGCCCGGCGCTGCGGGCGCCCGAGTTCGTCGCGCATGCCCATGCCAAGACGGTTGCGATCCTCGCCGGGCGCGGACGCCCGGCGCTGCCACCGGCACTCGCTCGCGACCCCCACCTGGGGGACGTTGCGATCCTCGCCGGGCGCGGACGCCCGGCGCTGCCCCTGCGTGAGCAGGGGTTTCGTGCTGGTCCAGTCTTTCATGGCCGCGCCTTGACACTGTTTCTGTCCGTTATGACCCGATTCTAGGTTCGGAAGGTGCCCGCTCTGCGACAGGTGCTTGGGGTTCCGAAGTGAGGGTGAGGGACGGGTTCGAGTTTGTCATGCGGACGGTCGTGTGGGTGCGGCGGCGTTTTTT
>NZ_JAMQQF010000609.1 GCF_023716945.1 Frankia sp. AiPs1 | reverse complement strand
CCCCCGCCACGCGCGGCCGATCCCGCCCCCGCGGCCGCGGCGCCGCGCAACACCGCGACCGCGCAGGGCGCTCCCGGCAGGACCTTCGGCGACATCGTGACCCATAACTGCCTCGACAGCAATGCGCAGGGGCAGGTCTACACGATGGGTTGCAACGGGGGCAACTACCAGCACTGGGTATATGTGGCCGGGAACGGCGGAGTGCGGCTCAGGAACGCGCAGACGAACAACTGCGTGGGCAGCAGGGCGAATCCCGCGCCGGACGGAACCAGGTACCAGGGCACGGTGTACGCCGCCGGCTGCGACGGCGGGGCCGCGCAGCTCTGGACATCGTCCAGCGACAGCGCGGGAACGACCTTCCAGAACGTCTCCACCGGCGAGTGCCTGGACAGCAACAGCGACGGGCGCGTCTACACCCAGGGTTGCAACAACGGCGACTACCAGCGCTGGAGCTAGGTCGTGTGAGCCCTATTCGTCGGCGATCCAGCAGCCGTGGAATCCGGCGGGCACCCGCCGGGGCAGGGACACCGACGCCACGGTGTCAAGGCCGGCGGCGGCCAGGACGAGCAGCTCGGAACCGCTCCCGGCCTCGTCGGTCACGATGGAGAGCAGCCAGCCGTCGTCCTCCGACCGGGCCCCGGGCGCGGCGACGAAGATCGCTTCGCCGGGGCTGGCGCCGAGGGCGCGGACCCTGCTCTCGCCGGTGCGGCCGTCGTACTTGACGATCGCGTCCTGGCTGACGGAGTAGAGGAAGCGGTGTGGCCGCCCCACCCGCTGCTCGTTGAGGGTGGGGAACTCGACCGCCCGGTCGTCGAGTGCCTGCTCCTTGACGACACCGCTCACCGGATCGATCAGCCAGCGGTGCGGGAAACCGTCGGCGATCATGCCCGCCCCGGCCGGGGCTCCGCCGAGTCGGGGCCAGGCCGCGGCGAAGCGGGCGCGGTCGTAGCGGACGGCGTCGAGCGAGACCCGTCCGGCGTCGTCGACGTGGGCGTTGCCGACGTGAAAGACGTAGCAGGGGTCGATGTCGAACCACCGCGGCTCGCCGCCGCCGCGCGCCATGACGCCGATGCGCGCGCCGTAGGCGTCGTCCCACCGGTAGGGCATCCCCTGCCCGAGGAGCGCCAGGTCGAGGACGACCGGCAGGTCGAGCCACACGACGTGACTTTCGGTGATGGCGAAGTCATGCATCATCGTCGGGCCCGGCACGTCGATCACCCTGCTCTCGACGAGCTCGCCGGCCGCCGAGAGCCGATGGTAGGTCAGGTACGGCGGGGCCATGCCATAACCGAAGAACAGCAGGTCACCGGTGCGCGGGTCCCGCTTGGGGTGCGCGGTCATGGCGGTGGCGAGCCGGCCGCCGAAGTCGCAGGGTCCGGCCGTCTCCAGCTCGGCCGTCAGCTCGTACGGCAGGCCGACCTCCACCAGCGCGAGGATGTGGCCGGCGTGCCGGATCACGCTGGTGTTCGCGGGAACGGCCGTCAGATCGAATCCGGCGGGCCCGACGAACGGTGCACCCGCCAGCTCGCGGGTGCGCACCCAGCGGTTGCGATACCACTCGGCGCGGCCGTCGCGCAGCCGGACGCCGTGAATCATCCCGGCTCCGGTGAACCAGTGGCCCGGGTCCTCGCCGGGCATCGGGTTCGGGCCGTTGCGGAAGTAGCGGCCGCGCAGCGCTTCGGGTAGCGCGCCGGTGACCGGCAGGTCGACCGCGTCGATCTCGTCGGGCACGGGCGCGAGCAGGCCGCTGAGGTAGGTCGGGGCGCTCGGCGTCATCAGCTGTTCTCCGATCGCAGTGGCTGGCCGGGCCCGGTGGACACGACCTCCACCCCGGCCAGCGATACTCCACCTTAGACATGTCGATGCTAGAACTTCCATCACTGACAGGTCAAGATTGACCTAAGCTGGCGGCATGAGCCTCCGCCATGCCGTGCTCGGCCTGCTCGCCGACCGTCCCGCCAGTGGCTACGACCTGCTCAAGACCTTCGCGATCTCGCTGGGCAACGTCTGGTCGGCAACCCAGAGCCAGGTCTACACAGAACTCGGCCGCCTGGCCGACTCCGGCCAGGTGACCGTCACGGCCGAGGGGGCCAGGGGGCGCAAGGAGTACGCGATCACCGAGTCCGGGCGGGCCGAGTTGCATCGCTGGCTCACCAGGGTCGAACCGAACCGGACGCCGCGCAACGACACGCTGCTTCGGGTGTTCTTCCTCGGCCTGCTCAAGCCCGCGGAGGCCGAGGCCTTCATGCGACGGGAAGCCGAGACCGCGGCGGCCCACCACAAGGAGCTTGCCGCGCTGACGACGGTCGCCGCCGGCCAGGACTCCTTCTCTGCTCACGGCCGGCTCGCGCTCGAGTGGGGCCTTCGCGTCACGGCCGCCCAGCACGAGTGGGCGCTGTGGGCGGAGCAGCAGATCGTCGACCGCGCCGCCGGTGGCGGTGGCGGTGGCGGGCACGGTGGCGGGGACGAGGACGAGGACGTGCCAGCCCAGGGCTGAGCCGGGACCGACGATCACCTGTCGGTCGCCGGCGAGCAGGAGGCCCGCACCAACCGGCAGGGGCCGATCGCGAGGCTCGGCATGGCGTTGGCAGGGCTCCGGCCAGTCGCCGCATTCGTCCGGCCGGCCGGGCCTTCGTGAACTTCCTCGTGCCCGGCGAACGTGCCGGCTGTGGGACGAGATCCGGGCCCGGTCCTGGACAGCGGGGAGGCGCGATGGTGACCACTCTGACCTGGACGGGTCTCGAGGGGCCCGCGGTCGAGGGCACGGCCCGGGCCACCGCACTGGTCGCGGAGGCGGTGGCCTACGCCCGAGGACTTGCCGACCTGAAGGAGACGGGCTACCAGGCGGCGGCGGACCTCGACCGGCGCCTGACGGGTCGAGCCGCCCTCGCGCTGGCGCTGGACACGCCACGCGCGGCGCGACTGCTCGCCGAGTCGGAGGTGGTGCGCCGCGCCCTCGCCACCGGCGCAGCGTCCGCCGCCGAGCAGTCCGCCGCGGACCGGGTGCGTGCGGCCTGCCACACGCTCGGGTTCGACCCGACGACGCGCGACACGCCAGGCCGGCTCGTCGGGGATCTGACCGTGGAACAGGTCGTCGCCGCGGCCGGGGCCGTCGGTCGGATGTTGCGGCTGGCCGACGCGCTCACCGACCGGGCCGCCCGGGTGTCGGCGAGGCGCTGGTCGGCCGCGCTGGCTGCCGGACCGTCCGTGGAGCGGGAACTGACGGCCATTCGCCGGCGACTCGACAGCGTGCTGACGCCGTCGGGACCGGGCGGTCCCGAGACGGATCCGTCCCGCCTCGCCACCCGCCTGCTCGCGGAGTCGGAGCTCGTCCACTGGCCGGTGCTCGCGGCGCGGCTCGCCCGTATCGGCGAGGCCGTCGGCCACGCGCGGATCGCGGCGATGGTGCGTGCCGCGAAGGCCCGGCTGACCGACCAGCAGGCGCAGCGCCGCCGGCAGGCGAGCGTGCGTGGTGGCGTCGACCTGGCCGGTCGGATGGGC
>NZ_JAMQQF010000608.1 GCF_023716945.1 Frankia sp. AiPs1 | reverse complement strand
GGCCACCGCCGCGGCGGCGACAGCGGCGACCGCCGGGACGACAGCAGCCGCACCCGCCGAGATCGTGCCGGCCGAGGTGGCACCGACCGGGTTCGCGCCGGCCGAGGTGGTGCCGGTATCGGTCACCGCGGCGACCGAGGCGACGGCGATGGCGGCGACGGAGGCAGCGGCGGCAGAGGCAGCAGAGGCAGCAGCAGCGACAACGGTGGGCGTGGCGAGCGCCCGGGTCGGGTCGGCTGGCGGCCGGTAGCGCGCGCTGACGCGGCCGAGCCCGCCGTCCACCACCACCGGATGGGTCTGCCACACCTCGTCGGCGGTGATCGAATCGAGCGCGGTCACCTCGTAGGGGCAGCGCAGCCGCCAGGCCGGCGGGGCGGCGAACGCCTCGTTGAGCAGGGCCTCGTGGAGCATGCATTCCCGCTGCTCAGGAACGGGGCGCCCGGACCACAGCGGCTCACCGATCCCGCGGACCGTCCGGCCTCGTTCGATCCCGAGGTCAAGGAATTCCTGCCAGGCGGGGATGATGCGCGCCGGATTCCGGCCGACCTCCGCCAGATCGAGAAATGTGACTCGTCTCGCGGCCCGGCCGAGCGCAGCCCGAAGAAGCGCCATCCGTGCGGGCGTGATCGCGACGAGAACATCCTCGTCGGCCGCGAGGCCGGCGAGGATGAAATCCCTGGTCGCACTGAGGAAACCAACGTCACCTCGGTACAGGAAAGCCTCATGGCGAATGCCGCCGACACTGGTCGGGCTCAGGGCCGGGCCACGGACGGGGCCCAGAGTACTCTCCTGAGTCACTCCGCCGCCCTGCGTCGCAATCCGGCAGCGGCCGCCCCCGAGAGGGACGTGCCGTATCCAGCCGGGCCACGTCCGGAATGCGGAAAATAACAGCGACCCGCACCCGCGGCTCCACCCCCCATGCACACGCGCACATCATAGGTCATGTCACACCAATGGGATATGCCCAGCAACGGAATCGAACGGGACGGATCACACTGGATCACACCGGACCGGCCACCGCCAAGGAGGATGACCTCGGCGGACGGCGGCCCAGGCCGATCATCGCACCGCGCCCGGGGCGGCGGCCGGCACGCCAGCCGGATGGCCGCCCGGGCGGAAAGCACCGGGTGATCGCCCGTAGTCTCGCAGTCAGCGCGGATCGGTCGGACGGCCCGGCACCGCGCTGACGCGCACAGCAGCGACGAGGACGAGAAGGCGGATCAGGCATTGTGACGACGACATCTGTCCCACAGCGGTCCATCCATCAGCGGATCGCCGACGAGCTCGGCGTGCGCCAGGGGCAGGTGACGGCGGCGGTCGACCTGCTCGACGGGGGCGCCACCGTGCCCTTCATCGCCCGCTACCGCAAGGAGGCGACGGGCACCCTCGACGACACCCAGTTGCGCACCCTGGAGGAACGGCTGCGCTACCTGCGGGAGCTGGAGGAGCGGCGCACGGCCGTGCTGGACTCCATCCGCGCCCAGGGCAAGCTCGACGACGCCCTCGAGGAGCAGATTCTCGCGGCGGACTCCAAGGCCCGCCTGGAGGACATCTACCTGCCGTACAAGCCCAAGCGGCGGACGAAGGCGCAGATCGCCCGGGAGGCGGGCCTGGAGCCGTTGGCGCTGGCCCTGTTGGGTGACCCCGCTCTCGACCCGCACGGCACGGCAAGCGGCTACATCGACCCGGACAAGGCAGTGGTGGACGCCGGTGCCGCGTTGGAGGGCGCGCGGGCGATCCTCGTCGAGCGGTTCGCCGAGGACGCCGACCTCATCGGCGCGCTGCGGGAGCAGATGTGGTCCCGTGGCGTGCTCGTCTCCCGGGTCCGGGAGGGCAAGGAGGAAGCCGGCGCGAAGTTCGCCGACTACTTCGACTTCTCCGAGCCGTTCACCTCGCTGCCCTCGCACCGCATCCTGGCGGCGTTCCGGGGCGAGAAGGAGGAGATCCTCGACCTCACCCTGGAGCCGGACACCCCGACCGAGCCGGGCACCCCGCCCGTGCCCGGGCCGACGAGCTACGAGCAGCGAATCGCCGAGACCTTCGGGATCTCCGACGCTGGCCGGCCGGCGGACCGCTGGCTCGTCGACACCGTCCGCTGGGCCTGGCGCACCCGCATCATCGTGCACCTGGGCGTGGACCTGCGGATGCGGCTGTGGACGGCGGCGGAGGACACCGCCGTGCGCGTGTTCGCGGCCAACCTGCGCGACCTGCTGCTCGCGGCGCCGGCCGGCAGCCGGGCGACGATGGGCCTGGACCCGGGTTACCGCACGGGCGTGAAGGTGGCCGTCGTCGACGCGACCGGCAAGGCCGTCGCCACCGACACCATCCATCCGCACGTCCCGGCTCGGCGCTGGGACGAGTCGATCGCCACCCTGGCCCGCCTCGCCGCCGAGCACCACGTCGACCTGATCTCGATTGGGAACGGGACGGCCTCCCGGGAGACCGACAAGCTGGCCGACGACCTCATCCGCCGGCATCCGGAGCTGTCCCTGACGAAGGTGACCGTCTCCGAGGCGGGGGCGTCGGTGTACTCCGCATCCGCGTACGCCTCGGCCGAGCTGCCCGGGATGGATGTCTCGCTGCGGGGCGCGGTCTCGATCGCCCGCCGCCTGCAGGACCCGCTCGCCGAGCTCGTCAAGATCGATCCGAAGTCGATCGGGGTGGGCCAGTACCAGCACGACCTGTCCGAGATGCGGTTGTCGTCGTCGCTGGACGCCGTGGTGGAGGACTGCGTGAACGCCGTCGGGGTGGACGTCAACACCGCGTCGGCGCCGCTGCTCACCCGGGTGTCGGGGATCGGCGCGGGCCTCGCCGAGAACCTGGTGCGCCACCGCGACGCCAACGGGCCGTTCCGCACCCGTGAGGCGCTGCGCGACGTGCCCCGGCTCGGGCCGAAGGCGTTCGAGCAGTGCGCCGGCTTCCTGCGCATCCGCGGCGGGGACGACCCGTTGGACGGCTCCAGCGTGCACCCCGAGTCCTACCCGGTGGTCCGGCGCATCCTCACGGCCACCGGCGGCGAGCTGAGCGCCCTCATCGGCAACGGCGCCGTGCTGCGGTCGCTGAAGCCGACCGAGTTCGTCGACGACGCCGTCGGGCTGCCGACGGTCACCGACATCCTCGCCGAGCTGGAGAAGCCGGGGCGCGACCCGCGGCCGGCGTTCCGCACGGCGGCGTTCACGGAGGGGATCGAGACCCTCGCGGACCTCGTGCCCGGGATGACGCTGGAGGGCACCGTCACGAACGTGGCCGCGTTCGGTGCGTTCGTCGACGTCGGGGTGCATCAGGACGGCCTGGTGCACGTCTCGGCGATGTCCAAGAACTTCGTCAGCGACCCGCGGGAGGTCGCCAAGCCCGGCGACATCGTCACGGTGAAGGTTCTCGACGTCGACATCCCACGCAAGCGGATCTCGCTGACGCTGCGTCTGGACGACGAGATCGGGGCGCCGGCGGGCGGCGCCGGGCGCGGTTCGGGGCGCCGCGGCGGCGACGACAGCGGTAGCAGCGGTAGCAGCGG
>NZ_JAMQQF010000607.1 GCF_023716945.1 Frankia sp. AiPs1 | reverse complement strand
GCCGCGACCTGCCCCCCGGGCGGGACCGGCGCCGCGAGCAGGGCCGGCCCCACGAGCAGGGCCACACCGCACTCGGTGCAGGCCCACTCCGGGCAGTCCGACCCGTGCCCGTCGGCACACGGTGGCTGCTCGAACGGCCGCTCGTCACCGCACTCTGCGCAGGTCAGAACGATGTGATCGTCGGCGCCCACCCGGACCAGTTCCACTCGAACACCACTCCCCGCGCACGGCTGCTGCGTGTTGCGTCCCCTCGGGTGCGGTGGGCGCCTGCACCACGAATCCGGCGCCCCCGCGACTGCCGGCCGAGGGGGAACGCGGACGACGCGCACCCTCTGCCCTCATTCCGACCGGACTGACGGTGCCACGGGACGGACAGATGTCCGCGCATTCTCTCCGGCGTGTCGCGAGCGCCCGTCTCGATGCGGTGTGGGTGGGAGATCCCCTGTCGCGGGACTCGCCCCGCTTGGGTGCACAGCGCAGGTATGCGTGTCAGCTCCGCCGGGCGGTGGGCTGGGAGACCGGCCGGTGGCCCGGACCGGTCGGCGTGGTCGCGCCGCCCGAGGCGCCGGCGTCACCCCGCAGCCAGTGCCGCTCCACGAAGAACGGTGCCACCGGCAGCACGGAGGCGATCAGGGCCAGCACGGTGCGTCGGCGGGACCAGCGCCCGGCGAAGGCCAGGTAGCCGATGAGTGCGCAGTAGGCGAGGAAGAGCGTGCCGTGGATCGGGCCGAGGATCTTCACCCCCTGGGGATGGTCGGCGCCGTACTTGATTCCCGTGGCGATGAGCAGCAGGAGGAACGACGTCGCCTCGGCGAACGAGACGGCGCGGGCCGCGGTCAGGACGCGGGATCCGCCGTGCGGGGCCTGATCGGTCATCTCAAGTCCTCAATCGTCGTGGCTGTCGGACGTCGGCGGTAACCGTCGGACGTTCCTGAAACCTGAAAGCTGTCGGCCGTCGGTGCTGGCCGTTGGTGCTGGCCGTCGGTGGTGGCCGTCGGGCCTTCGTGGTGACGCGTCGGGCCTTCGTGGTGGCGTGGTCGCAGCGACCGCCGGGCTCGGTCCGGCCCGTCGGGGCGATGCCGCCAGCCCGGTCGGGCGGCCCGGTTGGACAGGTGCGCCGCCCGGACACGCCGGCCGCTCACCTGGGCGGACAGCGGATTTCGTCACATCCGAGCGGCCTGCGGCCGGCCCGGTCGACCCGGCCGGTCGGGCCGGTCCGGATCGGCGGGCACCGGCTGGACCAGCAACTTCTTCTACTGAAAGTAGAAGATAGCTGACGCCCGCGGACCCGATCGGCCCGGACCGTGACGACCCCGACGCCGGTCATCACCCGCCCGTGCCCATCGACGTGACCCCGGTCGCACCGGCACAGGTGCGGCGGGCATGCAACGATCGAGGCATGTCTGTCGTCCACATCGACGCCGGGCCCGGGTCCGGGTCGGCCAGCGTCCAGACCGCGCCGAGCGGCGTCGCGGTCGCTTCGGCGCGGGTCGCGCCCTCGCGGGACGGCGACACCCTCCATCGTCCGGGCCGGCCGGCCGCCCCGAGCGGCCTCTCGCCTGCCGACGCCGCCCGCCGTGCCGGTACCGCGGACCCGTGTTCCGGTACCACCGATCTGTATGCCGGTGCCGCCGATCTGCGTGCCGACGCCGCCGCCACCCGCTCCGCCGCGGCTCGCCGGCCCGGCCTCGCCACCACCGCCCCGTTCCTGCGGGCCTGCCGGCGGGACCAGCCCGAGACCACCCCGGTCTGGTTCATGCGCCAGGCCGGCCGCGTCCTGCCCGAGTACCGGGCTCTGCGCGCCGACGTGCCGATGCTCGACTCGTGCCGCGACCCCGCGATGATCACCGAGATCACCATGCAGCCGGTGCGCCGCTTTCGGCCTGATGCGGCGATCTTCTTCTCCGACATCGTCGTGCCGCTGGTGGCGATCGGTCTGGACATCGACATCGTCGCCGGGGTGGGGCCGGTCGTCGCGGAGCCGGTGCGTGACGCCGCCCGGCTCACGGCGCTGCGCGCGCTGGAACCGGACGACGTCGGCTACGTCACGCAGGCGGTCCGCGACCTGCTCGGCGAGCTCGGCGGCACCCCGCTGATCGGGTTCGCGGGCGCGCCGTTCACGCTGGCCAGCTACCTCGTCGAGGGCGGGCCGAGCCGCAACCATCTGCGCACCAAGGCGATGATGTACGGCGAGCCGAAGCTCTGGCACGACCTGCTCGACCGGCTGGCCACCATCACCACGGCCTTCCTGCGGGTCCAGGTCGACGCCGGCGTCGACGCGGTGCAGCTTTTCGACTCCTGGGCCGGTGCGCTCAGCGAGGATGACTACCGGCGCTACGTCGCGCCGCACAGCGCGCGGGTGCTGGACGCCTTCGCCGGCGAGGTGCCGCGCATCCACTTCGGCGTCAACACCGGCGAGCTGCTCGCCGCCATGGGCCAGGCGGGCGCCGACGTCGTCGGGGTCGACTGGCGGGTTCCCCTCGACGAGGCCGCGCGCCGGATCGGGCCGGGCCGGGCCGTGCAGGGCAACCTCGACCCGGCTGCGGTGTTCGCGCCCGAGCCCGTGCTCGCCGCCAAGGTCGGCGACGTCCTCGCCCGCGGCGCGAAGGCGGAGGGACACGTGTTCAACCTCGGCCACGGCGTCCTGCCGGAGACCGACCCGGGAGTGCTCGCGCACATCGTCGACCTCGTCCACGCCGGTTGACCCGGCCGACGGCCGGTTACCGATCCACCACCATCGGGGCTCGGTCCACCACCACAGCATGATCCGCCGCCGGGGCGCGGCCCACCTCCGGGCGGGCGCGACGCGATGGTGAATCCTGGTCGGACGGCACCATTCATCGTGAAGGGCGGCAGGAACGTGCGGGTTGTCATCGTCGGTGGGGGGGTCGCCGGGCTCGCCGCGGCCCATGCTCTGGCCGGCCGCGCCGAGGTGACCGTCCTGGACGCGGGGGAGCGCGTCGGCGGCAAGCTGCGCACCACCCCGATCGAGGGGATGGACGTCGAGGAGGGCGCCGAGTCGTTCCTCGCTCGGGTGCCCGACGGCCTGCGGCTGGCCAGGCAGATCGGTCTCGGCCACAACATCGTGCATCCGGCGACGACCTCGGCGTCGCTGTGGATCCGGGGCCGGCTGCGGCCGATCCCGCCGAACACCATGCTCGGCGTGCCGACCGACGCGTTCGGCCTGGTCCGCTCCGGGGTGCTGTCGCCGTGGGGGCTGCTGCGGGCCGCCGCCGACCTGGCCCTGCCGCGCACCCGCTTCCCCGACGACCCGACCGTGGGTGGCTTCGTCGGCGCCCGGGTCGGGCGCGAGGTCGTCGACCTGTTGGTCGACCCGCTGCTCGGCGGGGTGTACGCCGGGCGAGCCGATGCGCTGTCCCTGCGGGCCACGGTGCCGCAGCTCGTCCCGATCCTGGCCGAGGACCGTTCGCTGCTGCTCGGCGCCCACCGGGTGCGGGCCCGCACCGCCCCGGCCGCCGCCGCGTCGACGACGCCGCTGTTCGCCAGCCTGCGCGGCGGCCTTGGCT
>NZ_JAMQQF010000606.1 GCF_023716945.1 Frankia sp. AiPs1 | reverse complement strand
CCCCAGGTGGCGGCACTCCCGGTGGCGGCTCGCCGGGCGGCGGCACGCCGGGCGGCGGCACTCCCGGTGGCGGCACCCCAGGTGGCGGCACCCCAGGTGGCGGCACCCCAGGTGGCGGCACGCCAGGTGGCGGCACGCCGGGCGGGGGCACCCCACACACGGTTACGGTGACCGACACCACGGGCAAGCCGCTGGTACCGGCCCAGACCGTGCCGACCAAGCCCGGGTCGACGACCAACCTCTACATCGTCGGGGCCCCCGGCTCCTACGGTTGGCTGTCCCACCAGGCCGCGAACTCGCCCACCTCGGTCAACGCCGGCAACAGCGGCCTGGCCGCGGATGACGATCATCCGCCCGTGCTGGCCATCGGGGCGCTCGGCCTCGCGGTCGGATCGGCCGGGGTCCTGTTCGGGTGGCAGCGCCGCCGAGCGTGGCTGGCCCGCCGCCAGGGATGATCGAGTCTCGCCGACGCACGGTGACGACCGGTCCGCCGCCCGAGGACGGGTCAGACGGACCGGCTGCGCCGACCGCGGACCAGGAGCCGGTCCCGGGCGGCCCGGATCGGCCCAGGCCGCCGGGCCCCCGGCTGGCGCGGACCCGTCGACGTCGCCGTGGCCGCCGCCTACTGGTGGTCACGGCGACGGTCGCGGGCGTCGTCGGCGGCAGTGGTATGGCCGGATGGGTGGCGTCGAGGCCCCCCAGCGACGTCGGCTCACTCGCCGCGGGCGCGACGCCGACCGCCTCCCAGGGGGCGGCGGCGTCGCAGGGGCCGGCAACGTTCGCGAGTTCCACCCGAACGGGCGCCGCGGCGGCCACCTCGTCACCGGCGCCGTCCATCGATGCCCAGGCGCTCCAGCGACGCCGGCCGACCGCCGTCGCCGCGGCGAGCCTGGGCATCTCGGCGCCGGTCACGGTGGCCTCCGTCGATGCGACCACGCACGCGCTCAACGTCCCGGTCGACCCGGCGACGCTGGGATGGTGGGCAGGGGGCGGGGCCCCGGGCGCCTCGTCGGGGACGGTCGTGCTCGCCGGGCACGTCGACTACAACGGCCGCCCCGGCGCCCTCTACCCGCTCAGCCGGGTCGAGATCGGGGCCCTGATCGTCGTCACCAGCGCCGACGGCACGAAGCACGACTACCGGGTGGTGACCCGTCGGCACGTCGTGAAGACCAGGCTGGCGGACACCGGAGTCTTCCGGACCGACGGCCCGGCCCGGCTGGCCCTCATCACCTGCGGTGGGGCGTTCAACACTGCCACCCACAGCTACCGCGACAACCTGATCGTCCTGGCACTCCCCGTCTGACCCGCCGGCCCGTCCGACCCGCCGGGCCCGCGCAGGCCCGAACCCGAACCTGGGCCCGTCGCCAGCGCCGCATCCCCCCGCCGAGGGCGCCCGCGGCCTCGATGGTGCCTGTCTGACGTGGCTGTTTCGCGAAGATGGCCGCTCGCCGGGATGCGGTATAGCTGGGACGTGGACACCCCGGACCGGACCGACCCCCCCGCGGCCATGCCTCCCGCGGCCATGCCTCCCGCGAACACGCCTCCCGTGACCATGCCTCCTGCCACGACCCGCTGGGAAACGCTCACGGCGGGCAGGTCGGGCCGCAGCTACGCGGACCGGTTCGCGCGGCTCGCCGCTACCGGGGTCGACCTGCACGGCGAGGCGACGTTCTGCCACGCGCTGGTGGCCGGCGGGTCGCGCGTCCTGGATGCGGGCTGCGGAACCGGCCGGGTGGCCATCCGGCTGGCGGAGCTGGGCCATCGGTGCGTCGGGGTCGACGTCGATCCATCGATGCTCGACGTGGCCCGCGACCGCTCCACCGCCGTCCGCTGGGTCCTCGCCGATCTTGCCGCCCTGGCCATGCCCGCCGCGTTCGCACCGCCCGACGACGCCGGCGCGCCGGCCGCCACCGACGGGCCCTTCGACCTCATCGTCGCCGCCGGCAACGTCATCGCGCTGCTCGCCCCGGGGACGGAGGCCGCCGTCCTGCACGAACTCGCCCGCCGCCTCGCCCCCGGCGGCCGGCTCGTGGCCGGGTTCGGGCTCGACGCCGCGCATCTGCCGCTGCCTGCCACACCCTTCGGGCTGGCGGACTACGACGGCTGGTGCGCCGCCGCCGGCCTCACCCTCGAGCGCCGGTTCGCCACCTGGCAGGGCACCCCTTTCGAGACCGGCGACGGCCCTCGCGGCCGCGGCGACAGGCCGGTCGCTGCCCCCGGCTACGCCGTGAGCGTCCACCGCGCATAGACCTTGACCTGGCACTATTCTCCGCATCTCGCTACAAATTGTCTGTAAACGGACTAATCGCTAACGTCTCGTTCATGAGAACGCGGATGTGGAGACGGCGGATCCTGCTGCCCTCGATGATCGCGGTGGGCACGTTGGTCGGCCTGTCGGTCGGGGGTTCCCCGGCGCAGGCGGCGACGTGCCCGGCGACGGGTACCAGCAGCGACGACGGATCGTCGATCACCTGTGTCACCTTCCCCGTGGCGGACGACGCGCGCCTGGTCGACGTCACGATCCACTCGACGGCCATGGACGCCGACGAGTCGGTGCGCCTGCTGCTGCCGACCGCCTACGACGCCCAGCCCGACCGGACCTGGCCGGTGCTGTACCTGCTGCACGGCGGGGCCAGCAGCAGCGACATGGCGTCCGACCACACCGACTGGTCGGAGAACACCGACATCGAGAACCAGACCGCCGGCCACAACGTGATCGTCGCCATGCCCGACGGCGGCCGCGCCGGGTGGTACAGCGACTGGGCCAACGACCCGGCCCGCTGGGAGACCTTCCACACGGTCGAGCTACGTCAGCTCCTCGAACGCAACTACCGGGCCGGATCCGACCGGGCGATCGCCGGCCTGTCGATGGGCGGATTCGGTGCGCTGTCCTACGCGGGCCGCCATCCCGGCGACTTCAAAGCAGTGGCCGCCTACAGCGGGGTCGACCACCCCTTCGGCGACTACCAGGGTTTCCAGATGCTCCTGGCCGCGTCCGGGAAGGACATCAACGCCCTGTGGGGCGACCCGACGACCGCGTCCGGGGCGGCGACCTGGCAGCAGCACGACCCGTATTACCTGGTCGACAACCTGACGTCCATCCCCGTCTACGTCTCGTCCGGAGACGGCACCCCGGGCCCGAACGACGCCGATCCCGGCATCGTGAACCTGGAGGCGACGACGAGCACCGAGAGCCAGGCGTTCGCCCAGCACCTCGCCGCCGCCTACGTCGCCGCGCACCCCGGCGCCAGCGGCGATCCGCTGCTCACCACCCACTTCTACAGCCCCGGCGTCCACACCTGGCCCTACTGGTCGGCGGAACTTGACGCCTCCCTGCCCACCCTGCTCGGCGCGCTCAACGCCTGAGCACCGGCCCGTCGGGTCGCGCCGACGGGCCGGTTCGGCTGCGCCGACGGGCCGGTTCGGCTGCTACGACGGCACGTCCCCCGTGCGCTGCGACCTCGACCGGACCGTCGGCCATCTCCCGCGCGCGCCGACACCGCCCTCGCCGCCGCGCCCGGCGATCTCGCGGGCC
>NZ_JAMQQF010000605.1 GCF_023716945.1 Frankia sp. AiPs1 | reverse complement strand
GCCCGGCCCGGTGCGGTGGAGCAGGCGCGCGAGCTGATCGCAGCCAGCGGCGCGCCGGGCGCGGCCGAGGAGCGGATCGCCGCCCGCACCGCGCAGGCCCTGGCCGTCCTGGAACGCTCCGACCTCGACGACACCACCCGCGGCGCACTGGTGGAGCTCGCGACCGCGGCCACCGCACGGGCACAGTGACGCCTACGACGGCGAAGACGCGTACGACGGAAGACCAGCGTACGAGCGGGGAGAGGGGGGTGCCGGATGCGCACGGTGGAGGGCCCGACGGATCATGTCGTCATCGTCGGTGCGGGATTCGCGGGGCTGTCGGCCGCGCTGCGCCTGGCGGGGGCCGGGCGGCGGGTGACGGTGCTGGAGCGCGAGGCGGTGCCCGGCGGGCGGGCGGGACTGCTCACCCTCGGCGGCTACCGCTTCGACACCGGCCCGACCGTGCTGACCATGCCCGAGCTGATCGCCGACGCGTTGGACTGCGTCGGGGAGGATCTCGACCGCTGGCTGACGCTGACCCGGCTCGACCCGATGTACCGGGGGTTCTTCGCCGACGGCTCGTCGCTGGACGTGCGCGCCGACCCGGCTGACACCGCGGCGGAGATCCGGGCACTGTGCGGCCCGGCGGAGGCCGCCGGCTTCGAGCGGTTCGTCACCCTGGTCACGGCGATGTTCCGGGCCCAGGTCCGGCACTTCATCGACGCCCAGGTGGACTCGCCGCTGTCGCTGCTGCGCCCACAGCTCGCCCGGCTCGCGGCGCTGGGTGGCTTCCGCCGGCTCGACGCGGTCGTCGGCCGCCACCTGCGCGACCCGCGGACCCGGCGGATGTTCTCCTTCCAGGCGATGTACGCCGGGCTCGCCCCGCAGGACGCGCTCGCCCTCTACGCCGTCATCTCGTACATGGACTCCGTCGCCGGGGTGTACCACCCGACGGGCGGCATGCACGCCGTCGCCGAGGCGATGACCGGTGCGGCGGTCAAGCACGGCGTGACCGTGCGCTACGAGACGACGGTAAGCCGGGTGGAGGTGCGCGGCGGTCGGGCGGTGGCGGTGCACACCACCGCCGGCGAGCGCATCGGCGCCGACGTGGTGGTCCTCAACCCGGACCTGCCGATCGCCTACGCCGACCTGCTGCCGCCGGCCGCGGCGCCGGCCCGGTTGCGCCGCCTGCGCTACTCGCCGTCGTGCTTCCTGCTGCTGGCCGGCGCGCGGGTGGAGTACCCGCACACCGCGCACCACAGCATCCATTTCGGCCAGGCCTGGCGGCGGACCTTCACCGAGATCATCGACCGCGGTGAGCTGATGAGCGACCCGTCCTTCCTCGTCACCACGCCGTCGCGCAGCGAACCGGCGATGGCGCCGGCCGGCGGGCACGCCTACTACGTGCTGTTCCCGACGCCGAACCTCACCGCGCCGCTGGACTGGTCGGTGCTGCGCTCGCGCTACCGCGACGAGGTCGTCGCCACCTGCGAACGGCGCGGCTACGCCGGGTTCGGCGACGCCATCGAGGTGGAGCAGGTGACCACCCCGGCCGACTGGCGGGCCCGCGGAATGGCGGCGGGCGCGCCGTTCGCCGCCGCCCACACCTTTCGCCAGACCGGCCCGTTCCGCCCGGCGAACATGGCGCCGGGGCTGGCGAACGTGGTGTTCGCCGGCAGCGGCACCCGGCCCGGCGTCGGCGTGCCGATGGTGCTCATCTCGGGACGGCTGGCGGCGGAGCGAATCCTCGGCGCCGAACGCGGTTACCGCTCGCGTGCGCTGCGCTCCGGCGCCCCGGTCTGAACCGAAAGTTCCTGAACAGGGGCTTAGAAGACGCTTGCAACCGAGCCGTGCCGAGTCCGTTGGCGCCCCATTCCGCTCCGGGGCTGGGAGAATACCGGCATGGACGATGGGCATAGCCCGGCCGGCCTCGCCGCCCCGGACACCACCTCGGACGCGGCGCTGCTCGAGCGCGCCCTGTTCGAGATCAAAAAAGTGATCGTCGGGCAGGACCGCATGGTCGAGCGCATGCTTGTCGCGCTGCTCGCCCGTGGGCACTGCCTGCTCGAGGGCGTGCCCGGAGTGGCCAAGACGCTGGCGGTGCAGACCCTGGCCACCGTGGTCGGCGGCTCGTTCGTCCGGATCCAGTTCACCAACGACCTGGTGCCCTCGGACATCGTGGGCGCCCGCATCTACCGGGCCAGCCAGGAGGCGTTCGACGTCGAGCTCGGGCCGGTCTTCGCCAACTTCGTGCTGGCCGACGAGATCAACCGCGCGCCCGCGAAGGTGCAGTCGGCACTGCTGGAGGTCATGTCGGAGAAGCAGGTCTCGCTCGGCGGAGCCACCCACCGGCTACCCCGGCCGTTCCTGGTGCTGGCCACCCAGAACCCGATCGAGTCCGAGGGTGTCTACCCGCTGCCCGAGGCCCAGCGCGACCGGTTCCTCATGAAGGTCAACGTCCCCTATCCCAGCCCCGCCGAGGAGCTGGAGATCGTCCGGCGAATGGGCGTGTCACCGCCGGTCCCCGAGCGCGTCCTCGGCCCGAAGGTGTTGGAGCGGCTGCAGGCGCGGGCCGACAGCGTGTTCGTCCATCACGCCATCATCGAGTTCGCGGTGCGCCTCGTGCTCGCCACCCGGGCGCCGGCCGAGGCCGGGCTGCCGGAACTGGCCGGCCATCTCGCCTACGGCGCCTCGCCGCGGGCCTCCCTCGGCCTGGTCGCCGCCGCCAGGGCGCTCGGCCTGCTGCGCGGGCGCGACTACGTGGTGCCGGACGACGTCGTCGCCGTCGCCCTGGACGTGCTGCCGCACCGGCTGGTGCTGTCCTACGAGGCGCTGGCCGAGGGGCTGACCGCGGACGCGATCGCCGCCCGCATCCTCGAGGTCATCCAGCAGCCGCAGGTGGCGCCGCGCCAGCAGGCCCCCTACGCCACCGGGCCCATCGGGCCGAACACCGGCGGCTGGGGCACCAACCCGCGCTCGGGCTTCCCCGAATACCTCGACCGCGGCCCGCTGTGACGAGGCCCGCTGTGACGAGGCCCGCTGTGACGACGCCGGCCGCGGCCACCCCGGGCAGCGACCCGGCGGTGGAACGGACGCTGCGCCGCCTGGAGCTGACCGTGCTGCGCCGCCTCGACGGGATGCTGCTCGGCGACCACCTGGGGCTGCTGCCCGGCCAGGGCAGCGAGAAGGCGGAGAGCCGCGAGTACACGGTCGGCGACGACGTGCGCCGGATGGACTGGGCCGTCACCGCCCGCACCACCGTCCCCCACGTCCACGACCTCATCGCCGACCGGGAGCTGGAGACCTGGGCCCTGGTCGACCTCAGCGCCAGCAGCGAGTTCGGCAGCGGCGCCTGGGAGAAACGAGACCTCGCGGTCGCCGCCACCGCCGCGGTCGGTTTCCTCACCGCCCGCACCGGCAATCGGATGGGCGCGGTGGCGCTCACCCGGGCCGGGACGAGGCCGATCCCGGCCCGGCCGGGTCGCAACGGTCTGCGGGCACTGCTGCGCGACCTGCTCACGCTGCCCCGCACCGCGCACGACCGACCGCAGCGCAGGCC
>NZ_JAMQQF010000604.1 GCF_023716945.1 Frankia sp. AiPs1 | reverse complement strand
GAGCACCACCCTGCCGTCGGGGGCCTCCGCGACCGGCGCGTAGCCCGCGGCGCGCAGGCCGGCCAGCAACTCGCCCGTCGGCAGCGACGAGATGACGATGGTCGGCGCGATCCGGCGCAGTCCCAGCGCCTGCGTGCGGCGGCTCGCGACCACCTCGGCGAGCAGCGCGGTGTCGTCGCAGCGCAGGTAGCTTGACGCCGGACCGGCGCGCAGCCGGCCGTGCCGCCGGGCGGTGTCGTCGATCAGATAGGTCAGTCCCTGGGGAACGCCCGTGCGGCCCAGGCGTTCGAGCGCGGCATGGATGTCCTCAGCGGCCAGCCCCGAGTCGAACCCCCGGCGCAGCGACTCCTCGGAGAAGCGGTAGACGGTCGCGGCCCCCGACGACTCGACATCCGCCATCCGCGCCAGCTGCGCGGCGACCCGGGGAACCAGCGGGCCGGGGGCGACCGCGGTCAGGTCCGCCTGCAGCAGCAGCTCCTCGACCGGTTCGGGCAGCAGCGGCGCCAGCGCGTCGGCAAGCCGGGCGCACAGTGCGGCGTCCCCACCGGCCGGCCGGCTTGGCAGGCCGACGACCCGTGCCGGGTCGGCGCTCTCCTCGTCGAGCTGCCCGGCGAGCAGTCGCCCGACGGTGCTGGGTGCCCCCCGTCCGGTCAGGCCGAGCAGCTCCGCCTCGGCGACGGTGCCGTCGATCATCCCGGTCAGCAGCGTGCCGGCCCGCCGGGGCGCCCGCCAGGTCAGCAGGGTGCGCAGCGACTCGCCGGTCGGTGCCACCCCGGCCGGCGCCGCCGCCAGCGCGCGCAGAACCTGGGCGCGCAGATCCGGTGCGGAGGAGCGGCGGACCTCCAGCGACATCGCGGCGATCTGGCGACCCCGCTCGTCCCGCTCGCCCACCAGCCAGGCGGCGCTCGGCGACCGCAGCCAGCCCTCGACCAGCACCGCCCACCGTGCCGCCACCAGGTCGGTGCCCCAGCGGTCGTAGGCCGCGGTGGGCACGTACTGAACGTCGACGCCGGCGGTGGCGTCGACGAGTCCGGCGGCCGCCGCGAGCTCCACGACGAAGGCGGCGGTCCGCTCGTCGGTGTCGAGCAGCTTCGCGGTCGTTCGCAGGTCGCGCACGCTCACCCCGCCGGTGCGCAACGGCGTCACGGGCGTCGTGCCCCACGCGTCGAGCAGCATGCTGACCCAGCGCACCACGGTGTCCGCGGCGAGCGCGGCCGCGGCGTCGGCGGCCGAGGCGCCGACGGCGGCGCCCGTCAGCTCGGGCGGATGCGGATGTAGCCGACCGGCCGGCTCGTCGCCGCGCACTGCGAGGCCGACCTCCCGCGGCAGCTCGACGGTGTCATCGTCGATCCCGACCAGCAGACCCCGGGCGAGCAGCTCCTCCACCGGGCTGCGGGCCGTGGCGAGGGTGAGCAACCGGCCCGCCTCGGCGGTGGTACCCAGCGCGGGCCCGGCCGCCAGCCGGCGAAGGAGCTGGTCAGCGCGTTCGGAACACCCGTCGAGCCAGCCGCGGACCCGGGTCGGATCGGCGAACAGGTCGGCGATGGCGTCGACGAGGTCGGCACGGCCGGTGAACCCGATCCCGGACTCCGTCGGATCTGTCGCGGCCGGAATCAGGCCAATCGCGCCCGCGACCCGGGCGAGCTGGGTGTGCCGGTACACCGACAGGCACTCCCGCACCGGCCGGCCGAGCCCGAGGGGCCGCGCTCCCACGAGGTCGACGGCCATGCCGACGACCCGCAGCGCACCGTCGTCACCCCAGAGCAGACCCAGCTCTCGCAGCCGGCGCACCACCCCGACGACCTCGGAGTGCCCACAGAATGCGGTGAGCTCGGCGAGCGGCACCGGGGAGGGCAGGATGGTCAGCGCCTCCAGCACCTCGCACGCGTTCGTATCGAGGCGCTCCAGGGCACGCGCGACGCTCACCCGGATCTCCAGCCGGGCGGCCAGGACGTCGAAGTCCGGCGGCGGTGGCGTCGCGAGATCGGGCCGCAGCAGGAACAGCCGGATGATCGCCTCGTCGGGCAGCGCGCGCAACCAGCCCACGAGCGTCGTGGACTCGTCTGGCGCGGGATCGACCGGCATCGACACCATCATGACGGTAGCTGGCCCGGCGCCAGCCGGACACAGCGCCGCGGCTTACCCCGAACGCGCCGCGTCACCCGTCCGGACGCCGGGGTCGCAACCCCGCCGGACGGCGCCGTCACGGCGGACCGCCGGCGCCCCGGCGACCTGCAGGTCCGCGCGCCGCATGCTCGGGCCGCCACCGCCACCCGCCCCGACCCCGAGCCGGGCCGTGCCGACCTGGTCCAGCACCCAGCCGCAACAGGTGTCCCAGCGCAGCACGGCGATCGCGGGGTCGGTGCCGCCCGGTGTCCGCAGGACGGCGAACGCCCAGTCCGGCGCGCCGGTCGAGGTACGGATGCCGGTGATGCGAAGATCCGCCGCGACGGTGGCGACCAGCGGGCTGTCGAGGACGGCGGCGGCGATCGCGGCAGCCTCGGCCTCGGTGGCCGGGCGACCGGGGCCTTCGGAGACGTCGGCCATGGTGGCACCCGTCCCCGCGAGACCCGGCGCCGTCCAGTCCCGCTGCGACGCCCCGTGACCGGCGTCGCCGGCCAGCGGGGCCGCAGGGGCTACTGCGAGTCTCGGACGCACGTGGCCTCCTTGGATGCCTTGGCAGGCCGGGGCACGCGTTCGGTCGAACATCGGCGACCTGGCTGCCCGGCGGTAGCGGGCGCTCACGAGACGAGGTCGACGGAATGCGACAGACCTACCAATACCGATTGGACACGCCGAGGACCGCCGGACGCAAGGGGATTCGGCAAACTGGGACGGAACAATTTCGGCCGGGTCCGCTTCCCCCGCCTCGACGGCGGAAGGCCACTTGTGACCCTAGATCGCAGGTTAACCGAACATTGACTTGATCACACGCAAGGGCGACCATAAAGCGACAAGTTTGACAACGGCGACAACAATGCCCCTCCTCCCGACAAACCGGTAACTATGTCACCGCCTGCGACGGCATTCCCACCCGGATCACCAAAGCGGCCATCGGCCTCGGCCGGCCGGGGCCTCAGCGCAGCGTGTCGACCCGGTCGACGAGGAACGACAGGTGGTTTGCGCGGCCCCAGTCCGCAAGCCGCGAGACCGTCCCGGCGTCCCCGGGCAACGCCAGTGTCCGGCCGAGCGACACCCCGACGACGAGTGCCGCCAGCACGAGCACGACCTGGAGCAGGCCGGGCCGGCGCCGCCCGCCCGGGCGCGGGCCAGGCCCGCTGACCGGACCGCCCGGCCGGGCACGACCACCGCCGCGTGCGCGCGACTCCTGGCGGTCGTACCGGGCATCGCCGTCGTACCGGGTGTCGCGGGCGTACCGGTCTTCACGGGCGTGCCGGGCGTCGCCGTCGTACGGGGCGTCGCGGGCGTGCCTGTCCACGCGGTCGTACGGGGCGTCGCGGTCGTCCGAATCCGTCGGCGAGCGCCCCTGCTCGGGCGACGTGTCGAATCGCGCGCGAGGCCGGCCGTCCCGGCGCGCAGC
>NZ_JAMQQF010000603.1 GCF_023716945.1 Frankia sp. AiPs1 | reverse complement strand
GGCTGAGGCCGCTCGGACCGGCCGGGAACGTCCGGGTCGCCGGCGAGGTCAGCCACCGGTCGCTCCCGCGGGGTCGGCGCCCGCGTCGGTGAGCAGGTCGACGCCGGCCAGCGCGTCCGCGGCCTCGGCGACCGTGTCGAACGGCAGTCCGGCCCGCTCGGCGATGTCGAGCAGACTGCGGGTGCCATCGGCGAGGTTGAGCACCCACAGCAGGCCCATCTCGATGGCCTGGCGGTTCATCGTCGCGCCGATGGCCCGGTACAGGCCGCGCCGGCCGAGCTGCGGCTCGCCGTAGGGGGCGGTGTTGCGCCAGGTCCGGTCCCGCTCGCAGATCTCGATCGTGCGCCGCAGGATCGCGAACGAGTCGGCGAGTGACTCGGGTGTGACGAACTCGAGGTCGTCGGCAGAGGTGTGGTACTGCGGGTACTCGCCATGCTGGCCCCGGCCGAACCTGCCGACGGGCAGGTCGAAGCCGGGCGAGCAGAACTGCCGCTCGTCGTAGCCGTAGGGGGAGAAGTCGACGACCCGGTGCGGCCGCTCGGTCTCGGCCAGCGCCACCGCGGCGGCCCGGTCGACGGCGGCGTCACCCCGGCGACTGCGCTTGTAGGTCGGGTCGCTGCGGTCGCCGAGGCCGGTCAGGACCAGCCCGTGCCGGATGCGACCGACGGTGTCCCGGTTGCCGGCGAGCCAGGTGATCGAGCCGATCGTCCCCGGGATGAACAGCAGCCGGAACGTGTGCCGCCGCGGCCCGGCGGCCAGCGTCCGCGCCAGCAGGGTCGCGGTGGCGATGCCCGAGCAGTTGTCGTTGGCCATCGCCGGGTGGCAGGTGTGCGTGGTGATCAGGAACTCGTCGGACGTCTCGCCCGGCAGCACGATCTCGCCGTAGGTCAGAGACCCGTCGGTGAGCGTCGTGTCGATCTCGACCTCGTACTCGCCGTCGGGCAGCGCGCCGAGCTGCCGGTCGGTCAGGCAGAAGCCCCAGTTCTCGTTGTAGTACGACGTCCGGTAGGGCACCCAGTCCGGTCGGTCGGGCATCGAGAACAGGTGCGGGCGCAGCTCGTCGAGGGTCATCCGGGCCCGCACCGGCGTGCTGTAACCCAGCAGGTGCAGCGGATTGTCGGCGGCGTCGACGACGGTCTTGCCGTCGGGGCCGATCAGCCGGGCCGAGCCGACGTTCCACTCCCGGGGGACGGTCCAGTCCAGCGCCGGGGCGCCGCTGGGCACCTCGTGCACGGTGAGCGGCACGTCGGGGCCGAGCGCCCGGGCGACGGTGCGCAGCGTCGTGCGCACGCCCTCGCCGGTGATGCTGCGCATCGGCGGCAGCAGGTCGGCGACCAGCTCGTGCAGCCAGCGGCCGGGGTCGGTGGATTCGGTCATCGTCGCGGATCCGTCCGGACTTCTCAGTCGGCCCAGACGCGCCAGGGCGCGGACCCGGAGTCCCAGAGCTGGTTGAGCTCGGTCCAGTCCCGGAAGGTGTCCATGCCCATCCAGAAGCCGTCGTGGTTGTGCAGGGTGAGTTCGCCGTCGCGGGCGAGCTGCTGCAGCGGGTGGCGCTCCAGCAGCAGCGCCGGGTCGTCGTCGAGGTACTTGTCGATGAACTCGCGCTCGAAGACGAAGTACCCGCCGCTTACCCAGCCGGTCTGCGGGGGCTTCTCGGCGAACAGCGTGACCGCGTTGCCATCGGTCTCCAGCTCGCCGTAGCGGCTCGACGGCCGGACGCCGGTGACGGTGCCGACGCGGCCGGACTCGACGTGGTCGGACAGCACGGCACCGACATCGATCGCGCCGACGCCGTCACCGTAGGTGAGCATGAATCGCGGGCCGGTCAGATACTGGGCCACCCGGCGTAGGCGGGCGCCGGTGCCGGTGAGCAGGCCGGTCTCCGCGAAGGTGACTTCCCACTCCTCGTCGCCCACCGCGTTGTGAAACTGGGGCGTGTGGTCGTCGGCGAGCCGCAGGGTGAAGTCGGCGCCCTGTGCCCGGTAGGCCAGGAAGTAGTTCTTGATCAGGTCGCTCTTGTAGCCGAGGCAGAGCACGAACTTACGAAAGCCGTAGTGTTCATACGTCTTCATGATGTGCCACAGCACCGGCTTGCCGCCGATGTCGACGAGCGGCTTCGGCAGCTTTTCGCTGGCCTCCCGCAGCCGGGTACCCATCCCGCCGCAGAGGATGACGACCGGGATGTCGGCAGCGTCGGGGATCTCGATGGTCCTGGCGCTTTCGGTGCTCAAGGCTTGCGTCTCCCGTGCTCATGCCCCGGTCGGGCTCGGTGGGGCGGATGGGCGCTGATGGCATCGTCCTCGCAGGGCCGCGGTGCATTCCGGGTGACCCGTGACGGCCTGCTGCCACTCGCCGACCGATGCCGGGGCCGACGGGGACAGCCGCCGGTCGTGCCCGGTGCGCGGGAGGGCACGCTCCCGCGCGTGAGGACGTCACTCGCTCGCCCGCACTCATGGCGCGCGCGGGCGCGTGAACCCCCTGTGCCACTACTCGGTTCTGCCACTTCCTGGTGAATACCGGCGACGGACCGACTTCATCGGCGCGCCCCCGGCACTGCCGTCGCAACGGTACCGCACCGCCCTCTGCCTGCCGGGGGAGTCCCTCCAAGCCGGTGCAGAGCCGCGCGATGACGTCGCCCGCCGGGCAAGCCCGACAGCCGGGTCATGCCGGGCGCAGCCGCCATGCCCGCCCGGCGTCGCGTCGTCGTCGATGCCCTGCCACGCACGTGATCTCCGCACCGGGTGGCAGGGCCCCCGCGAGATTCCCGCCACGCCGCCGCCGGGCGACCGGCGCGCCGCCCCCGCGAACGCGCCGTCTCCCAGAGCGCCGCCGGGACTCGTTTCCGCTGGTCAGACCGTTCGCCGGAGACATTCACGGGGCCGCTGGCGGGCCCGCCGACAGCCGCTGACCGCCCTCGACGGCCGGTGGGCATGGGCAACGCCAGACGGCACCCCACGGCCCACCTTCGTGGCGAATCAGCGGTCGATGGTGCCAGATCTTCGACAGACCGGCAACTCGTCCGGTCGGCACCGCGTCCTGACTGGTGGATCCCGCGATGACGCGGGCGTCCGGCCTGCCGGCGGTCGCCGGCTGCCGGCTGCTTCCCACAGAGCGGAAGGGGTTTGGTGCCGATGCGGATGATCGTTGCTGTCCGTGATAGGCCGAGGCCGCCGACATCGCTCTTCGCGCGTTGTTGTTACGGTTCGTCCGTCACTACTGGATTGGTGAAAGAGCCTCGGCTCGTGGCGTTGCCGGTGCCGACGAATCCCCTGGCGGGTCGGCTGGGCGGAGGAATTGTCACCCCGGGTGAGAGTTTGGCGCCGGCTACGCCGAGATGTTTCGATGGGGCACAGAGCACGATCTGGGGTGATGCGGGTGCGTGGGCGCTCCTGGTCGGATGAGCCTCCGGCCGGCGACCGGGAGCGGGTTGCGCCACCGTCCGCCGAAGTCGACGAGGACGGCGGGCAGCGCGGGCACCGGGTCGACCGGCTCCACGCCACCGACTCCCACCGCGCCGGCCGCGACGACTCCGCCGCCGGGGCCGCGTCGCCCGAC
>NZ_JAMQQF010000602.1 GCF_023716945.1 Frankia sp. AiPs1 | reverse complement strand
ACCCCACGCCAGCCCCGGCACGCCCGGCAGCGCCGAGCCCGCTGCGGGTGCTGCTGCTGGGGGGCACCGGTGAGGCCCGCCGGCTGGCCCTCGCCCTGACCGAGCTCGACGGGTTCGACGGGTTCGACGTCGTCTACTCACTGGCCGGACGGGTGCGCGAGCCGCGAGTACCGCCGTCCTGCCGGGTCCGCGTCGGCGGGTTCGGCGGTTCGGCCGGCCTCGCCGAGCATCTGCGCCGCGAACGGATCGACGCGGTGGTCGACGCCACCCACCCGTTCGCCGCCCGGATGAGCTCCTCCGCCGCGACGGCCGCGGCGGTCACCGGCGTGCCGCTGCTGGTCCTGCGTCGCCCCGGCTGGCAGGCCCAGCCCGGCGACGACTGGCGCCGGGTGCCGTCCCTGCCCGCCGTGGCGGACCTGATCGACCGGTTCGTCCCGTCCTGGCGTGGCGCGGGCATCGATCCCGGCCCGCGGGTGTTCCTGACCACCGGGCGCAGCGACCTCGCGCTGTTCGCCGGGCTGCACCGCCCCTGGTTCCTGGTCCGCTGCGTCGAGGCGCCGACCGGCGCGCTGCCACCGCGACTCGAGGTGATCCTCGACCGGGGCCCGTTCGACGTGGCCGGCGAGACCGCGCTGCTGCGCCGCTACGCCATCGACGTCCTCGTGACCAAGGACAGCGGCGGCGCGATGACCGCCGCCAAGCTCACCGCCGCCCGCGACCTGGGCCTGCCCGTCATCATGGTCGACCGCCCGCCCCCACCGTCCGGATTCCCGGTGGTCTCCGACATCGCCCCCGCAGCACAATGGCTGACCGCCCTCGCCAGCACCGGTCGGATCGAATCCCACGACGGCCCGTGGGCCGGCCCTGCCGCCGGCGCCCCGCACCTCACGGTGCCGGGTAGCGGCGGGGGGTGAACACGAGGTCCTGGCCGGTGCGGCGGCGGACGATCCGGGTCGTCGAGGAGCCGACGAGCAGCAGGCAGCGCATGTCGACGCCGGCCGGGTCCAGGTCGCCGAGGGTCGTCACGGTGACCGTCTCGGTGGGGCCGCCGACGTCGCGGCCGATCACGACCGGGGTGTCCGGCGCGCGGTGCTCCAGCAGGGCCGCGCGGGCCCGCTCGAGCTGCTCGCGCCGCGTCCGCGACGCCGGGTTGTAGATCGCGAGGACGAGGTCTGCCGCCGCGGCGGCGCGCAGCCGCCGCTCGATGACCTCCCACGGCTTGAGCCGATCGGACAGCGACAGCACGCAGAAGTCGTGGCCGAGCGGCGCACCGACCCGGCTCGCCACCGCCTGCGCGGCGGTCAGCCCGGGCACGACCCGCACGTCGACGTGGGCGAACCGCCGCTGCGCCGCGGCCTCGACGACGGCGGTCGCCATCGCGAAGACGCCGGGGTCGCCGGAGGACACCACCGCGACGTTCGCCCCGGCGGCGGCCAGCTCCAGGGCGAGCTCGGCGCGTTCCGCCTCGACCGTGTTGCCCGACGGGTGCCGGCGCTGGCGCGGCGCGACGGGCACCCGGTCGAGGTAGGGGCCGTAGCCGATGAGGTCGTCGGCGGCGGCGAGCGCGGCGGCGGCCTGCGGGGTCAGCCAGTCCTGCGCGCCCGGGCCGAGCCCGACCACGACGACCTCTCCCGCGGACTGCTCCCCCGCGGACTGCTCTCCCACGGGCTGGTGCTGCCCGACCGCCGACACGGTGCGGTTGGTGGTCCCGAGGGGGACGGATGCGGACGACGCCGGCCGGCTCACGGCGCCAGCGAGCAGCCAGTCGGCCTGGCCGGCGCGCAGCGGCGCCGGATCGTCCGGGCCACGCACCGGGCTCGGCAGCACGGCCAGGGAGAAGTAGGGCACGGTCGCCGGGTCGACCTCGCCGAGCGGGGCAATCCGCTGGCCGGCCGTCGTCGCCCGCTCGACGTACCAGGTGTCGGCGAGCCGGCCGGCGTCGGTGAAGGCGTCGCGGACGCCGGGGAAGGTCCGGCCCATCTTGAGCACGACCGCGGTGTCGGTGCCGGCGATCCGCTCGGCGAGGGTCTGCGGCGCCAGCGTGCCCGGCAGCACGGTGAGGACCTCGTTGCCCTCGACGAGCGGGCGACCGAGCACCGCGCAGCCCGCCGACAACGACGTCACCCCGGGCACGACCTCGGTCGGGTAGCGGTCGGCGAGGCGGCGATGCAGGTGGATGAACGAGCCGTAGAAGAAGGGGTCGCCCTCGCTGAGGACGACGACGTCCCGGCCGGCGTCGAGGTGGGCCGCCAGCCGCTTGGCGCAGTCCTCGTAGAACTCGTCGATCGCCCCCCGGTAGCCGCCGGGATGGCTCGTCGTCTCCGTGGTGACCGGGTAGACCAGCGCCTCCTCGATCTGGTCGCCGCGCAGGTGCGAGGCGGCTATCGACCTGGCGATGCTTCGACCGTGCCGAGCGCTGTGGTAAGCGATCACGTCGGCGTCGTGGATGAGCCGGGCCGCCCGCAGCGTCATCAGCTCGGGATCACCGGGGCCGACGCCCACGCCCCACAGCCGGCCCGCCGAGCTGGCCGAACTGGCCGAGCTGACCTCCGCCGGTTCACGCGCGTCGCTCACTCCTGCTCGCTCGCAATCGCGTTGACGGCGGCAACGGCCATCGCACTGCCGCCGCGCCGGCCGTGCACGACAAGAAACTCCAAGCCGGCCGGATCGTCGGCGAGCGCCTGCTTCGATTCGGCCGCGCCGATGAAGCCCACCGGCACGCCGAGGACGGCCGCCGGCCGTGGTGCGCCAGCCGCGACGAGCTCCAGCAGCCGGAACAGGGCGGTGGGGGCGTTGCCGATAGCGACGACGGCGCCGGCGAGGCGCTCGCCCCACAGGTCGACCGCCGCGGCGCTGCGGGTCGTGCCCAGCTCGGCGGCGAGGCCCGGCACCCGTGGATCGCCGAGCAGGCACAGCACGTCGTTGCCGGCGGGTAGCCGGCCGCGGGTCACCCCGGCGGCGACCATCTGCGCGTCGCACAGCACCGGCGCGCCGGCCAGCAGGGCTGCCCGCGCCGCGGCGACCACGCCCGGGCTGACGGCCAGGTCGTCGACGAGGTCGACCATGCCGCAGGAATGGATCATGCGAACGGCGACGCGGGCGACGTCGGCGGGCAGCCCGTCGAGGCGTGCCTCGGCCCGGATCGTCGCAAACGAACGACGGTAGATCTCCGCGCCGTCCCGGATGTAGCCGGGACGAGACGATCCCGCAACCGTCACCTCCATGAGCCAGCCTCCCGTCCATCCCCACGCCCGCGAGCAACCGACCGCTGCGCCGCCACCACGTCGACGAGCGTGTCCCAGCCGACGGCCGACACCTCGCCCGGTACCTCTCCCGGCAGTGCGCCCGGCAGTGCGCCCGGAGGTGCGCCGACCGATGACCACGGCACCAGCGTCCCGCTGCCGGCGCCGCGGCGAACCCGGTAACCGGTGGCGTCGGCGACGGCCTCGACCACCTCGCCGGCCGGCTGGCCGCACCGGCGCGCGCAGCCCGACCAGTGCACGGGCAGCCGATCCCGGCGGTGCCACGGACCGCCACCCGGCGGTCCGGGCCGCCC
>NZ_JAMQQF010000601.1 GCF_023716945.1 Frankia sp. AiPs1 | reverse complement strand
CCGGGGCTCCGGGGGCTCCCGGGGTGGCGGGGACGGCAGGTGGTCCGACGGCACCGGGGACGCCGCCGGCGCCCGGTGCGCCGGACGAGGGGCCGCCGCGGCGGCGCGGGGTCGCCTACACCACCTACGCGATCACCGTGCTGGTACTGGTCATCGCCATTGCCGTCGTCGTGTTCGTGGTCAAGAACGACGCGCGGGTGAGTATCTGGCTGTTCGGCTCCACCCAGCGGATGTCGGTTGCCGCGGCGCTTGCCGCCTCGGCCGCCGCGGGTCTCGTCATCGGCCTGCTCATCGGGGTGATTCCGCAGATCCGGCTGCGCCGCGAGCTGCGGCAGCTACGGAAGGCGGCCCGCGGCCGGTAGGACGCCGAACAGGGGAATCGAACCTGTGCGCGGTGGCCGATGATGCGGTGGGCGTCACGCGGGTATTGCTGGCGGTCGGCGGCGCGCCGCTCGCCGTCGGGTCGCGTTCGCCGCGGAGTTCGCAAGCATCTCGACGGGGTGAAAGCGCTGACTCCGCGCTTCGTCGACGCCGGGATATCCGCCTTCACCCCGAGTCCCGATGCCGACGGCAGTACCAGCGCGCGGGACGACGCCGTCGATGGCCGGCTTACCGGCCGAGGTCGCCGACCTCGATCAGCCGTCCATCCCGCCGTGGCCGAAGAACGGGGCTTCCGTCCGGCTGCCGGCCGGTCGGCCGACGTCTGCCTGCCGCCACCGGTGCCCGTCCGGCGAGGTTGAACAATCGGACCCGGGCGGTGCGGGAGATCCCGATGAAGATCCCGCTGTGGCCCGCCGGGAAACCTGGCCGTACCGGTAACAGGTAGGCCGTCGACGTGCCGTATTACGGCGACGGCACGAGCAGGTGCACGCCCATCGAGTGGCATTCCAGACCGGCGACTTTTCCCGCGGCCCCGCCGCCCACACCCGCTGCGCCCGGTCGCGCCGGAGCAGGTCCGCGCCGGGGCGCCGCCACTGCCCCTCCCCCCGGTCGGGGTGACCCGGGCCGTCCGGCTCCGGCCCGGCAGGACTGATGGCCCGGGCGGCACCGGGCCGGGCGGCAGGACCAGCCACGGACCACCCTTTTGGGCCATCGATGCAGGACGAGTGGGGCGCACCGGCTTGCGCGGCGCAGGATGTTCGTGGCTAGGGTGAGTGGGGTGCAGGTGTAGCCCTGGATCGTTCTGGTGGGGTGGACAAGCCCATTACGTGGGTGACCCTTGTGAACTGCCCCGCGCGTGCGCTGCACCGCGGTGGGGACCCGAACGGCTCGCGGGGTGCCGCCGGTGCCATCCCCGGCCGGGTCGCGACGCCTGGTGCGGGCCGGGCGTCCGGTGCGTCGTAGAACCTCGTGGACCTCGCGTTTTACCGTCGGCAAGAGCGTGGCAGCGGAATTCTGTCGGCGGGGAACCGGGGACGCGGTCGGCGCCGGTGGATCGCTGGTCACATCACATTCACCGGAGTCGACCGGGTGGGCGTTCGTCGTTCTCCTGTTGTCGGGTAATCTTTCGAGCAACTTTGATCTGGGAGGTTTCATGGCAGAAACGAGAGCCATTCGCCGACTGGGTCGGGCCGCCTGCGCGGGAATCACCGGTTCGGGCGTACCGGGTCCCGCCGTCGGGCGGAATACCAGGATCATCGTCGGGCGCGGCGGTGCCGGCGGGGAGGCCGGTCACGTGCCGTCGCCGAGTGTGCCCGACGGCCCCGAGGAACGGGTCAAACTCGTTGATCGAGTCATTCTCGTGAGGGCCCGGCGGGAGATCCCCGAAAGCTGATCGAGCCCGCGGCGGAGAAGCCTGCGGGGCGGCGTCACCGGCTTCTCCGTCGCGGTTTGGGGATGTTTTCGGCCGAAGCGCCTGGGGGTTGCCGGCAGAGGTGGCCGGTTGGGGTAACCGATAGGTGGGTGTCCGGGGAGTCGAATGGCCGGGTAGCTGCGGTTCCATCGGTACAGTCCGATTTGTGACACCGCAGCGCACCGTTCCGCCGCCGGGGACATACCTCCCGCCGCTTCCGGCGAAGGTACCGACGCCCGGTACTCCCTGCCTGCGTGCTTTGTCCATTGCTTTGACGATGGTGAAGACGATGGTGAAGCAGCCGGACTTCCGGCCCGCGCCATCGCCGACGGCGCAGCGCGGCCACGCGAACGTCGACGTCGAGGGGCCCGGCACCGCCGGCGACGCATGCCACGACCGGCGACGGAACTTCCCCGGCCCCCGGAGTCGTCTGATGAGGGCGTGGGACGTGCCGCCAGACCGGCGCACACGTCCACCACAGGTTCGGCGGGCACGGTGGGGTGATGCCGACGACCGGACCTTCGGCTCTGCCGGCGACCGGACCTTCGGCTCTGCCGGGAGCGAGCCGGCGCCGGGCGGGACCTTAGCCGTCCGGCGGGTGGGCCGACGATCGCCGATGCTGGCAAGAACGACGTAAGGAGGGCGTGGTGCCGCCGAGGCCGCTGCGCTCGGGTGACCCCGAGCGGGTCGCCCGGTTCGCGCTGACCGCGCGGCTCGGCTCCGGCGGGATGGGCATCGTGTACCTCGGCGAGGACGACGACACCGGCCAGCTGGTCGCGATCAAGGTGATCCGATCGGATTTCGCCGCCGAGCCGGAGTTCCGCTCGCGGTTCCGCCGCGAGATCGAGGCGGCCAGGGCGGTCGGTGGGGCCTGCACGGCCCGGCTGGTCGACGCCGACCCCGACGCCGAGGACCCGTGGATGGCCACCGAGCTCATCCCCGGCCAGAGCCTCGCCGAGACGATCGCCACCCGGGGCGCCATGGCCACGCGGGAGGTCGTCGCGCTCGCCGCCGGCCTCGCGGAGGCGCTGACCGCCATCCACGGCGCCGGCATCGTCCACCGAGACCTCAAACCCGGCAACGTCATCCTCGGCGGCGACGGCCCCAAGGTGATCGACTTCGGCATCGCGGCGGCGGTCGACGCCACCGTCGCCACCCGCACCGGGGTCCTGCTCGGCAGCCCCGGCTACATGGCGCCCGAGCAGGTCACCGGGCACGGCGAGGTCGGTCCCGCGGCCGACGTCTTCGCCTGGGGCCTGACCGTGCTCTACGCCGCGACCGGTCGTCCCCCCTTCGGTACCGGCCGTGCCGACGCGCTGCTCTACCGGGTCGTGCACAGCGAGGCCGACACCGGCGACGTCCCCGCCGAGTTGCGGCCGGCGGTGATCGCGGCACTGGTGAAGGAGCCCGCCGAGCGGCCCAGCGCCGACGATCTGCTGCGGGGGCTGATCGGGCCCACCGACGATCCGGCGACGGGTACCCGCCGGCTGCTGCGCGAGGCGTGGAACCCGCCGCCGATCGACCCCGCGGCGTTCACCCATGTGCCCACGTTCACCCCGTCACCCACGTCCTCGCGGGCCGGTGACCGGCTGCGCGACGGCGACTTCCACGACAGCCAGACGCTGGTCGGGCTGCCCTCGCCGCGGCCTTCGGTCAGCTTCGTCCCGCCCGCCCAGCGCATCCCCGAGCACAGCCGCCCCACGACGCGTGCGGCCCGACGGCTGCGCGGCTGGGCACCGGGCGTGTTCGCCGCGCCGACCGGAACGCCCCCGCCC
>NZ_JAMQQF010000600.1 GCF_023716945.1 Frankia sp. AiPs1 | reverse complement strand
GGTGAACCGGCCACCGGCGGGGAACCGGTGGGGCGGCCCGGCCGCTCGGGTCACGCCGGCCCGCGGGATCGAACTGTTCCGCCGGGGTTCGCCCCCGGCGGCGGCGACCCGGCCGACGGCGGCCCGCCGCCTGCGGCTGGTCCGCCTGGTGCTGGCAGGCGCACAGGCAGCTCTGGGAGCACAGGCAGCTCTGGGAGCACTGGCCGTCCCGGGAGCACTGGCCGTCCCGGGAACGCAGGTAGGCCCGGGGGCACCGGCGCGCGGCCGCGCTTCGCGGTACCCGAGAGCGTCGAGGACACTCGTCTCGACCAGTCGCGTCCCCGCCGGCCGGCGCCGGGTTCCGGCGACGACCACCCCGATTCTGGTCGTTCCGACCGGCCCGCGGGCGCGGCCCGCCCGTCTCGGTTGCAGCGCTCGGGCGGCCCGGTACGAACCGGCGCCGGCGGCCCCACCGACGGTCGGGAGGGCGAGCGACCGTCGGACTCGCCACCCACGATGATCAGGAACCGGACGGGGCCGCATCGTGCTGGCGGCGATCGGGCGCCCGCGCAGCGCCGCTCGGGTGGTCCCCGCACGGCGGCGACAGGGCGTGACTTTCCTGAGCCCGACGACGTCAGCGACCTCGACGAGGCCGACGAACTCGACGACCGCCGCGGTGGCGGCGGTGCCGACTCCATGTCCTTCCTGCACCGTCTCGGTGTCGCTCTGGTGGTGCTGGCGGTCGCGCTCGGGGTGGGGGTCGGCGCCGGCGTCGTGTGGGAGAAGGTGCGTCCCAGCGGCCGCACCGCCTCGGACGCGCCCGCGGCGCCGTCCCCGTCGGCCTCGGCCGCCAGCACGCCGGCGGCGACCGGGCCGGGCGCGAGTACCGGCCAACCGGCCGCGGCGCAGATCGCCGTGCCGGCGGACTGGGCCGCATACACGGACCCGTTGCAGAAGGCGACCTTCTCCCACCCGCCGGTGTGGAAGCAGCGTCGCGACAACACCGGCATCTTCTACGGCGAGCCCGGCACCGTCTCGGAGTACGGCCCGCAGATGATCGGGGTCGCCCGGATCGCCGGCGCCGACCCGACGGCGGCGCTCACGCACGTCCAGGCGGGCGAGTTCGACGCGGTCTCGGGGCTGACCAGGGAGCGTTCCGGTCCGGCGACCGACACCAGCGGCCAGCCGACCCAGGAGCTGGCCGGTTCCTACGACCGGGAGGGCCAGCGCGTGTCCTATCTGATGCGGACGGTCGCCGCGGACGGCGCTGTCTACGTGCTCATCGCGCGGGTGTCGACCAGCGCGGCCGCCACGCTGAACACGCTGATGGGCGCCTTGCGCGCGTCGTTCTCCCCGGCGGCCTGACCGGCGTTCGCGGTCACATCCGGGGCCCGGGGTGGGCCGACCGGGCCGGCGCCAGCAGGTTCCAGATCACCCCGGTGGTGGTGAAGGAGTTCGGTCCGGTGGCGGGCGGCCAACCGTGGGCCATCGAGGGCAGCAGGTACTGGACGACACGGGCCGAGGATGCGCACCGGGTCTCACGGCGGACGGCCACCGGTGCGGTCGCCACCGGTACGGCCGGGGGGCCGGCGGGGGCGGCCAGACCGTCGGGCAGCGGTGGCGTCCCGGTGGGCGGTGTCGGTGCTGCGGACGAGCCGGTGGCCATCCCGGGCTGCTGCCCGGCGGACAAGGCGGTGGGCGATGGCGCGGTGGGCGATGGCGCGGCGTGCCAGGGCACCCCGGTGGAGTCGGTGAGGATCGTGTCGCCGGGCTGGCTGGGCAGCGGGCACTGGTCCACTGCGCGGAACGGCGCCATGCTCTGCTCGACCGGCGTGATCGCCGTCTGCAGCACCGGTGACCACAGCGAGCCCAGGTAGGGGACGTGACCGTCTGCTCCGCCGTGCACGACGACGACGGTCAGTGGAGCGGCCGGCTGGCACTGGGCCACCTGCCGGCTTGCCGCGACCACGGCGATGCCGGCGAGTTCGTCGCCGTGCTCGCAGGCGTACCGGTAGGCGAGCATCCCGCCGTTGGACAGGCCGATCAGGCTGACCCGTGTGCGGTCGATCGGGTAGTTCTCACTCAGATGGGCGATCAGGGCGCGGAGCCAGCCGACATCATCCGTGTTGTTGATCCTGGCGGTGTCGCAGCAGGTGCCGGCGTTCCAGGCCTTGCCGATGCCGTCCGGGTAGACGACGGCGAGTCCCGCGGTGCGGGCGAGGCCGTCGAGATCCCAGTGCGCTTTGGGGTCGGTGCCGTCGTAGTGCAGGCTGTGCAGCGCCACGATCAGCGGGTACGGCCGGGGCGTGCCGGGTGGCGGCAGCGTGATGCGGATCGGCATGCCACGGCCGGACCGCTCGAACGCATCCGGCCCGGTGGTCGGCGTCGCGGTCGGGGTGGTCCCGGGGACCACACCGCCGCGGCGGGTCCCGCTCAGCCCGCTACAGCCAGTTACGATCAGTATCGCGGGGAGCAGGAAGGTGAGGAGCCAGACCGCGGTGACGCGGCGGCGACGAACGGCCGGCACGGTGGCCATTCTGACCCGCCGAGCGCGGGCTGGGCGTCACCGGTGCCGGTGATTACTCTTCGTGTTGGAACTGCTACGGGCGAGGTCGCCCTCCGGGGCGCGGACCACATTGAGCCGGGGACGCTCCGCCGCGGCCGGCGGTGCCCAACGGCCGGCCGGGCGCGGCGGGGGAGCCGGGGTGCTCTCCGCGGCGGTGCGGTAACGGTCGAATGCCTCCTGGGCGCGACTCTCCAGGTCGTCGACGAGCGCCAGCGACTCGCGTACCCGACGTTCTCCCGCGGGACCGGCGGCGAGCAGGTCCGACAGACAGTTGTCCACCGCGCGCCGCGCCGCCAGCCAGCCGAGGAGCAGCCGGGAACGCTCCATGTCCGAAAGCTCCTCCACCGAGATGTCCCTCCGCTCGCCACTCGTGACGTTGATGAGGTTCCTGCCGCGAAGATCGGTCATGTGGAGATCGATCGGCGGGTCTCCTGGCTGGGTCAGGTGTCCGGGTCAGGTGGCCGGTCCGGGTCCGGGCGGTATGGGTGGTTCAGGCCCACGACCGGCGTTGACATCCCGTCCTCTCCCAGAGTGCCCCACCCAGGGGCCGAACGCGCCGTAGTTCGCCTAACGCACACCCACCGGTCCTTGCGTGACGGTAGAGGCGGGAGCGAGCCACAGGCTACGGGGGGCCCTCCGGTCGGGACCGGTCGGTGGGCCGAGACGGGCCGATGCGCTGTGGCGGCGAGGCGGATGCCGAGGTCCGGTCAGGCACGGGGGGTCCGAAGGGAACCTGCTCGCCCGGCGGCGGGATCGACGGGCGGGGCGCGGCGGCGGCGACTGCCCCCGAAGCCGGGGCCGGGATCGACGGCGTCACCGGGCGGGCGGTCGGATCGGGTTCGACTGGCACGTCCGGGTCGGCGGTCGGATCGGGTTCGACTGGCGCGTCCGGGTCGGCGGTCGGATCGGGTTCGACTGGCGCGTCCGGGTCGGCGGCCAGCTCCGCGGGTCCCGGCCCGGCGCCTCCCGCCTCGGCGGTGTCGACGGACGAAGCTCCCCGGTCGGCGGGGTGCCGGTCGGCGGGGCGC